>JAQUHG010000013.1 GCA_028683735.1 Tolumonas sp. | reverse complement strand
ATGGAACAGGAACAGTTGCAGCAGGCGTTCCTCAATATTGTTCGCAATGCGGTGGAAGCCATGCATGGGCAAGGCACGATCCGCCTGAAAACCCGCACGGTGTTTCAAATCACCATCCACGGTAAACGTTATCGTTTGGCTGCCGAAATTCGCATTATTGATGATGGCCCAGGGATACCGGAAAGTATTCGCGACACCTTGTTTTATCCCATGGTCACCGGCAAAGAGGGTGGCACCGGCTTGGGGTTATCAATCGCACAGAATTTGATTGATCAGCATAAAGGCCGTATTGAATGTGTCAGCTGGCCGGGACACACCGAATTTTGTATCTATTTACCGCTTCGTAAGTAATAAGGATAAACACCATGGCAGCCAAAGTCTGGATTGTCGATGATGACAGCTCTATCCGTTGGGTTCTGGAACGAGCGCTGAGCGCAGAACATTTTGAATGTCAGTCATTTGAAGATGGCGAAAGCCTGTTAGCCGCGCTGGATAATAACCAGAGTATTCCGGATGTGATTGTATCGGATATTCGTATGCCTGGTATTGATGGGCTCTCCTTATTGCAGTTGATCCAGGAAAAACAACCGGATATCCCAGTCATCATCATGACGGCGCATTCGGATCTGGATAGTGCTGTAAATGCCTATCAGAGCGGTGCATTTGAATATTTACCAAAACCGTTTGATATCGATGAAGCTGTAGCACTGGTGCAGCGTGCTGAAAGTCACTTGCGTGAGCAACGTAATAAACGTCGGGCACGTCAACAAGTGGCAACAACAGCGCCGGAAATTATCGGTGAAGCCCCGGCGATGCAGGAAGTTTTTCGTGCGATCGGTCGTCTGGCCCGTTCTTCTATTTCTGTGCTGATCAATGGCCAATCTGGTACTGGTAAAGAACTGGTAGCGCATGCGCTGCACCGTCATAGCCCACGCGCAGCCAAGCCATTTATCGCGCTGAATATGGCCGCCATTCCCAAAGATCTGATTGAATCAGAGCTGTTTGGCCATGAAAAAGGGGCCTTTACCGGCGCCAATAGTGTTCGTCAGGGCCGTTTTGAACAGGCCAATGGTGGCACACTGTTTTTAGATGAAATTGGTGATATGCCATTGGATGTGCAAACCCGTTTATTGCGCGTGTTAGCCGATGGCCAGTTTTATCGCGTTGGTGGTCATCAATCGATCCAAGTCGATGTGCGAATTATTGCGGCAACCCATCAGGATTTAGAAAAGCGCGTGCAGGCGGGCGATTTCCGTGAAGACTTGTTCCATCGTCTGAACGTGATCCGAATTCATCTGCCATCACTGCGGGAACGGCGTGAAGATATTCCGAAGCTGGCTCAGCATTTCTTACTCCGCGCAGCTAAAGAGCTGAATGTAGAAGCGAAAATGCTGCATACAGATACCGAAGCCTACATCAGCCGTCTGCCATGGCCGGGGAATGTGCGTCAGCTGGAAAACGTCTGTCGCTGGTTAACCGTCATGGCTTCTGGTCAGGAAGTGCTGGTCTCTGATCTGCCGCCAGAATTGCTGAACCCGATTGAAGAGCGCCAGACCCCAGGTAAAGAGCCGGTCTCATTGCGCTGGCAGGATCAGTTACAACAGTGGATTGCACAAAAACTGGCCCGCGGTGAGGTGGATATTCTTTCGGAAGCGTTACCTGAATTTGAGCGCATCATGCTGAATACCGCATTGCAACACACACACGGTCATAAGCAGGAAGCGGCACGATTACTGGGTTGGGGACGAAATACCCTGACACGGAAATTAAAAGAGTTAGATATGAACTAACTAAAACAACACATTAAAAAAGGTGTTTTTCTTATTGAAATACACCTTTTTTCTTTTTGAACCCACGATTAAACCCACAAATGATTTACTACTGTCCTGTTGAAGGCAGATGAATTCAGCCTTGAGACATAGTAACGCCAGCATTCATTTCCAGGCCATTAGTCCTTATCACAAACATATGGCATAGTCGTATCACGGACCACAATACTCAATTCAGGTAGTTCATCGATAGTTTGTTCGGTATTTTCAATCAACCCAAGTAACGTATTGACCATGACAATACCTGTTTCATAGATTGGCTGCCTGACAGTTGTGAGCGGTGGATTAGAAAAAGTGGAAAAAGGCAAATCATCAAATCCAATCAGCGAGACATCTTCCGGAACACGCAGACCACACTGTTTTAGCCCCAAAATTGCACCATAACAGGTTTGATCATTGGCACAAAAAATTGCCGAAAACTTTTTGCCGCTAGCGACCAATTGTTTGGCCGCATTAAAGCCACCAGCTTCAGCAAAATCCCCCTGCACTACCAGCTCTGGGTCATATTCAATTCCTGAACTAACAAGTGCTTGTCGATAACCACGCTGACGTTCAATAGCATCATTTTGATCTGGTAACCCAACAATGTGTGCAATTTGGCGATGACCCAGATCAAGTAAATAGCGCGTTGCCATGTATCCACCAAGTCGATTATTAATGCTAAAGGTACGAACTCTTTCCGTATTAATATTATGACCTGTGGCAACAATTGGAACTTGCTGTGAGAATTCGAGTAGCGCAGGCTGATTCACATGGCCTGTCAAAATAATAATCCCATCTACCCGACGATCAATAAGCAGTCTTAGTCGTTCAACTTCTTCTTCCGCATTCCAATGACCACTAGCAATAAGAGGGGCATACTTTGATCCTTGTAAAGCATGCTCAACTCCACGCAACATTTCGTTGGAAAATGGGCTATCAACATACTGAGTCAATACGCCCAACGTCATGGATTGCCCGGTTTTCAGATACAAAGCCATCAAATTGGGACGATAATTCAGCTCTCGAATGGCATCCTCAACAGCCAGTCGCTTGTCTTCTGCAACCTTAGCTGATCCATTCAGAATCCTTGAAACAGTGCTTGCCGATACACCGGCAACGCGGGCGATATCATAGACAGTGGCTTGTTTATCCTGAGCTGGCTTGGACATATCCCCCCCATGCGGACATCAAAAGGCTAGAGCTGACTAGCTTTCCATTGAAATGTTCTTAATAAATCAGCCCGTTAAAATACACTTTTCCATTCGAAGCAACAAGCAAGGATACGTTATTGCGGTAGCGACTCAATCTATTGCTGCGCAGCAAAAAAAACATCCTGAGCATGCGTGAACCCGGCTTTTTTTGCAGCCTGAACCAGCGCCAGTGCTTTTTCGTATTCCTTTTTGGCTACGGCATCACGAATACGTTGATAATACCCCTGCTCGCTCGTCGGATTAACTGAACCTAAATTCGTTGCTGCAGGAGATACATATTGTTTGCTCGGGGCTGCGGTCAAATCTGTTTGATAATCAAAAGTTAAATGTAGACGCCCGGTTGCGGCATGAGGTACATCCGAATTCAGGAATCGGGCAACATCGGTAGTCCGGTCATGCTGCATGGCTCTTTGTAATACGTCAGGATTAATCTTGGTAGTGCTTTGCATATCCTGGGTTGTCGTATATATCAGCATATATGCTGGACGCGATGATCCGATAGTAACAGGAACGGTAAACTCCCCTTTCAGATTCTGTCCTGCCATCAGGTCATCACTTACTTTTGCAAATTTAGCGCTAGGCACAACTTGCAACGTCGCAAAGTTTTCATCCAATATCATGACACTAGGAAGAAACAGCGAAAAATCAACTGGTACCGTTAATTTGATATGTATCGCCTGTGACTGATTCGGTAATGAGAAAGCCGTCAGATAGCTTTTTCCTGTTTCAAAAGAAAAAACCTGATTATTCGAGCCAATTTGTATCCATTTATTTTCTTTGTTTAATGGCTGATACGTTAACTTGTTCAAGCTAGGAACTGCAGGTGTCTGCATCAATTGCTGTCTACCAGCGATAGCCTGCTGTTGGAAGGCGCTGATCGGTTCTCGGGTTCCCAAGGAATGTCCCGACTCAATGCCAGTACAACCAGTCGCCAGTAAACCAGCCAATAGCAACCAACTCTGTTTGCTTTGTGTCATATATGGATCCTTTAAAAACACGGGCCCCTTAGGGCCCGATATTATATTTGTATTGGTTTCCCTATTACCCTTACCACCACATATCCGCTTGAATACCAACCAGGAAGTCATTGCGACTATCCTTTTGTTGCCATGGCGTATTGAAATTACGATGCACGTATGTGGTTAAGAAACGAATTTCCGGTGAAGGTCCTGTACCGGTATTCACGGTGAAAGTCGGAACTATGCTGATCTTTCTGGAATCACTGCCTCGGTCGACATTATCTAGCATAAGATTATTTTTCGTATATCCAACTTCAGTCTGTACTGAGAAGGACTGGTTAATCGGAAATACAGGACGCAGTGAGGCGGAATACCAAGAGTCATGGCCACCTAACTCATAGTCATTGTACTGATAAGATAAAGTTGGCAACAGTTGCACCTTGGCACCGTACCACCCCCCCCACGCGAACATGCGATAGGACTGGTCACCTTCCATTACTTTTGACTGATAAGGTTTATAGCCATCAGCTTTATCCTGAAGCGTTTTCTGGTACAAAGAACCTTTTCGATACATTGACGTATTCGTCAATGTAGCACCCAGTAAATCACCAGAACCTAATCCGCGACCTGTTTGGGCAATAAACTTAGAAAAGCCGCCAGGC
This sequence comes from Tolumonas sp., assembly GCA_028683735.1. GTDB lineage: Bacteria > Pseudomonadota > Gammaproteobacteria > Enterobacterales > Aeromonadaceae > Tolumonas. The sequence continues at coordinate 24,452 of JAQUHG010000013.1, read as the reverse complement.
ATGAAGAAAAAGTCATCTCGTGAATAAATAGCAGTGCCTTCTACGCCTTTGGTAGCGTATTGATTTACATCACCCGTAAAAGCATTGTCCGGCATTTGTTTCAGTGCAACTTCAAAATCCCAATCGCCGTATTTGGCGCTTGAATGCAGCGTATGCATAATCGCAGAGTCACCATCGGTGCGATCACTGTGGTTAGTATCATTGCTATTAACATATGCAAAGTCCCACTTCCCGCCAGCAATTTCCTGATCTTTTAAGCCAACCCCGGTACCTGAGTAATCGGTATAAAAATTATCGATGGTGAATATATAGTTTTCGCGATCATAATAACGCAGACCACCCCACATGGTGCCCGTTGGCGTGATCCCGCCCAATTCAACATACGTTTGAGAAACACCAGACGCTCTTGGCGCAGCACGGGTCTGTATGCCATCACCATCGGCAGCTTCTAGCTCCAAATGAATTTTTGCTGACTTACCGCCATCAAGATCCCATTTTTTAATCAGTTCACCATTCCAGCTATTATCGACTTCAGCGCCAAGGCGCCCCATGGTCTTATCCATTTCATCCGCATAATTAGCTTTAGTGAAATTGTCTTGGGCATCAAACATCGATCCTGCGCGGATATAACCATTAAAAACAGTATCTTCTGAAGCCATAGACAGGGTTGGCAGTGTTAGTCCACAGCAGGCACCGACTAACAATGCTACATATTTCAATTTCATTTAAACCTCCAGTGTATAGAAAGTGATATACAGCCCCACGACGCATGGGGCTGGCGCAAGAATTAAGGAGTAACCTGCTGGCAAGGAGAATTGGCGTCAAAACCGCTAGGCACAGTCGTCTTCAGCGCCACATTGGTAAATGCGAACTGCAGCCCTGACATAGAGTCCCAAGCGCCACTCATATACAGCGCTTTTTGAACAGAATTGGTGTTGGCGGCAGGGATAAGGGAAGTCATCGGTAGAGTACAACGGTACCAGTTGTTATCAGCCGGAACCTTACTGCTATCCATGGTAAAAAATGTGCCATAGTCTGGACCAGCAGTACCATCCATGCGGATCTGGATGTTAGGTGATGCACCATAACTAGATACTTTCAGATCCAGTGTCATGGCGCCATTTTGGTAGGCAGAAAGATCGGCATTCGATGTATCAGAGCCTAAGAAAACGCCACTATTGCCAGGAAAATCGACTGTAACGACTTGGTTAGCATCGGTCGTTGTGCCACCAAAACCATTTACTGGATAGTCAGTGCTGTGATCAATTGCCTGGCTCTTATCACCAGAGTAATAAAGTGCGGTATCACCAGAGACGAGAGCTGGAGCTTGATTAACACCAGAGCCAGAGCCAGAACCAGAACCAGAACCAGTGCCAGCATCAGTACCAGTTCCAGTGCCGCTATCAGTTACCGCAGCTTTACATGTCACAGGATCAACAATTGGCGTGTTGGTTGTGCTCAATGTGTATTTCACATTGGAAATTTCGTAATTAAATGCTTGTTTCGTATCCAAAAAGAATGGTGCGTTAACAGAAGCTAAATTTACTGCTGTTGCGCCTGGATATGGCTTCATACAATTGATCGGTACCGTCAGCGTTTCCCAATTACCACTTCCTGCTACTGCTGCCGCGATAGGAATACTGCTCCGGTTGGGGTATTCATTATCGATTGAAACCGATAGTTCTGTAGGTACTGCGCTCTTAGTCCGTAATTGAAATTCAATGAACCCAGCCGCATATTTGCTCAGATTAATCGGCGTATCTGATTTCAACATGAAAGTACCAGTACCATTGCCTGATACCTGAACATCGGCGGCATCATTGGTTCCGGCATTATTGATGAGAACAGCGCCAATACTAGTCAAAGATAGCGGTGTCGCTGTGACCGGTTTGACATCCCAATTATCCATTTCAGACTGAATTCTCGGCGTGGTCGTTGCCGTTGCACCGACACCAAATAGCAACAGTGAACTATCGCCGGAGACCGGAGGATTAGTTCCCGCATTACTATTGCTAGCTGACGAACCGATGTTCTCTGCACCACCACATCCACTGAGCAAGATGGTGGTAAGCAACGATGCCAAAATTCCTTTCTTTGTTTCATTCATATTGACCACTCCAATCAATGGGTAAAAATATTTCATTGTGGTGGCAATACATCCCAACCAGCACCATGAAATCGATATCAAGAAAAAACGGGGTAAGCCAATTTTCATGAAATCGATTTCTAGAGCAATGTTTATTCATTTTTAAGATCGTAATTCGTGCTAAGAATCACAAAACTCTCTGCTACAAATGAGGAATAAAATAACATCAATGCCTCTTGTTAAAGAAGTTGCTCATACATACAAAAAATATAAATCATAATCAAAACCATTGAAATTCAATAAATTATTTAAAATAACAATTCAAATTCAAGATCTTACAATCTGAATCCGGGCGATAGTGAGTTTTACTGGCCGTTTCCAGTTATTGGGCCAAAAATGAGGTCAAATCAGTTAATTTCTCTGCTTGTTTAACGCAGAGAGACTCACACGAAATTGATATCGATTTCAGATAAATTAAAGGGTTTATGTCACGGAGTTTAGGAAATGATTCTGAATTGAAGGTAGGAGGAGTAAAGGGCAGATCAGCATCACAGTTCGTTAACAAAATAGCCAAACGACCGCAGCTTCCATGCATCAAGCTTGTCTATTGATAGATATGATTTATAAGATGTTGAGATAATCGCTTTTTAGTATGAAGACACCATCAGGGGGTTAGTTTGAGATCAACACCATTATTTTGTGGATTGTTATTAATGGTGCTGATGTTTATCACCCAAGTTCAGGCAACAACACTGACTATAGCCTCATATCCTAACTTTGATGCTGCGATTCGGGCTGCCATCCCGCGTTATGAAAAATTACATCCTGACATTACCATCCGCCTGCTATCGCTGTCGTTTTATGATCATCACAATGCGATGACGTCAGCATTAGCCACTGGCGCCGGGTTACCCGATATTATGGGGCTAGAACAAGGCTTTATTAGCCGTTTTGTAAATTCCGGTGGCCTAGAGATACTAAGCAACCCTCCCTATAACGCGCTTCAGTATCGATCGTTATTCGTACCTTATACGATGGTTCAAGCCCAGAATGACCGAGGTGAACTGTTTGCAATGCCTGCAGATATAGGTCCTGGCTCACTTTTTTACCGCCAGGACCTGTTAAGCCAAGCCGGTGTATCACTTGATGAGATGACTAAAACTTGGGACAGTTTTATACAAACTGGTGTCAAACTGAAACAAAAATCCATCTATCTAGTCGCTAACGCCAGTGATTTGAAAGACATCTATATTCGTATCGGGCTCAAGCCAGGTGAAGGGATCTATTTTAATCAAGCCGGAGAAACCTTAGTACGCAGTGAACGCTTCGTTCGGGCATTTACACTGGCTAAGCAGGTCCGCGATCTTGGACTGGATGCGCGTTTACAGATTTGGAGTAATGAATGGGCAGAAGCTATTCGGCGCGGACGAGTAGCCACTCAAATGATGGGGGCGTGGTTTGCCGGGCATTTATCAAGCTGGATCGCACCTGAAAGTTCCGGAGCTTGGCGAGTAAGCCAGTTACCTGAACATTCCTATGCCAGTTGGGGTGGCTCTTTTTATGCTATTCCTAAGGCGGCTGCGCATAAATCGGCAGCATGGGATTTTATCCAATTCATGACGTTAGATCCATCGATGCAGCAAGAAGCCTTTGAGAAACTCGATGCATTCCCTGCCCTTTTAAGTGCACAACAAACCCGGCACATGGCTGAGTCAATCAGTTATTTGGGACAACAACAAGCAAGATTAATCTGGAAAGATGCTGCAGCGAATATGCCGGTCATTATGGCGAATAAAAACGATTCGTTAGCAGCAGAAATAATCCGTAAACAGATGGATCTTGTGCTGGATGAGCATAAAGATATTACTGAAGCACTAGAAGATGCCGAGCGTCAAATCCGTCATAAGGTCAGACGTTAATGCGTAGATTCAGTAATTCAAAATGGATCCCTTATCTATATCTATTGCCATTTATTATTTTATTTAGCGTGTTTGGCCTCTATCCAATGCTATTTTCTGCATGGATTGCACTGCACAGTTGGGAATTAGGCACTTCATTTCATCAAATGGAATGGTTGGGGCTTACTAACTTTGAGTATGTATTAACCGACGAATGGTTTTACCATGCTTTATATAATACCTTGTGGTTAGGCTTAGCTTCTGCAATACCCCAGCACTTAATCGCACTCCCTCTGGCAGCACTCCTTTTTAGAATGGCTTCGCAGAAGCGCCATATTTTACTTTGCTTCTACTTTCTGCCGTTTATTACTTCCTCTGTCGCTATTTCTCTCGTATTTGGTTCATTATTTTCCCGGGATTTTGGTCTTTTAAACCAATTATTAACCGGGATCCATGATTGGAAATTGGCTGGCATCCAACCGTTGAATTGGTTATTTCCAGAACAAGCTATTGATTGGCAAGATTCGTCACATATCCGTTGGGTCATTGCCTTTGTCGTTTTCTGGCGTTATGTCGGTTGGAATACCCTTCTTTATTTTTCTGCGATGAAAACGATACCGAGTGAACTATTTGATGCGGCATCTTTAGATGGAGCCGGATTCTGGCAACAACTGCGACATGTTACGTTACCAACACTCAGACCTATGATTTTATTAGCTCTAACACTAAGCCTGATTGGCAGTTTTCAGCTATTTGAGGAGCCATTTATTCTAACTTCAGGAACTGGTGGTTCAGGGCAAGCAGGACAAACACTCGCCATGTATTTATACTCAACTGCGTTTGCAGAAGGAGACTTTGCCACAGCATCTGCAACGGCCTGGTTGTTATTTATAATATTATTTTCGCTCTGTAACCTTACTCGTCGTATTAAGCCAAAAGATTGCTTATGAACCAGATTAATAAACTCAAATTAACGCATTGGTTGATCGGTAGCCTGATTTGGTTAGGTGCTATTTTGATGGTATTGCCATTCTGGTTTATGTTGATATTTGCTACACATAATGAGCAAACCATTTTTTCTGTCCCTCTACCATTATGGTTCGGGAATGAATTTAGTGAAAACATACATCAGTTATTAAATCGTCTTCCCTATTTCTGGCACAATTTGTCGAACAGTGTTTATATTGCGTTGGTGACGACGATATTAAACCTCCTGTTTTGCTCTTTAGCGGGAAGTGCATTTGCACTTTATCATTTTAAAGGTAAAAAGATTTTATTTAACTTGGTGATCAGCACCATGCTTTTACCTGTTTTTCTAAATATGATTCCTAATGCACTGATCATTGCGATGTTTGGTTGGTTTAATGAACCGAAAGCACTTTATATTCCAGCTGCATGCAGTGCTTTCGGCGTATTTTTAATGCGGCAATATATCGAACAAGCAGTCCCCAATGAGGTGATCGAAGCGGCTCGGCTTGATGGTTGCAGCGAGTGGGGGCTATACCGTTACATCGTTATTCCACTGATAAAACCAGCACTTTTCACTCTTGCATTGTTAACCTTTATTGCATCATGGAATAATTTTATGGCGCCATTAGTTGTCATGCACGATATGGAGAGCTATACGCTACCTTTGGCGTTGCGTGCGCTTCAGGGGGTCGGAGTCGTACCTTGGGGGGCGATTTGTGCAGGTTCAGCCATAGCAATCATGCCTTTGATTGTATTGTTTATTTTCACTTCCCATCATCTGATTGATCGACTGAATCAAAGCTATTTAAAATAAATAGTCGAACCGACTCTATTAAATGTATTCAGCTCAGAAATTGAGGGGTAACTATTACCCCTCCGCAGGAATTTATGCTGTCAGCTTGTTATTCCCATGGTTGAACTGAAATATATGAATATTTAGCATAAGCAGGGAGATTATTATAATTGCTCGGTGGAAATTGTGGATTAGCACTAATCCAGTTATTAACGAATAATTGCATATAACCGGTAACAGGTTTATCTGCTCGACGAACAGTCACCCATTTATTAGCGGTGCGGCTGAAAACCTGCCATGTCACGCCTGCTTCATCAATGTTAAAAGCATAACGTTCCATATTCCAGAGCGCCATGCCATATTTACCTAAGTCAATATCCTGAGGATATTGTTTTCCCTGAATCCAGACATTGGTGTGCAGTAGATTTGTTCCGCCCATCAACTCAATATCAACCTCATAATGAGTGCTGGTGCCAGCTTCTCCAGTATAAGTAAAGAATGAACTAATCGTCCCCGGAACCGCGCCAGCCTGCATTTTTACCTCATAGCGGCCTCTACGTGTATAGTTGTAAGTCCGCATTTCAGCACAACTTTTATAACCTTGATCAGACTTTGCATTCAAAATCGCTAGGTTAGACTCCATCCAAATATTGCTTGCCTGCCAAGTACAGTTGAATTCAGACCCGCCATTACGCCACCCATCTGAAATTTCCCAATCGATATTACTCCATTCCCATGCCGAAGCCTGTGTGGCATATAAACCGCTCGTCAGCAGAATCGCTGCCATAACGTTTTTTGTTCGCATTAGTTTTACACTCCACTATTTGGATTAATTTTTTATTGAAGGTTAGCGTTACTATAATGATAAGATGATTTGAAAACTTGAATTGAAATCGAGTCATTTAAATTTCATAAAAATGAAATAAAATTAAAACACCTGAAACATTTGAATAGATTGAAACATTTGAGAGCATGGGGATATTTGAAAGGATTGAAATATAAAAAACAAACAATTTAAACTTAATAAAAAAACCACCGCATATAGCGGTGGAAAAGATGACGATCAATATGAAAAAATAACTACTTTGCCTGACGACGATATAACTCAATTAACTCAGTTACTAACTCTCTGCATAAAATAGATGTCATCAAATGATCCTGGGCATGAACCATGATTAAAGTCATCTTGGTTTTGCCTTCGCCCTCATCCTCTTCTATTAACTTAGTTTGTACAGCATGCGCTTCTTTACCAGCTTCAATCGCTTCAGCCAATAATCCATCCGCCTCAGTAAACAAACCCGCTCTGGCCTGACGTAACGCCTCAAAACAAAGACTACGTGATTGACCAGCATTGACGATAATACCCATCACCGCTTCTTCAAGATCTAACATTGATTACTCCTTAAAACCCGTTATTCAATGAAACCTGCGCAAACCATTCACCGCTCTTTTTGACTGTCCGTTTCTGAGTTGCCAGATCCAGACTAATAAAGCCATAACGGTTCTTATATGCATTCATCCAGGACCAGTTATCAATAAATGTCCAAAGATGATAACCACGGCAGTTACAGCCCTCGGAAATCGCAGAGTGAATCCATTCAAGATGTCCTCGAATAAAATCGATGCGGTAATCATCTTTCACCTGACCATCTTCTGCGATGAAACGGTGTTCACCTTCAACACCCATACCGTTTTCAGATATATAACTTGGAATATTTCCATAGTTGTCACGCAGATTGGTTAATATGTCGTAAATACCACGTTCATATATTTCCCAACCCCGGTATGGGTTCATCTTTCGGCCTGGCATTTCATAGTTTTCAAAAAAGAAATCAGGCATAAATGGTGCGCACGGATTAATTGCTGTCATCCTCGCCTGAACTCTGCGAGGTTGGTAATAGTTAATACCCAGTAAATCAATTTTTCCTGCAGCCAATAATTCCTTATCACCCTCTCTGCATTCTGGTAGCTGGTCATATTCACGAAGAATTTCGATGAGCTCTTCTGGATAACAACCTTTCACAGCAGGATCGAGGAATGCGCGATTGAAGAACAAATCAGCAGCAAACGAAGCTTTCAAGTCTGCAGGGTTTGAAGACCGCGGATAGGATGGCGTCAGATTCAATACAATACCGATCTTGCCAGACAATGAGAGCGCACGGTAACGTTTCACGGCAGAACTGTGCGCCAGCATCATGTGATAAGCCACTTGTGCTGCGCGTTTGAAATCGACCTGATTCGGGTAATGGAAGTCATACAGATACCCACCTTCCACGACCACGACCGGCTCATTGAATGTCATCCAACAAGCAACCCGATCGCCAAACAGGTTGAAACAGATTTCTGCGTATTCAGCGTAAGCATCAACGGTAGCCCGATTTTCCCATCCACCCAGCTCTTGCCAATACATCGGCATATCAAAATGAAAGAGCCCAATAAATGGTTTGATGCCTTTCGCTAATAATTCATCAATCACATTGTTATAGAAGGCAACCGCTTCTTGGTTAATGTTTTTACCATCCGGCATCAAACGAGCCCAAGAAATGGAGGTTCGGAAACTGTTGTGTCCTATTTGCTCCATAAGCGCGATATCGTCTTTATATCGCTCATAAAACATGGAGGTATCAGCTGGGCCAATCTGATTGTGAAAACGATTTGGTTCCGTTTTAAACCAGTGATCCCAGATTGTTGGTGCTTTACCACCCTGTGTTGCTGCGCCTTCTGATTGAGCGGCTGAGGACGCGCTTCCCCACCAAAACCCCTCAGGGAATTTATATTGCATTAACCTTTCCTCATTAAATCCGGCTGCAAGCCGTATATTGCCCGCAGCCAGTAATACTTAAGCCTGACTCGGTGTCACGTTCACTTCTTCGTCTTCTACTGGAGCATTCTCTGCATCCTGTTGCAGCAGCGTTTTTTCATAAGCGCGCACGAATGGGTAATACATCAACGCAGCAACGGCCATACAGATGAAGCACATAATGACCGGACTTAATGCCCAATTGGTAGACCATGCAGCGCCAATAGGAGCTGGTGTCGTCCACGCCGTCAACATGACAACTTTAGCCACCAAATCAAATTTAACCGCAAACCAAGCCAGAACCGCATTGACCATTGGGATCAGGATAAATGGCAGGAAAAAGATAGGATTCATGATGATCGGGGCACCAAATAAGATGGGTTCATTGATGTTGAACAAACCAGGCACCACGCCCATACGAGCAATAGTCCGCAGATGTACAGCCCGGCTGCGCATAAGCAGAAATGCCAGTGGTAAAGTAGAGCCAACACCACCGATAAACAGAAAATGATCCCAGAAAGCAGGCAAGAAAGTATGAGGAATTGGTTGGCCAGCAGCCAGTGCGGCTTGGTTCGCAGCTAAATTTGCCAACCAGAATGGGTTCATGATGCCTGTTACAATCATGGTGCCATGAATACCCGCAAACCAGAGCACCTGACAAACCAGAAGCGCCAGTAATACAGCAGGCAAACTATCCGAGGCGGCAACCAGTGGTTTAAGCATATGCATGATTGCTTCTGGCAGAATCATACCCGTCGTATGTTGCAGCCACAGATTCAATGGATGCAAAGTTAAAATAATCGCCAGAACAGGAATTAGTACTTCAAAAGAGCGAGCGACACCCGTTGGCACCTGAGACGGTAAACGGATAGTAATGTTGTTGCGCTTTAGCCAGGCATAAACTTCCGTTGAATAGATAGAACAAATCAACGCAGTAAAAATACCTTGGCCTGAGAAATATTGTGTCGATATGGCACCATCTTTATAAGGTGCAGCGACCAACATAAATGACATCAGTGAGAGTAGCCCAGTCGTGATGGGATCTAATGAATATTGACGACCTAAACTTGATGCAACGCCGACAGAAATGAAGATCGTCATCAACCCCATGCTCATGTTGAATGGCAACATCAGCTCATTACGGTAGGTATTTGAAAAATCAAGCCAAGCTCGAGCAAAGCCCCACGTTGTTTCATTTGAGATTGGCGGAAAAATGAATACCAACATGAAACTGCCTACGATCATGAATGGTAAAGCCGCTACGAAACCATCACGGATAGACAGAACATAACGCTGCTGACCTAGTTTCCCAGCTAATGGGCCGATGCGTTGTTCAATCAGACCGACTAGCATGTTATAGAATGAATTCATCGTTTTTCTCTTCCTTGCTAACGTAATTAACCGATCAGCGATAAGGCGAAATCCAATACCTTATCAGCGCGTTGCATGCCGTAATCCATCATGCCAATAGGTTCAACCTTGATGCCTCGTGTCGCCGCTTTCGCCTGCAACTCAGGCTGCATGTATTTGATTTGAGGCCCCAGTAATACCACCTGATAGTTAGGCATTTGCTGGTCAAATTCCGAAGCACCAAACGCTTTTATCTCCGCAGCCAAACCTCGTTTTTCCGCTTCAACAACCATTTTTTTGACCAACAAACTGGTCGACATACCAGCAGAACAACACAACATAATTTTCTTCATGACGATTCCTCTTTTTTTAAGTTGCCACACTATAGATCGAGCAAAGAATCCTTGAAATCGATTTCAAAATCTTGAGTGAGTAATTGTGATAACGATCACTTAGAAATTTATTCGTTATTTATGAACGATTATAAAAATAACATAAGCCACTGTTATATAAAGAATTGTTATATTTTCATTGTTTTTTGATTCAAGTGAATCTTAATACAAAAAACCACAAAACATCCGGCATCGATTTCATGATTCGAAGACTACCCACGAAAATAAATATGTAGAAAGCTTGTATTAACGAAGCGATAGCAAATAACTAGACTGTGGAATAGGTGATGAAGAAGAGGGGTGCGTAAGAAATGCGGATAGCGGGAGAGAACGCCTCCACCGCTGGATTATCAACATTCGAATTTGATGGATTTGCTAACTAAGCCTTGTCGTTAAAGTACAGTTGGAGAGCTTTGAATAAGGGAGGCTCAGATGTTGAACGAATTTATTGTTGCAATACAACCCAAGGCACAGAAAGCGCCTTGGGTTGCTACTAGGGATGAGACGTTATTTTTTTAACTGGCCCTGACAATCAAGTTGCATCAGATCCTTACCCGGTTGCACTAACGTTGCAGGCACCCAGCGGACAGTGGCCAAATCAAGACGGGCCTTGCCACTGGTAGCAAAAATGAACGGCGTATTCACTTTCGTAAAATCCATGTCATCTTGCAGGCAGCTCAGAGGTAAACTCAGGGTAACCCATTTCCCAACCGGCAATTGACGCAGAGCAGGAGCAACTTCAAGAGCTTTTCCACAAGGCCAGCCACATTGCAATCCTAGGGACATATTGCTATCAGGCGCTTCTTGCATACGCAGAGTGACTTGCAGTTCGCTGTTAGCTTTCAGATAGCTGCGACGATCAGCTCCTTTCACTTGAGTGGTCTGCAATTGAATGGTCGCACCCGTATCGACACCCGGTTTGTTCTCACCCATAAATGTCACTGCTCGAGCATCTTGCTGGCGAAGGTAGTCAATAGGCTGCACCTTGATGAACTTCATTTCAGTTATGCTGTTCCCTGAAACCTCTGTCCCCGTCCAATTGCTGGCGTCGCCCATCCGCAGTCGGTGTTCTTCGCTCGCTTTTGGCCCAAACAACTCCATGACTTTATCGGCGGCAGCCAACTTAGCAGGGTCAGATTCGTTACAACCAAACTTGCGATCATCCAAAGGAAGCGCATCCAAATTGCTGACCCGAGCGGCTACCGGTGATGCCTGTTTATAGCTGAGGCCATAACCATAAGGGAACAGTGGCGCCATAGGACCTTTAGGGTCCTGCTCAAAACTTGGGCGATTCCAGTCCGGAATATTTTTTGGTATACGATTAACCGTGGTCGCACACTTCAGGAATGGCCAAGAGAAAGAGAGACGACCTTGGAAATCATGTGCAACCTGGTTCTTATCATTTTTGAATAAGACATCAGTGATCCCTTCAGCTTCTGTTCCCGGCAACCAGGCCGCAACGAAGGCTGAGGAGAGGTTGATTTCTTCATTGACGTACAGAGGGCGTCCGGAGAACAACACGGTAACGACAGGAATCCCGGCAGCTTTCAACTTTTTCAACGTCAGCAAATCATCGTGATAGCTGCTCTTTAACTCGGAATAAGCGAGTGTTTTATTGTCAGGAATATCACCAAACCATTCGGCATAAGGATCTTCCCCCATGACCATAATGGCCACATCCGGCTTAGCAGTCTTCAGATCGAGTGATTTAGCATCGACCAAAACATTATCTTTACCCACCGTGCTACGAATCGCATCCAGCATGCTTTGTGCGCCAGGGAAGTCAGCACGTTTGTTTTCCGTACCTTGCCAGGTGAGGCTCCATCCACCGGTCTGTTTGCCCAAATCATCTGCCGCACCACCAACAACCAACACGCGGCTGTGATGATTTAATGGCAGAATGTTTTTCTCATTTTTTAACAAGACCAGCGATTTGCTCACCGCCTCGCGGGCCAGCGCTTTATGTTCAGCCGCACCCAATTCAGGCTGTTTACCCGCCAACTCGCGAGCCGATGGTTCCGGTTTTTGCCACAAACCAGCACGCATTTTTACTCGCAGAATACGAGTCACTGCATCGTCAATCCGGCTCATGGGTATTTGATGGTTAGCCACGCCATCTAGCAGACTTTGGCGAAATGCCATCCAGTCTTTTCGGGCCGTGACCATAAAGATATCGATCCCGGCCAGCACGGCAGGTAAGCAACTTCCCATGGTACATCCGGCAATTTCACTATGGCCGTTCCAATCAGAAACAATCAGGCCATCAAAACCCATCTTGCCTTTGAGCACATCGGTCAGCAGATATTGACTGCCGTGTAACTTGCCGTTGTATTCAACGCTATCATTGGCCAACACATCACGATTTAACTTATTTTGCCAGCTATTGAACGATGCCATGACCACTTGGGCGCCTGCATCCAAGCCGGAGAAATAACCCATCGCATGCAAATTGCGTAGTGCTTCTTCAGAATAGAAATTTTGACCGCGGTCGACGCCATCCCGTGTGCCACCATCGCCCACAAAATGTTTCACGTTGGAAATCACATGATACTGTCCACGAAGATCGTCGGCCGAGCCTTGCAGGCCACGAACCATCTGACCAGCATAGTGATAAACAATTGCCGGATCTTCGGAATAGCCCTCGTAAGTGCGCCCCCAGCGATCATCTCGCGGTACTGCGACGGTTGGCGCAAATGTCCAATCCAGACCTGTGGCAGCCACTTCACGCGCCGTTGCCTGTCCAATACGGAAGATAAGATCAGGGTCGCGAGCCGCACCTAAGCCGATGTTGTGCGGGAACAGGGTTGCAGCAAAAACATTGTTATGACCATGCACCGCATCCGTTGCCCACATGAATGGAATACGAAAACCCCGGCCTTTAAAACCAGCTTCAGCTGCCAGCCAGTATTGATCTGCCTGATGAGCCCAATCCGCTGCAGATGCATGCTTGTTATTGTTAGGCCAGCCACCACCACCATTCAGCACAGAGCCTATCTTGTACTTCGTAATTTCTTCTGGTGTTACTTCTCGGAAGTCAGGCTGGATCATCTGCCCAACTTTTTCCTCCAAGGTCATTTGCTTGAGCAACGCCTTGATGTTTTGTTCCATTTTTTGATCTTTTGGTATAGCACTGTGGATCTTAGGCCATTGGGCAAAGTAAGGGGCATCAGTCACCACATCCGCCGATGCTGAACTCAATACCCCACTCGCCAACCCACAACCAACAAACAGATAGGCCGCAGACCTAACCAGCTCGATTTTCTTTCTCATTTGCCACTAGCTCCTGATATTCGCATCCATAACATGACTTATCGGGATCCCAAATCAGGCTATTGATAAAACAGCCCAACATGAAATCGATTGCAAATTAACAATCATGGTACGCGGAAGTTGTTCTAATATTCCAGCGAATCCGCAATAAAAAAGGACAAATACCGCGACTAATTAGCAAATAGAGAGAAAGATCACAAATAAAAAAAGATAGAGAAATCGACATCAAATAAAAAGTGGATGGACAAGAGCAACCAAACTCACAGATGCATGCAGATCCATTTAATTGCCTAAAATGGCACTAAATATCAAAAATACAGAGCATAAAACACAAAAATCTGGTTTGTATCGCTATAACCCAAAATCTGAAATCGATATCTTTTGGCGTGCTTTTAAAATTTAAACGCCGTCAATTGGGAAATTTTTGCCACACTCTTCACATTTCCCTGATGCAAACTTGATTTACTGATTCAAGTATTGTTATTTACATCTTGAAATCGATTTCTAAGCTTAATATCAGCTCATCAAGATGCCGTGCAAATTGAGTGGGAGGCAGAAATCGACCCGACAATTTTCTGTCTGCTATCAAAGAGGAAAAAAATGAAAATATATCGACTAAGCACCTTAGCGGTGGTCATGTCTTGTTTCATCGGTTTGTACGGCTGCGCACCAGAAAGTTCCAGCAATAGTTCGACTGCCGGTTCTGGCGTATTGGCAGGCCCTAGCCAGGAATTGCTCAACAACGGCAATTTTACTAAAGGTTCCGAGGGCTGGTGGACAGCCGGTGCGACCCTGGCGGTAGATAACCAGATGGGATGTGCTACATTTGCTAACTCAGGCGCAAACCCTTGGGATGTCATTCTCGGTCAATCAGGCCTATCTCTCGTGAAAGGACAAACCTACACGCTGCACTTCAACGCGCGGGCAAAAAAAAATGTTCATATAAAAGCGCTCATTCAGCATGATGGCGCGCCATATACCAGTTATATAGTGCAAGACATTGCGCTGAATGACACAGCCAAGCCCTTCGATATCAAATTCACCCCTTCAGCCAGCGATGAAAAAACTCAGCTTCAATTCCAGATGGGAACGCAAGCACCGACGACTGTTTGTGTCGGTGACGTATCTTTGGTTGGCCCGAGTTTTCATAAAAAATCCGACTTAGCTACCGTACGGGTCAATCAGGTTGGTTATCTGACCAAGGCTCAAAAAAGAGCAACCATTGCCAGCGATTCCAAAACTCCTCTCGTCTGGCACTTGCTGAGTGCCCAAGGTGAAATCTTGGCTGAAGGCAAAACCAAACCATTTGGTGTAAATGAACCCTCCGGTGAATTTGTACATATCGCAGACTTTAGCCAGGATGAAACACCGGCAACAGGGCTCGTGTTGGAAGTAGCAGGTCAAAAAAGTCATCCATTCAACATTGGCGATGATATTTATCACACCATGAAATATGACGCGCTTTCCTTCTTTTACCAGCAACGTAGTGGCATAGATATTGATTCAAAATATGTTCAGCGCGCTGATCTGGCTCGACCTGCAGGTCATAAACCAGAGAAAGTAACCTGCTTTAACGATCAGGATGCCAAAGGTAACAAATGGCCGGGCTGTGACTTCTCATTAGATGTCACTGGTGGTTGGTACGATGCCGGCGATCAGGGCAAATATGTGGTCAATGGCGGTATTTCTGTCTGGACACTGATGAACCTTTACGAGCGCGAACAACTGGCTAAAACCGGTGATAAAAATGCCTTTGCCGATGGCAAAGTAAAAATTCCGGAACAAGGCAATCAACACAATGGTTTGCTGAATGAATCTCGCTGGATGATGGATTTTTTCCTGGCCATGCAAGTGCCTGACGGGAAAAAAACTTATGTGCCTGAAGGCGATCAATCCAAGCACTTAGAGAGTCTGAAACTGACTGAAATTGATGCCTCTGGCATGGTATTCCATAAAGTGGCCGATAAAGCCTGGACCGGGATGCCACTGCCACCGCACAAAGATCCGCAACCACGTTTTCTTAGCTATCCAAGCACAGCCGCCACACTCAATATGGCAGCAACCGCCGCCCAGTCGGCCCGGGTATGGAAAGAACAAGATCCGGCCTATGCTGAGCGTTGCCTGAAAGCAGCAGAAAAAGCCTGGAAAGCCGCAAACCGCCATCCGAATGTGTATGCCTACGATAATTTTGTTGGTTCAGGCCCGTATGATGATACTGACTTGAAAGACGAATTTTACTGGGCAGCCGCTGAGTTGTTCACGACTACCGGGAAAGCGGAATACAAAAAAGCCATTGAGAGTTCTCCATACTACCTGACAGCGCCTAAAGGCGACAAAGCAGGTACTGGCGACCTCTATTGGCAGGGTGTGAGCAGTGCAGGCACCATTACACTCGCCATGGTTCCCAATAAACTAGACAAGAAAGATATCGAAAAAGCGCGTACAGCGATCATCGCAGCGGCTAACGGTTATCAACAAGGTGTCGAGAAAGAGGGATATTTAATTCCGTATCAAGCAGTTGAATATCCATGGGGTTCTAACTCTAACCTGATGAACCGGAGTATCTTCCTCGGATTAGCTCATGACTTCACCGGTGAACGTAAATACCTGCAAGCCATGTCAGATGCTATGGATTATGTGCTAGGACGCAACCCAATGGATCAATCCTACGTATCTGGCTACGGTTCCCGCCCACTGAAAAATCCACATCATCGATTCTGGGCGCATCCGGTTGATCCAGCTTCACCACTCGTTCCACCAGGTGTTATCTCCGGTGGCCCGAACTCCATCAATTTCAGCGATCCTGTTGCGGCAACCATAAAAGGCAAGTGCACGGGTCAGACCTGCTGGAAAGATGAAATCGGTGCATGGACCTTGAATGAAGTGACAGTGAACTGGAATGCCCCCTTCTTCTGGACAACCAGTGTTCTTGATGAAGGTGGTCTAACCCACTAACCGTAAAGGTGATGAGATCCAGTCATTTCAACTGGATCTCATCATTTACCTTATTCTGCAACAGGTTTTCCATGCAAAAATTTATACGACATCTCGCTATTGTCGCAAGTATCGGGCTCGCAGCCTGTGGTGGCGGGCAAAGTGATCAATCCGCAGCGACTACGCCGACCATTCCATCTTCACCCATGCTTCGGGATCAAACGACCATTCCTATCGGTGTGGCTCTCGCTGTCGGCAGTTTCGAACAAGCATCTAGCATCCGTTACAGCCCCCAAGCCAGCCAACTGCGTAATCTGGCTGCACATGAGTTCAGCTCGGTAGTCGCAGAAAACGTCATGAAACCAGAGTTCATTCATCCGCAAGAGGATCAATACAACTGGAGCGATGCTGATTATCTGGTCAAATTTGCAAAAGATAATGGCATGCGAATTCATGGCCATACACTGGTTTGGTATAACGCACTACCCAGCTGGATGAGCAATTACACCGGTGACTGGGATGCCATGCTCGCGGATCACATCACCACAGTGGTCAGTCATTACAGCAGCGATATCAACAGTTGGGATGTGGTTAATGAAGCATTCCTGGACGATGGCAGTGCGCGTTCCAGTATTTGGTCGACCCATATCAGCGATTATATCGCCAAGGCCTATGTACTTGCCCATGCCGCAGACCCCGATGCGGAATTGTATTACAACGACTACAACATCGAAGCGATGCCGAAGAAACTGGATGCGGTTCTGAATATGGTGACCAATTTCCGCAACCGGAACATACCGATTGATGGCATCGGCTTTCAATTACATATCGACCGTTACTGGCCCAGTGTGACTGATATCCGCCAAGCGTTCAGCCGTTGTGTCGCGATGGGGTTAAAAGTTCGCATTTCCGAACTCGATATACGCATGAACCCGAATAATACCGCCACCACATTAACCCCCGAATTAGCGGAGCTACAACGACAGCGTTATCGTGATGTGATCACCGCCTATCTGGAAACAGTGCCATATGATTTACGCGGTGGTATCACCGTTTGGGGATTAACCGATGCAACAAGCTGGACACCGGGATATTACCATATACCCGACTGGCCCCTGTTATTCGATGCCAATTTTCAACGTAAACCGGCATGGACAGGCATGAGCGAAGCATTAATTGCGACGCCTTAAGTGATTGAGCTGTTCATTTAAATGGAACAGCAAATCACTTTCAGTACCCGTTTTTTGATGAGAGTAACAATGCAATATAAACAACAACGCGGATTTACACTGCTGGAAATTATGGTGGTGATTGTAATTTTGGGCATTCTGGCGAGTTTGGTGGTACCGAATTTAATGGGCAATAAAGACCAGGCAGATCACCAGAAAGCCGTCAGCGATATTGTTGCGTTGGAAAATGCTTTAGACATGTACAAGCTGGACAACAGCCGATATCCGAGCACAGATCAGGGGTTAAATGCCCTCATCACCAAACCGGAGAGTGAACCTGCGCCGAGGAATTACAAAGAAGGCGGCTATATCAAACGGTTACCAGCAGATCCGTGGCAAAACGAATATCAACTGTTAAGCCCGGGCGAACACGGCACTATTGATGTGTTCTCTGTGGGGCCTGATGGCCAGGCGGGTACAGATGACGACATCGGTAACTGGGCATTAGACCCACATAAAAATTAACTTCGCCGGCGGTTATCATGGGGACAAAACTGACGTTTGATCATGGCATGGCGCTGGTAGAGATGATGGTGGCGACGACCGTATTGGCAATCGTCCTGCTCATATTAATACAGTTGATTAACGGACCGGCCATGCCAAAGATACCACTACCCGCCTCATTTCAACGATGCAATATAAGTGGTTCTTTAACATGAAAAATTAGTCTGTTCGTGCTGAAAGATCCCTCTGTTTTTAACCGCTCGCGTTGTATTGGCTATCAAGAGGAATCATGATGATTTTTGTTGTATCGAAAGGATGGTTGCTCAACAAAATGAAAAATGGAATAAAAAATCACGAGGAATATGTACTGGAAACGCTGGAAGCGGCCCGACTTCTTCAAATGACCACGATCGAGTTGAAACGAGCCATTCTGAATACAGAAAGATTACGCGGACATTTACCACCCGATGCTTACAAGGTAGGTAACAAATATTACTTTCTATTCCGTGATTTGTTGGCTTTTCGGCATCGGCATGAAGTTTTTTAGGGCCCAGGAATTCGTTTTCCAGAAAGTCTGCTCGGGCCATGAAATAGAAACGAATTATGAATTAACACACGGGGCGCAAGCCCCGTTGTTTTATCTGCAATTAGCTACATCGTTAACGCAAAAAAGAGACTTATTCCATGGAACGTACAGACTGACGGATCACCAGACGGCCCATAAATTCACGCGCAACATCAGTGCCACCTTGCCCGCCGCCTTTGATAGCATCATCCAGCAAACGTAATAATGACTGCAGCATTTTCTCTTCCGGTACTTCAAAACCAGTGATCGCGGGGGTATAGCGCTCGCCTTCGATCCCGGTCATCAGACTAATCACCGAGACTTCCTGCGGCACCTGAATGTTGTATTGCGCCAAGGTGCGAATGACTTCAATCGCCTGATGGTCATCCGGCACCAGTACCGCGGTAAACGGAATATAACGATTGATCAGCATACTCAGGGCGGTCGTGCTGTCGGTATGTTGCGCCACCAGTTGTTTATTGAATGGCAGGCTGCGATTTTCTAAAGCGCGGCGATAACCTTGCAACACTTGTTCACCACCACTACCGGATTCCAGCAACACGGCGATCTGAGAATGACCATGTGAATAGAGATAGTTGCAGGCCAGTTCCGCGGTCAGTGCCTGATCAAATTGCACACCATCCACATCTTCCAACGCCAGATTCATGGTGAGCAAGGGCGGTAAATTGCCGGCATCCAGTTCATCGAACCAGCGTTGATCGTAATTTTTACCTAACAACAAAATCGCATCACAATGGCGAGAAGCCAGAAAGGCCAGTTTATCAGCCAGCGAGGTGCTACCTTCCACGCCATTGGCGAGAATAAAACTGCGCCCCTGCCCCCACAACACCGCATCGAGCTGACGCAACATCTGCCCCAGCTGACTGTCAGTCAGGCCATTGGTAATCACGCCAACGGTGTTACTGACCTTGGTCGCCAGTGTCTGTGCCAATTGGTTGGGGCGATAGTTGAGCTGTTCCACGGCACGCATCACCACATCGCGGGTATCTTCTTTCACCTTACGGTTACCACTTAAGACCCGGGAGACGGTTGCTTTAGATACATTGGCCAACTTACATACATCAATAATCGTGGTCATGTTCTTTGCCTCTGAAAATACTGCTTACAGTATGTCAAATTTTGTACTGCGATTAAATGCTTAAATTGGAAACCGATTTCCAGAATAATCATTATTGTAGCTTAATAACCCTTTTTCTGCATTACAGTCCGTTTATTTTCTAACAGTAAACGCTCATGCACTTTGAAGAACGGGTAATAGATGATCCAGGCATTGGTGAAAGCCAACAGGCTCATCAAAGCCGTCCGCCAGCTGCCATTCGCCGACCAGGCGGCACCAATCGGTGATGGCATCGACCAGGGTAAGATGGCGACAAAACGATCCAGCCAGCCCCAATCGGTCAGATACCAGGCCAGTGTGGCATTAAACAAAGGGGCAAACAGAAACGGCACTAAAAACAACGGGTTCATGATAACCGGAAAACCAAACAGGATCGGCTCATTGATATTAAACAGCGACGGCAACAACCCCAACTTGCCGGCAGAACGTAATTGCAAGGAACGGCTGCGTAATGCCATAAACGCCAGTGGTAGTGTTGAACCAACGCCACCAATCAGCAGATAAAAATCCCAGAATGCATGCACATAGATATGCGGTAAGACCTGCCCGGCCGCCAATGCCGCCTGATTATCCAGTATGTTCGACATCCAAAATGGATACATGATGCCGGTGATCAACAACGCACCGTGAATGCCCATAAACCACAATAGATTACAGATCAGTAATGATAGCCATACTGCCGGTAAACTGTCTGAGGCGATAATCATGGGGCGGAAGACTTTTTCGACCAGCGCCGGGAACACGGCACCAAAATGCTGTTGTAATAACAAGTTAAGCAGCGTCAGGCTGATCAGGATAAAAAACAGCGGAATAATTAGCAGAAAGCCGCTGGAGGTGATCTTGGGCACTTCATCCGGCACGCGGATAGTCCAGTTACGTTGATAGAAAAAACGTATTATTTCAATGGAATAGATAGCAGCGATGATCGCGGTAAATAAGCCCATACCGCCCAGATAACGGGCATCGACACCGCCATTTTGATAAAAACCCGCCAATAACATAAAGCTCACTGAACCGGTTAAACCGGACAGCCGCTCAGGTAAACCATAACTTTTCGCCAGACTGGCCGCCGCACCGAAAGAGACCAGCAGCGAGATCAGACCCATTGTAATTTGATAAGGCGGCAACCAGACCGCACGGTAGTCGATGGAAACGTGGTTCCAGATGATTGCCAGCCAATTGGTGCTATCCGGTAAAAAAGGCGGGTACAGCAATGGCACACAGAGACTGCCCACAATGACAAACGGCATCGCGAGCTGAAAACCATCCCGCAGGGCAACCAGATAGCGGCTTTTCGTCAGATAACGCGCCAGCGGCGTCATCCATTGCTCTATCGCCGACACCATCAACTGCATCCAGTAGGAACCCATTGTTGCCTCATTGTTCATTTTATCCGTTGGCAGACTAGCGTCTTTACCTCCAAAAGCAATCCCTGACACCTGTGGCAACCGCTTACATCACAGAAGATCCAAGCTGGATCACATTTCTGATGCCATGATCCGGGCTAACAGTGATCCAATTCACAAAGGAAATATGAAACCACTGGTAACCGGTTTCCCATTTGTTTCCTAAAGCATATAGTGCCTGCGTTGAGTTGCTGTTGAGGAGTTGGAAATGAACAAAATTATGCTGTGTTGTTCAGCGGGTATGTCGACCAGTTTGCTGGTGAAAAAAATGGTCGCTGAAGCAGAAAAACGTCAGTTGCCCGTGGAAATCAAAGCCTTCGGGGCAGCGGAGTTTGATGAACAGGTCGCCAAGTATCAGGTGGTTTTACTTGGGCCTCAGGTGAAATACATGCTCGCAGATCTGCAGTCGCGGGCGAAACCGTTCGGTGTTCCGGTAGAGGCTATCGCAATGACTGATTACGGCATGCAACGCGGGGATAAGGTGCTGGATTTCGCCCTGTCTCTGATCAAATAAACACACTACGCCAAAGGATGATGCAATGAGTGCATATGACAAAATGGTGACGATGATTGAAGACACAGTCACGCCACTGGCCGCCAAACTGGGGCAACAGAAATACATCACGTCCATCCGTGATGGTTTTATCGCTGCACTGCCGTTTATGATTGTCGGTAGTTTCATGCTGGTATTTATATTTCCACCGTTTGATCCGGAAACCAAATGGAGCTTTGCGCGGGCGTGGCTAGATTTTGCCAAAACCTACCAAAACCAGCTGTTGTTGCCTTTCCAACTCAGTATGGGGGTGATGACCCTGTTCATTTCCGTCGGTGTTGCCGCCAGTTTAGGTCGTCACTATAAACTGGACCCCATCACCACCGGTTTGTTGTCGCTGATGTCTTTCTTGTTGGTTGCAGCACCCATTAAAGATGGTTCTATTTCAACGCAATATTTCTCTGGCCAAGGCATCTTTACCGCGCTGATCTGTGCGATCTATTCCACCGAGGTGTATGCGTTCCTGAAACGTAAAAACATCACCATCCGTCTGCCAGAACAAGTGCCAACTGGTGTAGCGCGTTCATTTGAAGTGTTGATCCCTGTATTGGTGATCATTCTGACACTGCACCCACTGAATCTGTTTATCGAAAGCGAAACCGGCATGATCCTGCCACAAGCAATCATGTCGCTGGTGAAACCATTGGTATCTGCCTCTGACAGTTTGCCAGCCATTCTGATCTCTTTGTTTATCTGTCAGGTTTTGTGGTTTGCCGGTATTCACGGCGCCTTGATTGTCACCGGTATCATGAACCCATTCTGGATGGCCAATCTGGCGGAAAACCAAGCAGCACTGGCTTCTGGTGGTGAATTAACCCATATCTATCTGCAAGGTTTCTGGGATCACTATCTGCTGATCGGTGGTGTTGGTTCAACCCTGCCACTGGCCTTCCTGCTGCTGCGCAGTAAAGCCATTCACTTGCGCACCATTGGCAAAATGGGCGTGGTACCAGGCCTGTTTAACATCAACGAACCAATCCTGTTCGGTGCGCCAATCGTGATGAATCCGGTGTTTTTCCTGCCGTTCATTCTGGTGCCAATGGTCAATGCGGTGCTGGCTTATGTTGCCACCAGCATGGGTTTAGTGGCGCGCGTCGTGTCACTGACACCGTGGACCAGCCCAGCCCCGCTGGGTGCATCTTGGGCTGCTAACTGGGCCTTTAGCCCGGTGATCATGTGTCTGGTATGTATGGCGATGTCTGCGGTGATGTATTACCCATTCCTTAAAGCCTACGAACGTACTTTGCTGAAACAGGAAGAAGAAACTGCAGCTGAAGCGCACGCTGGCCAGCCAGTGACTGCATAACACCTTGTTACCCCGTGTGGATGGCAGCCCCCCTGTCATCTGCACCCTCTATCTGTATTCGCTATCTGCATAGCGTCTAAGTTTTGAAACGAGATAATAATGATGAAATACCAATTTCCGGAAAATTTCTGGTGGGGCAGCGCCTCGTCCGGTCCACAATCTGAAGGTGCCACCCTGCGTGATGGCAAATCACCAACCATCTGGGATCAGTGGTTTGACGAATCACCTAACCGCTTTTTTAATCAGGTTGGCCCGCAAGAAACCTCGACGTTTTACGACAATTTCCGCAGTGATATTCAGCTGATGAAACAACTGAATCACAACACCTTCCGCACCTCCATTGCCTGGGCGCGTTTAATTCCGAATGGCACGGGTGACGTAAATCCGCTGGCGGTCAAATTTTATAACGACATGCTGGATGAGCTGTTAGCCAATGGCATTGAGCCTTTTATCAATCTGTTCCATTTCGACATGCCAATGTGTATGCAGGAAAAAGGCGGTTGGGAAAGTCGCGAAGTGGTTGATGCTTACGCCAATTTTGCGGAAACCTGTTTCCGTCTGTTTGGCGGCAAAGTGAAATTCTGGTTCACCTTCAATGAGCCGATCGTACCGGTGGAAGGTGGTTACCTGTATGACTTCCATTACCCGAACGTGGTGGATTTCCGTCGTGCCGCTACTGTCGCTTATCACACCATGCTGGCGCACGCGAAAGCCGTACAACGTTACCGCGCTCTGCAACTGGAAGGTCAGATCGGCATCGTGCTGAACCTGACACCATCGTATCCACGCTCACAACATCCGGCGGATTTACAGGCGTCGAAGATTGCCGATCTGTTCTTTAACCGCAGCTTTCTCGACCCGGCCGTGAAAGGCGAATATCCGGCGGAATTGGTCGAACTGCTCAAACAATATGATCAGCTGCCACACTGTGAGGCGGGTGATGCCGAACTGTTGGCGCAAGGCAAAGTCGATTTATTAGGGGTGAATTATTACCAGCCACGTCGAGTGAAAGCTCGCGCTAATGCGGTGAATCCGGCCAGCCCATTTATGCCGGAATGGTTCTTCGATTATTACGAAATGCCGGGCCGCAAGATGAACCCACATCGCGGTTGGGAGATCTACGAAAAAGGCATCTACGACATTCTGACCAACCTGCGCGACAACTACGGCAACATTCCTTCTTACATTTCGGAGAACGGCATGGGTGTCGAAGGGGAAGAAAAATTCCTCGTCGATGGTCAGATCCAGGATGCCTACCGCATCGATTTTATCCGCAATCACCTGCAATGGTTACACAAAGGGATCAGCGAAAACTGCGC
>JAQUHG010000179.1 GCA_028683735.1 Tolumonas sp. | reverse complement strand
TAAGATCGTGAAACGGGGAATCAGCCTCTCTCCCGAAGGCCGGGAGGTTTTTCCGGCGCTCACGGTAGAGGAAGATCGGAAGAGCACACGTCAGAACTCCAGATATCCGCACAGCGTGAGTCAGAAGTTATTCGGGAACAGCTATTGGCCATTTCTCGCCAAGCAGAAATATATCGAACGGAAACGCAACGAGTTTTGTTGGATAAAAATATTGCTATTCCCGATACGGAAAAATCTAATTACACAATATCACCTCAGGGTGTTTTTTACTCGATGAAAGATACGGGTGGTGCGGCTTCTTTTTATTCATCAGCAACACCAGTAGCA
The DNA here is from genome assembly GCA_028683735.1 of Tolumonas sp. Taxonomy (GTDB): domain Bacteria; phylum Pseudomonadota; class Gammaproteobacteria; order Enterobacterales; family Aeromonadaceae; genus Tolumonas. Next base: position 6,771 of record JAQUHG010000179.1, on the reverse strand, counting down.
CAGCAAGATCATGAAAAGGCACTACGACTCTCACAGTTAGATTCTTTAATGAAAGGAATTAAAGAGAGTAACCCTTTAATTGCAGCGGCCTATTTTAATAGTTGGGATTCTTATAATCGAATTTATCCATGGTTTAATACCTTAGATCAATATCCGAATGATATGGTGATTCCTGATTATAATTTTTATTATTTAGCCGATAAGAAAAATGATCCGTTACGTACAGTAGTATGGACAGATGTTTACATTGACCCGGCAGGAAATGGCTGGATGGCATCTTGTATTGCACCTGTATATCGACAGGATTTTCTTGAAGGCGTTGTCGGGCTTGATGTTACGGTTGGTTCTATTGTTGAAAAAATTCAACGGCTATCTATCCCTTGGGGGGGATATGCTATTTTGGTGAACAGTAATGGTAATATCATGGCTTTGCCTCCAGAAGGAGAAAAGGATTTTGGTTTGCGCGAGTTAACCAACCATAGTTACCAAGAAGCAATAAAAAAAGAGATATTTAAACCAGAGCAATTTAATCTCTTTTTACGAAAAGATTCGCAAAAAATCGTTTTTGATATTAAAAATAGTTTAAGCGGGAAAGGTTTCATTACTTTAAATGGTAATAAAAAATTAATGGCGTGGAAGTCGATTCCTGAAACTCGTTGGAAATTGATTACTATCGTAGATGAAAATAAAGTTTATAGTGAAACACGAACTTTAGCACAACAATTTGCTCAAATAGGCTATCTGATGATAGGTGGCTTGGTTGTATTTTATATTGTATTCATATTCTTTATTTGGCTAAGTTCAAGGCGAATGAGCAAAGCTATTTCTGATCCATTATTACACATGAAAGAAATGGTTGATCAGATCAGTCACGAAAAATACCAACTTGATAAACCGGCGTTTGCCATTGCTGAATTGCAGGAAACAGCTTTTGCAATTGTAGCCATGGGGGAAAAATTGGATGAGATTACCTGTGATCTGCGGCGAGCAAAAGAAGATGCCGATGCAGCAAATAAAACCAAAAGTTTATTTTTATCAAGCATGAGTCATGAATTAAGAACTCCACTTAATGCAATTCTTGGCTTTGGGCAATTACTCCAAAAAGATAATAATAATTTATCATCAAGGGATCGCCAGGAATATATTGATGAAATCATGACCGCTGGGGATCATTTACTTAAGTTGATTGATGATGTATTGAATTTATCACGCATTGAAAATAATATATCTTCACTGAATATCGAGCCCGTTGATGCAATAAAAATTTGTTCTGAATGCAATGAAATGCTTCGAGCTATCATTGAAAAAGAACAATTAAATTTATCAGCAGAATTGCCGGCGTCTATGATTATGGTAATGGCTGATAGCACTCGTTTACGCCAAGTAATCATTAATCTTATTTCTAATGCGATTAAATATAATCATCCTAATGGAAGTATAAAAATCACAGTAACTGTGAATAAAGATCAATTGCGAATCAGTGTCCATGATACTGGTAGTGGAATCCCTGAAGATAAACAGAAAGAATTATTTAAACCATTTAGTCGATTAGGTTATGAGACCTCTGGAATAAAAGGAACAGGTATTGGGCTGTCTATATCAAAACAGCTAATTGAATCTATGCACGGTCGGGTCGGCTTTAGCAGTAAAATTAATGAAGGTTCTGTATTCTGGATTGAGCTACCTTTAGCAAATAATTCGGAAATGCCGTTGCCTATTGTTGATTTATCAACTCACTTCGACAATATATCTGATGCTGATATAGTTACAGAACATCATCATTTATTGTGTATTGGCTGCGATCAAGTATCAGTCAGACAATTAGCCAGATTGTCAACTAAACAGCATCAATATGTGATATCCAGTGCATCAACTGTAGACGAGGGATTCAATATACTGTCACAAGTACAACCAGATATTATTTTACTGGATGCTAATATTGAAGACATGGATGCATATGAATTACTTTATCGTTTGCGACAAAATGAATTAACGGCTCACACTCCTGTTATTGCTATAACGGATGAAATTATGTCTGTGTTACAAAATGCCACGTCAGAATTATATTTTGACTATGTTCTGATCAAACCAATTGATATTCAACATACTTGGGCTGTAATTCACAAAATGCTAAATCACGCACCATAAGTGCGCTTTAATTGATGTATTATTACGGCATGATTGGATGGAGTGTAGTTTGAGCCATTATGACACCATATGAAGAAAACGGAATAACAGGACAGAACTGTTTGGAACACATTCTGGTTGTGGATGATATCCCAACCAATTTGCGTTTGGCGAAAGCGTTTTTAAATGGCGGCGGCTATCAGAATATCTATCTTGAAAGTGATCCGGTTCGTGTTTCTGAATGGCTGAATAGTGTTGATATCAACTTGCTGATCCTTGATTTAAGCATGCCGCAAAAAGATGGCATCAGCTTATTTGTCGAATTGCAAAATGAGTTTGGTGAGCGGTTACCGCCGGTTATTTTTCTCACTGCACTGCATGATGACAGCTGGCGTATACAAGCGATGGAATTGGGTGCCAAGGCCTTCATTACTAAACCGTTTGATCAAACTAAAATGCTGAGTTGTATCAGTGAAATACTGAATAGCACCACTTAGAAAAACAAATCGCGAATATCCGCTTCTTCTATTTCTGGATCGGTTCTGACCTGTTAGCATTCGCAGGAATAAAACCACGCAGTGCTTATTCGCCTGTTTGTGTTAACCGATCTGGAGTCACGTTTTGTCTGAAGCCATTCTTCGTTCGTTGCAAAGCCAACTGTCTGAATGTTTACCTGTCGATAAAGCTCAGTTATTACGCCGTTTACAAGGCGTACCACGTCTGCCTGTCAATAAACAAACTGCCGTATTAACCATCATTGGCCAGGAGCTGGAAAAAGCCAAGTTACGGGCACAATTGCGTCAGCAGAATGTTCCAAAATTGCATTATCCTGATTTGCCTGTCACCGATAAACGACACGACATTGCTGAGGCGATCCGTAAACATCAGGTTGTGATTGTGGCCGGTGAAACAGGCTCCGGTAAGACAACGCAGCTGCCTAAAATTTGTATGGAAGCAGGGCGTGGCGTTCAGGGCATGATTGGTCATACGCAGCCTAGACGTTTAGCTGCCCGCACTGTCGCTGCGCGCATTGCGGAAGAGTTGCAGTGTGAACTGGGTTCTCACGTCGGTTACAAGGTTCGTTTTCACGATCAGGTGAATGAAAACTCTTACGTCAAATTAATGACCGACGGCATTTTGCTGGCAGAAATTCAAAGTGATCGGATGTTGATGCAATATGACACTCTGATCATCGACGAAGCGCATGAGCGCAGCCTGAACATTGATTTTATTCTCGGTTATCTCAAACAATTACTACCGAAACGCCCCGATCTCAAACTGATCATTACGTCGGCCACTATCGATCCGCAACGTTTTTCCCGTCATTTTGGCAATGCGCCGGTGATTGAAGTGTCTGGGCGCACCTATCCGGTCGATGTTCGTTACCGCCCTTGGCAAGATGAGGAAGATAGCGACCCGCTGCAGGGGTTGTTTAATGCGGTCGATGAATTATGCGCCGAAGGTTTAGGCGATATCCTGATCTTTATGAACGGTGAACGTGAGATCAGAGATACTGCCGACGCATTACGCAAGCGCAATCTGCGCGATACGGAAATTTTGCCGCTTTACTCCCGGTTATCGAATGCTGAACAAAATCGGATTTTCTCGCAACATGCCGGGCGGCGTATTGTGCTGGCAACAAACGTCGCGGAAACGTCACTCACCGTGCCGGGGATCCGTTATGTTATTGATCCGGGTACTGCGCGGATCAGTCGCTATTCTTATAAAACCAAAGTGCAGCGCTTGCCAATTGAGGCAATTTCACAAGCCAGTGCCAACCAGCGTAAAGGGCGTTGTGGTCGTGTAGCGGCAGGTATCTGTATTCGTCTTTATTCGGAACAGGACTTCTTAGGCCGCCCTGAATTTACCGACCCAGAAATTCTGCGAACCAATCTGGCATCGGTTATTTTGCAGATGCTTGCGCTGGGTCTGGGTGATATGAGCCGTTTCCCGTTTGTGGAAGCACCTGATAGTCGCCATATCAAAGATGGTTTACGTTTGTTGGAAGAGTTGGGCGCCATTAATGGCTCGATTGATGGTCAGCATCCGCTGCGTCTGACACCGCTGGGCCGTCAATTGGCGCGGGTTCCGCTAGACCCGCGTTTGGCTCGTATGGTGTTGGCCGCCCCGCAATTTGGTTGTCTCGAAGAGATTTTAATCATTACCTCTGCGCTGAGTATTCAAGATCCGCGCGAGCGTCCGATGGATAAACAACAGGCATCGGACGAAAAACATCGCCGCTTTGAAGATAAAGATTCTGATTTTCAAGCCTTCCTCAATCTGTGGAATTATGTGCAGGAACAGCAGCAGACGCTGAGTCAAAATCAGTTCCGTAAACAATGCCAGAAAGAGTTTCTCTCTTATTTACGACTGCGTGAATGGCAAGACATTCATTATCAGGTACGTCAGGCAACACGCGAGTTGAGTTTGACGATCAACCAAGACGCTGCGCCAGAGCAGGCGATCCACAGTGCTATTCTGACTGGTTTGCTCAGTCATATTGGTATGAAAGATGGCGACAAGTCGGAATATATTGGCGCTCGTAATGCCCGTTTTATGATCTTCCCCGGCTCCGGTTTATTCAAGAAACCACCGAAATGGAGCATGGTAGCCGAACTCACCGAGACATCGCGTTTATATGGTCGTACCGCAGCGCGCATTCAGCCAGAATGGATCGAACCGCTGGCTGGGCATTTGCTGAAACGTAGCTACAGCGATCCGCGGTGGTCGAAGAAAGCAGGGGCCGTATTAGCGTCAGAAAAAGTCACGCTGTATGGCATTACAATTGTTGCCGACCGTGAAGTGCAATATGGTGATATCGATTCGGTTGTCAGTCGTGAACTGTTTATTCGACGTGCGTTAGTTGAAGGTGATTTCGAAACACGTCATCGCTTCTTTGCAGAGAACCGTAAGTTGCTGGCCGAAGTGGAAGCGCTGGAAGCAAAATCGCGGCGCCGAGATATTCTCGTCGATGATGAGACTTTATTCCTGTTTTACGATGCGCATATTCCGGCTGATGTGGTTTCAGCTCGTCATTTTGACAGTTGGTGGAAAATAGCCAGTAAAGAGTCGCCAGAACTGCTCAATTTCGAACGCGAAATGTTGTTGCAGGGCGATGCTTCACACATCAACGAACATGATTACCCTAACCAGTGGGTGCAAGGCCGTCTTAAATTCCGTCTTTCTTACCAATTTGAACCTGGTGAAGAGGCGGATGGGGTCACGGTGCATATTCCACTACCATTATTGAATCAGGTTGAGCCAGTTGGTTTTGATTGGCTGATCCCTGGCATGCGGCATGAATTACTGGTTGCGCTGATCAAGTCATTGCCAAAACAATGGCGCAAGAATTTTGTGCCAGCACCCAATTATGCTGATGCACTGATGGCGTCGATTTCACCGGAACAAGGCCCGTTACTGGATGCGATTGAACGCCAACTGAAACGAATGAGCGGTTTGACTGTGCCGCGTGAATGCTGGGATTGGAGTTCGATCGCTGATCACCTGAAAATGACATTCCGCGTTATTGATGATAAACGTAAAAAAGTGGCAGAAAGCAAAGATCTGCTGGCACTGAAAGAGCAACTTCGTGCGCAAGTGCAACAGACGTTGTCGCAGGTTGCAGATGACGATATTGAGCAGGAAGGTTTAACGCTGTGGAGTTTTGGCCCACTACCGCAGGAATATAGCCAGAAACGCGGTGGTTTTGAGGTTAAGGCTTATCCGGCGTTGGTTGACCAGAAAGACTCTGTGGCTATCCAACTGTTTGATTCATCGGTAGCACAACAGATGGCGATGTGGGCAGGGCAACGGCGTTTAGTGCTGTTGAATGTGCCGTCACCGATTAAATATCTGCAGGAAAAATTGCCGAATAAAGCCAAATTAGGCCTCTATTTCACCCCATTTGGTAAAGTTGCTGAGCTGATTGATGACTGTATTGCTTGTGGTTGTGATCAGTTGATGCACCAGCATGGTGGTTTATCATGGGATAGCGACACGTTCCAACAACAAAAAGAAGTCATTCGTGGCGAACTGAACGAGACGGTCGTGAAGATCGCAGCGCAAGTGGAGCAGATCCTGACTGCGGCACACGGTATCCGGAAATTATTTAAAGGCAAGATGACGCTGGAACTCGCATTTGCACATTCAGACATTCAAGCGCAGTTGGAACGATTAATTCATAAAGGCTTTGTCACTGCGACTGGTGCTGCCCGTTTACCGGATTTATTGCGGTATATGAAAGGTATTGAGCGGCGCATGGAGAAAATCCCGGTGGATGCTAACCGAGATCGTATGTACATGTTGAAAGTACAGCATGTCGAGCAGGCCTATCAGCAATTGGTCGGTAAGTTAGGGAAGGGGCAACCGATACCGGAAGAAGTACGTAATGTGCGTTGGATGATTGAGGAGTTGCGTATTTCTTATTTTGCTCAGGTGTTGGGAACGCCATATCCGGTTTCTGATAAACGCGTACTACAGGCAATAGAAGCCATTAAAATCTAGCGATTTTGGATAAATCAATAAAAAGGCCACCTAATCGGTGGCCTTTTACTCTCTGAATATTTCTTATTTTTTCTGCGGCAATTCCATACTGCCTTTAACGGCCAAACCGTCTTTTTCAAAATCCATGCTGGTCAGCAGACG
>JAQUHG010000178.1 GCA_028683735.1 Tolumonas sp. | reverse complement strand
GTCAGTCGGCGGTGCCGAAGCTAACCAAAATGGATTCGGGCTTTTGATGCCGAGAAAATTACTGCGAATATCAGCCATGACAAGACTCCTCTACAGGCAGCGCAACAGGGGATGCGCCTTCACTGGTGCGCAGGGTTTTATCGATTGAAAAGGCGGCCAATTTGCCTAAGCGCACGGCATCGACGGTCAGGTCTAAACCACCTTCGACACAGTCGCCACCCGCCCAGACACCGGGCAGTGAGGTGCGGCCATCGTCATCGACGGCGATGCGTCCACCGCGCAATTGCAGTGGTGCACCAGCAGCTTCTGGTTGGTAAGTCTGGCCGATGGCTTTTAAGATCATGTCGGCTGCGAGGGTAAAGGTTTCGCCCGTTTCGACGAGTTTGCCATCTTGTTCATGCGTGACGGCGAAGGTCATTCCCAACAGATGACCTTGTTCGGTGACGATGGCTTTCGGTGCGGCCCAGTGGCGGATGCTGACCCCATTGCTGCGTGCCCAGTCAATTTCCACCTGTGAGGCTTTCATCGCATTTTCACCACGGCGATAGACCATGGTGACTTCACGGGCGCCCAGTTTTTTCGCCTGCACGGCGGCATCCACCGCGGTCATGCCGCCGCCAATCACAACAACCTGACGGCCAATGGCGACTTCGGCTTTGTCGTCGGCCTGCCGCAGTTCCGCGATAAAATCGACTGCTTCACGAATGCCGGCAACGGCGGGTTCAGTAATGCCCAGCGCATTGACGCCGGCCAAACCCATGCCTAAGAACACCGCATCGTAATCACTTTGCAAATCAGCGAGTGTGAAATCCCGGCCCAGTGCTTGACCGGTTCTGACTTCAATGCCGCCGATAGAGAGCAACCAGCGGATTTCGGTCTGGGCAAAATTGTTGGTGGTTTTATAGCTGGCGAGGCCATATTCGTTGAGGCCACCCAGTTTATCTTTGGCTTCGAACAGCACGACATCATGCCCCAACCGTGACAAGCGGTGCGCCACCGTCAGACCTGCCGGGCCTGAACCAACCACGGCGACTTTTTTCCCGCTTAACGCAGCACGGCTGAACAGTGGTTTACCCGGGTCAACAAAATAGGTGTCGGTGGCAAAGCGTTGCAATAAACCAATTTCCACCGGTTTGCTTTGTTGTGCATTACGCACGCAGGCTTGTTCACACAGACTTTCGGTCGGGCAGACGCGGGCACACATGCCACCGAGTTCGTTGGCTTCCAGAATCACTTCTGCTGCACCACGCACGTTTTGTTGTGCAATACGGTGAATGAAGCTTGGCACATTGATGCCCGCCGGGCACGCCTTGGTGCAGGGAGCGTCGTAGCAATAATAACAGCGGTCCGCTTCAATTAATGCTTGTGACAGATTGAGTGGTGCATGGCTGTCGCAGAAATTTCGAGCATATTCAGCGCTGCTGAGTCGGCCTGACAAGATACCGGGGGCATCAGATCCGACAGGATTCGGGTTCTTCATGGGGTCGCTCCTCCGTGAAACTCTGTAGTTATTAGAATCCTGACTAACTGGTTAGGATTTCACGAAGAACATTGCGATTATTATGCCAAGTTGACCAAATGGTCAGGAATGTCGATTAAATAGGCATTTAACGGGGGAAGTAGGCAATGAGAGTGGATGCGAAGTGAGTAAAAGATGTTCGTTTTGGGGTGAATTGCACCGCAGTTGGGCTAAATTTGCTGTAAAAATGCGCAGCAGGCTGGTGTTATTCCAGCCCACAAGTACGGAAGACCACTGACAACACATGCTGGATCGCGCGTTCCTGCGCGTCGGCATGATCCGCTTCTTCCCCCAAAACGGCTCTGATCTGAATATCAAAATCAGCATAGGTTTGGGTGATCGACCAGATAGAGAAAAACAGATGTGTGCTGTCGACGGGGCGGATCTTGCCCTGTGCTATCCAGCCTTCAATCACGGCTTTTTTGCTGGCAACCAGCTCTTTCAACTCGGTGTGCAGCAGTTCATGAATCACTTTGGCACCCTGCAGCAACTCATTGGCAAACAGCTTTGAGGCGTCGGGGCGTTCAAACGAGAGCTTCATTTTTTGGCGCACATAAGCTTCGAGCGCTTGTTTGGGGTCTGATTCTGGCGTGATCTCATCCATCGGCGTTAACCAGTCGTGCAAGATCTGATTTAACACATGCAGATAGAGGTTCTGTTTATTGCCAAAGTAGTAATGCAAATTGGCCTTCGGCAGGTCTGCTTCGTCAGCGATCTGTGCCATGGTGGTGCCTTTAAAACCACTGCGGGAAAAGGTGCGTTCAGCCGCCGCTAAAATGACCGCTTCATTGTTGAGGCGGATACGGCCTTTGGCCTCGTCATCTTGCGCAGAGAGTTCATCCAGCAACGAATAAGGGCTGGATGTGAGAGTCGATTCATTATCAGCAGACAGGTTATTGATTGTCATAAGGCACATCGGTAACGGAAAAAAGCGAAAATCGCACGGCTGAATGTGCGGGCACTTTATCACTATGGCATGACAAACGAGAACGATTTTGCAGCAGGAAGCGCGATCTCCCGACCTAAATGGTGAGGCGTAGGAGATCGCAGATGGAAACGTTACAGTTTTGTGGCGGCGTCCCAAACCACGTGGGTCATGGCTTTGTCGCCCGGGTCTTTCTTGATCACCGGTGAGCTGCCACCGCTTAACAACACACTGATGGTGCGTTTATACGCGGCAGGGTCGAGATAGCCCATTTTTTTGCTGTTGGCGCTGGTGATCAACTTGGCGACATTTTCCATCTGGCGTTGTTGCACCTCAACGGTGGCGGCACCAGAGGCATCTTGTTCGACGACAATCTCAGCCGCTTCTTTCGGATGAGCAACCGCGTAATCCCAACCTTTCAGCGTTGCTTTGACAAACTTCGCCATCTTCGAGACAAACGCTTTGTTTTTCAGGTCGGATTCCAGCACATACAGGCCGTCTTCCAGTGTCGAGGCTTTTTGATCTTCATAAGCGAAAGTGATCAGCTCATCGGCTTTCATGCCGGCATCAATCAACTGCCAATATTCGTTGTAATTCATGGTGGAAATGCAGTCAGCCTGACCTTGCAGCAGCGGGTCGACGTTAAAGCCCTGTTTCAGTACCTTGATATCGACATCCGGCTTGTAGCCGAGCTTGTTCATCCAGTTAAAGAACGGGTACTCATTACCACCAAACCAGACGCCTAAGGTTTTCCCTTTCAGATCGGCAGGGGTGCTGATGCCGCTGGCTTTTTTACAGGTCAGCATCATGCCGGAACGATCATAAATCTGGCTGATATTGACCAGTGGCACACCGGCTTCGCGCGCGGCGAGGGCATCGGGCATCCAGTTGACGATCACATCGGCCGATTTACCGGCAATCACCTGCACTGGCGAGATGTCGGTGCCACCCGGTTTAATGGTGACATCCAGCCCGGCGTCTTTATAAAAGCCTTTTTCTTGCGCCACGTAATAACCGGCAAACTGGGCCTGTGGCACCCACTTCAGCTGTAGTGTTACCTTCTCGGCGGCGTGTGCGCCAGTGACGGTAAAGGCCATCGCCATGGTGGTTGCGGCGGCGAGAATATGTTTACGAAAAGCAGTTTTATTGGTCATCGGTTGATCCTCTGTTTTTGTTTCGAAACACATCAAGTCCCTATGAAACTCGCTGCGGTGAGTAACACGCGTTTACGACCCACTGCGCACTGAGGGGTGCCAGAACGTAACGCGACGTTCCAGCCCTGCCACAACGGCATACAGGCCAGAACCGACAACGGAAGCCACCACAATCGCAGCCCACACGATCGGCATGTGCATACGGGCCGCTTCCGCTGAAATACGAAACCCTAAACCGGCGGTTGGTGAGCCGAAAAACTCCGCCACAATCGCGCTGATCAGCGCCAGTGTGGAGTTCACCTTCAGGGCGTTAAAGATAAATGGCATGGCCGCTGGCAGACGTAATGCCAGCAAGGTAAAGCGCGGGCTGGCGGCGTAGGAGTACATCAGCTCGCGTTCGAGTTTGCCGGTCGACTGCAACCCAGCCAGTGTGCTGACGAGGGCGGGAAAGAAGGTCACCAGCACAATCACTGCCGCTTTTGAGGGCCAGTCAAAACCAAACCACATCACCGCAATCGGTGCGATGCCAACCAGCGGAATGGTGCTGGTCAGATTCGCCAGCGGTAACAAACCGCGTTGCAGAAACGGGAAGCGTTCAATCAAAATACCCGTGAGCACGCCTAAACCACTGCCCAGCAGATAACCGATCACTACCGATTTTAAGACGGTTTGCACAAAGTCACCGGCCAGTAATCCGGCGTTATCAACGATGGCCTGCACAATGGCGAACGGGGTGGGTAACAAAACCTGCGGCACCGCAAACTCGGTGATCAGCAGCTGCCAGAAATAGAGCAACCAGCCACCAAACAAAGCAGCAACGGCACCGTTGGGCAGGCGAGCGTGATGACACTCGGTCAGCCGTGTTACCGTCAGTTGCGCCAGCAGCGCGAGGGCGATCACCTGCAACCAATAACCAGATGCCGGTTGTGTTAAGGCACCTAGGTGCACCAGCTGAGCGGCGGCCAGTGCAACCAGCAGCGTGAACAGGGCCGTAAACTCAAGCCCAGCCGGCGACCAAATCGCAGACAAGACAGCCGCAATCAGCGTGACACCGATCAGCAGCGAGGGGCCATGCAGGGTGTAGATCAAACCGGTTTCAATATATTGGAATGGCTGCGTCAACGAGATCAGTGTCAACAGCAGCGCAAGTGTCAGGCTCATCGCGCCGGAAGCGGTTGTTTTCATGCTGGTCTCCTTGTGCGCATCACGAGACGTTCAATCAGGCTGACCATGGCGGTAAGCAGTAACCCCAGCAGCGAGGCCATCACTAAGGCTGACCAGATCTGTACCGTGTTGCCGTAATACGATCCCGTCAGCAGACGAGCACCTAAACCAGCCTGTGCGCCAGTCGGTAATTCCGCCACCATGGTGCCGACCAGACCGCTGGCAATGGCCACCCGAAATGCCGGAAACAGAAAGGGCAGCGATGCCGGTAAACGCAACAACCAGAAGGTATCGACCTTGCCCGTGGCATAGGTGTGTAGCAGCTCCATCTCTAAGCGTTGTGGCGAACGTAAACCTTGCACCATCGCCACGGTGACGGGGAAAAAGCACAGATACATGGCAATCACCGCTTTTGGCAGTAAGCCTGTGATTCCCAGACTGCCTAAGATGATCAACACGATAGGCGCGATAGCGAGCACCGGTACGGTTTGTGAGGCGACAATCCAGGGCAGCAGGGCTTTATCCAGCGTTTTGGAGTGCACAATGCACACCGCTAACAGCAGCCCCAATACAACGCCCATGCCAAAACCGGTCAGCGCTGCGCTGGCCGTCACCCATGTGTGCAGCAGCAAGTTACGCGGTGAGGTGATCGACCATTTGGTCAGGCTGACCCAGATATCCTGAATGATCTGGTGGGGGGCCGGTAAGATCGGGCGGCTCATCGAGAGTGTGGCATGAATCAGGTCGCGGTAACTCCAACTGCCATCTTTCGGCAACACGCGGGCGATGGCGCCAGACGCATTGAGCCCAACGGTTAAGCAATACCAAAACAGTAAACCAAACACGACGATCACGGACACGGGAATGACATGTTGGCGGAAGGAGTTAATGCTCATGGTGCCCCTCCGCCAATGCCTCTCTGACCTCATGCGCCAGTTGCATAAATTCGGGGGTATCGCGCAGCCCCAAGGTGCGTTCACGCGGTAATGGTGAATCGATAATTTTGACGATGCGACCGGGGCGTGGCGACATCACCACGATCTTGGTCGACAGATAAACCGCTTCCGAAATGGAATGGGTCACAAACACCACGGTGCGTTGTTCTTCACACCAGAGATCTTGTAGCTGCTGGTTCAGATTATCGCGGGTGATCTCATCCAGCGCGCCGAAAGGTTCATCCATCATCAGAATTTTGGGTTTAAAACCGAGTGCACGGGCAATCGACACCCGTTGTTGCATACCGCCGGATAATTGCCACGGGTATTTGCCCTCAAAACCGCTTAAGCCAACACGCGCGAGTTGCTCCCGCCCGATCTCTTCGGCTTCAGCGGCCATCTTGCCTTGGATCTGCAAGGGTAAGACGACGTTTTGCAACACAGTGCGCCACGGAAACAGTGCTGGCGCCTGAAACACATAACCGTAAGCACCGGATAAGCGCGCTTCCGATGGCGTCATGTCATTGACCAGCAACTCACCTGAGGTGATCGATTCCAGATCGGCGATTGCGCGCAGCAAGGTGGTTTTGCCACAACCCGAAGGGCCAATCAGCGAGACAAACTCCCCCTGACGAATGGTCAGATCGATGTCATGCAACGCATGCACCGGTTTATCGGCAGCGGGGTAAATCAGATTGGCATTGCGGGCCACAATGACCGGACGTGCCAATGCTGGCTCGGTTTGCACAGGCGACGATTCCGTCGTCAGCAGTTGAAGGGAATGTTTCATGGCGTCCACGCCTCTGCATTTTTTGACTATTTGGTTAGGTTTTTCTTTGCAGAGGGCATGCCAATTTATAAAAACCCCATTTTTCAGCAGATTAAGCGGAAGAAATGCGCTTGGCAGGGCGATCAGTGATTGGTTAAAAAACAATCATGGTGCAGGTGGCGGGGCAAATGGTCCGAAATGGCGCAAATGTTGACCAATGAGTCAGGATGTTAGCGAACGGGTTCTGTCTGATGTTCCAGCGAAGAGGCGTAAATATGGTAACGGTTTTTACCGGCCTGTTTGGCTTGATACATCGCCTGATCGGCTTGTGACAACAGCTGTTCTGCCTGAATATTGCCCAATTGTGGATAAAACGCGAGACCAATGCTGGCACTGACCTTGAGTTGTAGGTTATCGATCAGAATAGTTTTGGCAATAACATGTAATAGCCGTTTGACTAGATGCAGCGAGTGGTTGAGATCCTTACTGACATTGAGTAACGCGACAAATTCATCCCCCCCGATGCGGGCGACGGTATCGCTTTCCCGTAAGGTCTTTTTCATCTGTACGGCGACGGCTATTAACAGCTGATCGCCGACCGCATGCCCGTAAGTATCATTGATTTGTTTAAAACCATCGAGGTCGATATACGCGACAGCCAGTAGATTAT
>JAQUHG010000177.1 GCA_028683735.1 Tolumonas sp. | reverse complement strand
TAGATGCCTCGCTGCAGAAACCAGACCAAGGTATTCTCGACAATGTTTTTCCGGGAACATGGTATAAAAATCCATTACGCCATTTTACCTTGCAGCTGTATATCTACGATGGGCTAACCGGGCAATTGCTGGACCAGCCTTTTTATCAAACGCAGGCGCAATGGACATTTGATCGAGAAGCTATTGTTGACCCGATCAGTCAAGATTTCTGGCAATCCTCTTACGGTATGGAAGTGACTGCGACGCTTAACCGCGTAACGGAAGAACTGAAAGGCCGCTTGCAATGTGAACGCCCTACCGCCCGGATCATCCGCGTGGAAGGTCTCGATTATCATATCAATCTTGGTAAAAATAACGGCCTGAAAGTAGGCGACCGCTTCCGCATTCTGCATAAAGCTGATTTTACAGACCCTGATGGACGAGAACATCCACTTCGGAATGCCGCTTCCGGCACAATGGAAGTTAGCAAAGTCTATGCAGAAAATGCAGTATTGCGCCCCTTGTCACAATATGCACCAGGCAATATTCAGGTGAGCGATTTAGCTGAATTGGAGTAGCAAACGACCCTGTATAGTTTCTTGATCTAGCTCCATAAAAATCCATATTTTGCATGCAACTATTTGCGCAAAATAATCCGTTATGTTGATATTCTTTACGCAATCTAACAAAAAACGGGTTTACAGGAGTAACAAATGGAATTCAAGAAGTTAACACTGGCCGTAGCTATCAGTTCTGCATTATTAACCGCTTGTGGTGGTGGTGGTGGAAGTAGCACATCTGCTACACCAACAACATACACAGTATCTGGTACTGCAGCAAAAGGGATCATCCAGCACGGGATCGTTACAGCCAAAGAATATGTTAATCAAAATTGGAGCACGGTTGGCAGCGCTACGACAGATGACCAAGGTAATTACACGTTAGCACTGACCAATTACTCCGGCGGCCCGCTAAAAATTGAAATTACCGCAGATGCCAACACTACAATGAAATGCGACAACGTAGCTGGCTGTGGTAATAGCAGTACCTTTGGTTCACCCATTGCGCTGACCAGTGATTTCTCGATGGCAGCAATTTTGCCTTCCGTTTCTACCACTACGCTTTCTAATGTACCGGTAACACCCTATACCAATATGGCAGCGCATAAAGCCGAAACAGCACTGACTGCAACCACCTCTGCCACTGAGAGGACAGCAGCCGTCAACAATGCGCTTTCTCAAGTCACTTCACTGGTTGGCTTTAATGTCGCAACGACACCCGCTGTTGATATTACTGCGAATAATTTTTCATCTACTGCAACAGTAGATGAACAACGGGCTGCTGCCATGAGTGCAGCCTTGATGAAGTTCACTAGCGACTCAACAAATGTTGCCGCTGTAGTTTCACAACTGGGAACCGCATTGGAAGATGGCAAAATAGATTCAACAGATGCCATATCGCCAACACAACTGCAACAGGCTTGGAGTGATACGATCACAGATCCAACAATGAAGACACTCCTATCCAGCGACACACAAGCCGCTATCACTAATCAGGCTTCTTATATCACTCAAAATACCGCTGAAGACGGTTCATTAACGCCTGTTGTGAGTGATAACTACGGTGATACCGATGTTGCCAAAGCCAAAACACTGATCACTGATACCCGCAGTCTGGTTTATGACATCGTTAATACTGATTTCAAAACACCACTGGATGCATTGGGTAGCAACGCAGATCAGGCCGTGCAGGTCTTTGATAAAGATTCAGCAGCAATGGCAAGCCTGCTGGGCTTAGCCGTAGATCAAATGATCACACAGTTAATTAATAACCAACAGGTTCATCTTGGTGGCTCATTCCCGGTTGATATTAAATCTGGTGCAGATACATTAGGTACACTGACCCTGACTACCACCAATACCAGTGCTGGCTTAAGTGCGGTGTTATCCGGTTCACTGAAAGGCACAGAACCTGACGCTCGCACCATTACTGTAAATAATCTGACTTTAAGCACCGATCTCTCTTTTGATGAAATCAATTACGCTAAAACAGATAAAACACAATATACCGTCAATATCAGTGGTGGTATTTCTGACGGTTCAACCAGCATGTCTGTCAGCAATGGTCAGGCGCAGGCAACCTTCGCATCAACACTGACTGATACAACAGGCGATAACTTAGGCAATGCACTGACTGCCATCGAACTGAAAAATATGGATCTGTCATTACAGGCAAATGGTGCTACGTTTGCAGGCAATGCCAAATTCAAACTGGTTAAGCCTGATTTTACCAAAGTGTCCAAAGCCTTGTATGATTCACTTCCGCTTACTTTGAAATCCGTGGCATTGAGCGGCGACTTTACCACCAGCGACAGTCAGGATATTAAAGCCTCTGTGGGTTTGGATCTGGCCAATTCAGAAACCTTTGACCTGATGGCATACCTGAATAGTGAAAATACAGTCTGGGTCTATAAAGAAAATGCGCTTGATGCAACAACCATTGCGCAGCTAAAAGCGCTCAAATCTATCCCATCCACAGCACAAAATTGGAACATCAATTACGGCAACAACCAATGGACAGGAAGTTCCTACTATACTGCGGGATATTCATATAGTGACTTTGATGCCAATGGCATGTGGATTGATGGTAATAGTCAGTATGATAATACAGTAGACAGTTATAATGCTTATGCTGCTGTTTATAACCCAACCACTGCGTTGAATAACATTATTGCTACTGATTATGCGTCTATCCCAGGCTCAACCGTTACGTCAGCTTATGTGAATTTAAGTTACGGCACGTATACTGATAATAATAATCAGCCTATGACATACAGCAACAATAACTTGTATGGCGAAATTCAGCTTGGTGATTATAAAGAGTCAGCAGAGCAATTCCTGAACGTAACCGCAAACACGGCATTTGAGATGACCAATGTCACTGGTTTACCGCATGCAAAAGTCTCTGCAGTGGTCAACAGAAATGCCTTCAAGGGCGGCTCAGCCAGCCTGTTGGTGAACTGGGATACCAAACAGTACACTATCAATCTGGATAATGTTGATCTGGACAAACAGACCGGTTCCATTACTGTTACCGCACCTACAGGTACCAGTCTGGTGCTGAAAGATGTGGCGGTAGCTGACCATTCTGCAACCGGCGCCCTCTATGTTGGCACCAAGAAAGTTGCAGATGTTGCGACACTGAATAATGGTGCCGTTAAAGTCAGCTACATTGACGGCACCTTTGAGACATTGCAGTAATCCCCATGATGAAATCTTTCTTCTATTGTTCAAACGCCCACTCTGGTGGGCGTTTTTTTAGTAGCACACTGCTTCTGATTGCATCAGTCGGTAGTTTTGCATCAGAATTCCCCGAGATTCAGCCTTATCTATACACCGATCTATTTGCCCGCAGTGAGCCGATTTCTGTCATGGATACCTTGCATGGCTGGAAAGGGAAACATCAGCGAGGCGAAAAACAATATATCTATAGTTGGTTTGAAACCGGCGCCAAACTGAATAATTGGGGATTGGGTGTATTATACCGGCGCGACTATGCACTGAACTTTTCGGGTGATACTGCCGAACTTTACGGTGCTGTACGTAATAATGAAAATTTACCCATCGGTAGAACCTATGATGTTAATTTAAAAGCACACGCGATCACGGCGAAAGGATTACGCCTGAGTTGGGAAAACGAATGGCAACCCACATTCAAAACCACCGTCGGACTCTCCTTTCTGCAAGGCAGTTATCTTATCGAAGGCAATCTCAACGGTACAGCCACCGCCACTGGAGCCAAAGAATATGAATATAACGCCAATGTAGATTATGCCTACAGTGATGATCTGCTTTTTGACCGAGTGCTGACCGAACAATTAACAGGATACGGTGGAGCACTTGATTTTGCATTTGACTGGCAGCCGACAGAACAATGGCATAATCATACGGAAGTCAAAGACTTATTTGCCGCCATTTGGTGGAAAAATGCTCCCTACACACAGGCTGTTGCTTACAGTGACCGCCAGCATACCAGTTCCAGTGGTTATACCACTTGGGCACCGCTGATCTCTGGCACAGAAAAAAACTACAGCACTTATCGACAAACACTGCCGCTTCGCTTTGATACGCAGTGGATTTATCAACCTAACAACTGGCAATACGGCGCAGGATTACAGTATCAATTCAAAGACTATGTCCCTCGCTTTGGTATCGGACAACAAGTTGGCAACTGGCAGGTTTTTGCTTGGTATCGCCCGATTGATCAATCCATCGAATTAACAACAAACTGGAATAAGTTGGAGCTGGGTTTTGGAATGGACAACATGCGGTGGGATGACGCGAAATTTATTCATATTCGTATGTCATATGCATACTAGCAACTATTAAATAAGAGCTAAATCTGGTAGTTAGCTCTTATTTTGTTATAATGCTGCCGCTGCTTTCGGGCGGCATGTCCCTATAGCTCAGCCGGATAGAGCACCCGCCTCCTAAGCGGGCGACCCAGGTTCAAATCCCGGTGGGGACGCCACATCATATTTATCTGTGTAAAAATCTCGCATAAATATAATTTTTCACACCTAATAAAAAATATATCAACAACACAATAGTGCTGATAATTTGCCCGATGCGTTCTTCGATCAGAGTATCGAGTGTTAGCAGAATTTCATGTTTCCCAGCAGGAACAGATAATTGCAGCAATCCTCTATTTGACGGGCTGACAGATAATTGGGTTTTGTCATCTAATGTGGCGGCCCAGCCAGGGTAATAGAACTGATGAACAGTTATCTTTGACTCAACACTGGCATTAATCAACAAACGAATCGAGCGTGGTTGCCAACCTTTGATTTGCCAACTCACGTCTGTATTATCACTTTGCAACTGCGGAGTCTCATGACCCAGTTTGCTAATATTATCGTACCTAAAATTTTCTTCCGGCACCCAATATGGGCGATATTCAACCGGGCTTCGGCTAATCATCAGAGATTTCATGATCTCTTTTTCTTCTACTCGATTGAAAAATATAGCGTTAACCCCATAGATCAACTCACTGCTTAATAATACGCTCAGCAACAAAAACCAGATGATCAAAGGATTTCGTCCATGCATACGAAATTTAATTTCATCGAATTGGGATACCGCTAATGCAAACACTGTAATTGCAGCAATAGTTAATATGGTATTAAAGCGCCATGGGAATTGAATTTTTTGCAAAGCCGGTAATAAATCCCAAATAAACTGGCTGAAAGGCAATGTCATAAACAATGATAAAAATACTACGACAATCCAATAGTTGGTTTCTCGTCTAATAATCAGGTGTGTTTGCATTCGGCTAAATAACCATGCGCCGTATGCCAGGGTACTCATTAATACCGTGATAAAA
Source organism: Tolumonas sp. (assembly GCA_028683735.1). Lineage (GTDB taxonomy): Bacteria > Pseudomonadota > Gammaproteobacteria > Enterobacterales > Aeromonadaceae > Tolumonas. The sequence continues at coordinate 1,827 of JAQUHG010000177.1, read as the reverse complement.
GTCAGATAACGCCAGAATGTTGTACTATGCCCATAGATAGGACCACTGAGCAGAAAATTATTAGTATAGTGAAACATACCGGAAAACATACTTTGCATCGAAACATTATCTTGCGTTGTCATTGCTGGCACCCAATATATTGCCGACAAGCCAACAGCAAGCATGATCGCCATTAAATGTTTTAAAAAAACAACTCTTCTTAATCCTTTATCAGTAACAAATAAAAAATGTCCGACGAATACAGGCATAAAAATTATAAATGTTGGTAAGTGTGTAAAAATCAACAATGAGATACTGACACTTAACCATATGATTGATTTAGTTGAACGCTCAGAAACCTTAAGACTCCAATATAGAATCAATGGCATCCAAACAAAACTCCATAATTCAGCAAAAGCAAATCGAATATATATATCAACAACAAAATGATAGGGTAACACCATATATATAACTGCAATTATTAAAGCGAATTGATTACTAGTAAATTTATTAAGCCAAAAAAAAGCCGTTACTCCAGACATTATCAACGCCAGTGATGCCGAAACAACAAGCGCATCACAACTTGAGTTATCGATATGAAAAAATAATGAAATAAAGCTAGTTATATAATATGGCAATGGCGCATAGAAAAAAAAGGTAGGGCTTCCAAATCCCGCATTCATCTTTGACATCCAACGCGGGTAGAGATCACCGTTCCAAAACTGTTCAGTGAAATGATGGCTAAAAATGACATGAAAGAAAAAATCATGCCCATTCATACAACCGTTAACCAATAACGGCATTGTCAACAACAGACCTGCAGCAACAATGATAACGAGATGACGCCACTGTGATATTAGAGCCAGAATTTTTGACATCACTGGAAACACCTCTTTATGCCGATGCTGTTAGTCACTATCCCTGACAGCAGTGATGTTGGTATGACACCTATGCCTATGCCGCAGATTTTCCTTCATCCACTTCCGTTACTAATTTTAGCTTCTCTGCACAAGATATGTACAGGTGACCTAATTTGTTTTGAATGAGTACTACATTTCAAATAAACCGCGATCACGATCACACTTATCGTAAAGTTAGCAGCAGCTTAATAATATAAATATGTGCTTTTTATCAAGCTCATAGCCTATGGTATAGATTAAATCTATATCTCGAGCGAAAAAAAATATTTCATTATTAGTAAAAGGATGTTTAGCATGCCATAGATCCAGTCAACTACAGGAGTAACCTCATGGATGCTAAAGTGGTCGCGCAACAAATTTTTGAAGCGCTAGGCGGTAATGAAAATATCATTTCATTGGTCTATTGCGCCACGCGATTGCGGTTTGTACTCAATGACGATTCAGTGGTCGATGAAAATAAACTGGCACAAATCACTGAGGTCACAGGAACATTCCGTACCGGTGGTCAATATCAGATCATACTGGGTATGGGTAAGGTCAAATTGGCTCATGATGAATTGATACAATTGATCGACTCAGCGCCACAAGAAGTAGCACCAGGGTCACTGAACCCTGTGCAGAAAGCCGTAAAAGTAATATCTGATCTAGTTAGTAAAAACTAATAATCACAGTCGGGTATATGGTTTCCCCACATGCCCGACTGATTATATTAATGATTAAATAATTAAATGACGATTGTTATCAAGATTCTCTCGAATTAAATTCAATACATCTTGTATATGTATATCGTCTTGTTTCTCTCTGATAAGATAGATACCAACCGAACCTTTTGTATATTCCTCAGCCAAATCCAAACTAATTAAATTAAATTTATCGAAGAAACTGGCCATCGAACCAGGAAATGGCAAAAGTCCATTTGTACTACAAG
>JAQUHG010000176.1 GCA_028683735.1 Tolumonas sp. | reverse complement strand
GGTTGAGCGAGCATAGGAAGAAAAGTGCGGAGTGGTAGTTCAGTCGGTTAGAATACCGGCCTGTCACGCCGGGGGTCGCGGGTTCGAGTCCCGTCCACTCCGCCAATACTTTGAAAAGCCCTGAGCAGATGCTCAGGGCTTTTTGTTTTTATTAACTTTACTAATCAACGATTTTATTCACTATTAATTACGATCATCGATGTAAAATTTGCGTTATCTCATTGAACGTACTGCCATAGTGGCTATGATCTGCCGCTAGTATTCGATATTGATGGATAAACAGGGTTTCGAAAACATGAAGTTTGTTATTTTAGCTCTAGGTTTGTTATTTGGTGCTGCAGCAAATGCAACGATAATGCCTAAAGCCGATCTTGTTGTAGTAAAAAAATCGCAATATAGCCTGACTTTGTATTCAAAGGGTGTCGCTTTGAAACGTTACTGGGTGGCGTTGGGTCCAAATCCGAAAGGTGCAAAGGTACGAGAAGGTGATTATAAAACACCCGAAGGTCGCTATTTGCTCGATTATAAAAAGACAGATTCGAATTATTATAAGGCATTTCATATATCTTATCCTAGCGTGGCAGATATGAAACGAGCCCAACAAATGGGCGTTAACCCTGGTAGTCAGGTTTTATTACATGGGCAACGTAAGGGGTCGATAATGAGCGACCAAACCTTACAGCGTTCTAACTGGACTAATGGTTGTATTGCGTTGATAAATGCTGATATGGATGAGTTGTGGGACTCTATAGAGCCAGGAACTCCAATTGAAATCCGCCCATGATTGCTATTTTTTAAAGCCGGTATTTCCGGCTTTTTTCATTCTGCTGTCACAGTTTGTTGCAAATAAATTTGTTTTCGACACAGATTTACAATATCTCTTCGCTAATTTATTGGTGTTCAATCAATTGGAGACAGCTCAATGAACGTGATGGTAACCGCCTTAGTTGCAACAATATTATGCGCACCTGTGTATGCGACAGAGGTTGTACAGGGCAATTCTGCGCCGGCAAAAGCTGATAATTTATTTACCAAAGCAGATAAAAATCATGACGGAAAATTAGACCGGGCTGAATTTGACACCTTTAAGCAGCTACAAGAAGATCGTCTGATTCAACAGATCAAACAGCGTATGGACAAAATGCAGTTCTCTATGTTTGATAAGGATGGCGACAATGGGATCACGCAGGATGAGTTAAAAGCTGCTCGTCTCGAAGCCCGGCAAAAAATGATGCAAAATTTGCGTGACCGTCAGCTGCAAATCAAACCTGTTGCTGTTGCTCCGGTTTCAACTGCGGAACCTACGAAAAAATGAAGTTTATAAAACAGAGCCCCGGAAAGGGGCTTTGTTTTAGGTGCTATTTCTCTTCTTGTAACCAAGTGGCTGCTTGTTTGGCAAAATAAGTCAGTATGCCGTCAGCTCCAGCGCGTTTGAAACAAAGTAGAGATTCCATAATGCATTCACGCTCTTTCAGCCAGCCATTCTGGATGGCCGCCATATGCATCGCATATTCTCCACTGACCTGATAAGCAAAAGTGGGAACGGCAAATTGTTGCTTAACCCGGTAGACGATATCAAGGTAAGGCATACCAGGTTTCACCATCACCATGTCAGCACCTTCCTGAATATCGAGACCGACTTCCTGTATGGCTTCGTTACTGTTGGCTGGGTCCATCTGGTAGGTATTCTTATTACTTTTGCCCAGATTAGCGGAAGAGCCGACGGCATCACGGAATGGGCCATAATAGTTGGATGCGTATTTTGCAGAATAGGCCATGATCTGTGTGTTGATGAGATTACGTTGTTCTAACGCAGCACGAATAGCCTTGATGCGGCCATCCATCATATCTGAGGGGGCGACGACATCTGCACCGGCCTGAGCATGACAGAGCGCCTGACGAACCAGAATATCAGTAGTCAGATCATTCAGGACATAACCTTCATCGTCAATAATGCCATCTTGACCATGTATCGTATAAGGATCAAGAGCAACATCCGTGATCACACCGAGTTCAGGAAAACGCTCTTTCAGCGTGCGGACTACTCGCGGAACTAATCCATCATCGTTATAAGCTTCTTCCGCCAGCAGGCTTTTTTGTTCGGCCGGAATGACAGGAAATAATGCAATGGCCGGAATGCCTAAGCGGGTCAATTCTTCTGCTTCTTTGAGCAAGAGATCAAGAGACAAACGCTCAATACCGGGCATGCTGCTGATGCTTTCTCTGCGATTTTCGCCATCCAATACAAACATTGGATAGATGAGATCATCCACACTCAGCCGATTTTCACGTACTAAACGGCGACTGAATTCATGTTTGCGGACGCGACGTGGACGACGAAGTGGAAAAGATGATGATATAAATTGCGGCATGAGAACTCCTGTTGCAGAGGGTTTAGCGGCGGGAAATCTTCCACCAACCGTTGAGCCAGCAAATAACACTAATGGTTAGGCCAGCCGTTGCTAACTGTTCATGAGTGGGTAATAAAATAATGCTGCCCAGCAACAATGCGGCGGCGGTGCCCAGCAGATACCGGGATTGGGCATGACGTCGATGTTGCTGATGATATTGCTGATACAGCCCTTTCACCATATGTTGCTGATGCTGAACTTGTGTCAGGGTGTCGTAAATCAGATCGGGCATGTCAGGTAATTTTTCAGCCCAGAACGGCGCTTTCTCTTTAATCGCTCGCCATGCTGCCTGTGGCCCGATTTGCTGGCGCATCCAGTGTTCCAGAAATGGCTTAGCGGTTTGCCACAGATCTAATTGTGGATACAGTTGACGCCCTAACCCTTCAATATAAAGCAGTGTTTTTTGCAGTAACACTAACTGTGGTTGCACCTGCATATTGAAACGACGTGCGGTATTGAACAAATTCAGCAATACATGGCCAAATGAGATTTCCGCCAATGGTTTAGCAAAAATCGGTTCCAGCACTGTGCGCAATGCGGATTCAAATTCCTCTACTTTCGTTTCTGGCGGCACCCAGCCCGATTTAACATGCAATTCAGCGACTTTTCGGTAATCGCGATTAAAGAAGGCGAGGAAATTTTCGGCTAGATAACGCTTATCTTGACGGTTTAATGTGCCGACAATGCCGCAATCAATGCCGATCCATTGTGGATCGTGGGGATGCTCATAAGCAACGAAGACATTACCGGGGTGCATATCGGCGTGGAAAAAACTGTCGCGGAAAACCTGAGTAAAAAAGACTTCCACCCCGCGTTCTGCCAGTAGTTTCAGGTCAGTACCATTCGCTTCAAGCGCAATTCGATCTGAGACAGGAATACCGTAGATCCGCTCCATCACCAGCACATTTTCCCGACAATGGTCCGGGTAAACATGTGGCACATACAAAAGTGGCGAGTTTTCAAAATTGCGTCGCAGCTGGATGGTATTAGCGGCTTCACTCATCAGATTGAGTTCATCTAATAAGGTGCGGCGGTATTCTTCTACGACTTCTACCGGGCGCAATCGGTTGTTGGGCAGTAGCCGAGTGATGCTCCGGGCGCATAAACGCATTAAGCGGATATCATCGTTAATAATGGGTTTGATGTCCGGGCGGATCACTTTAATGACGACGTCGGCATTATTCTCTTTCAGACGTGCGGTATGCACCTGCGCGACAGACGCTGAGGCGAGCGGAATGGGGTCGAATTCAGCAAATAATTCTTCAATTGGCTGTCCTAACGCGTGTTCAATCAGTTTGCGGGCCAGTTCCCCGTCAAAAGGAGCGACACGATCTTGTAGCTGAGCTAGTTCTTCCGCCAGATCGGGCGGTAATAAGTCCCGCCGGGTCGATAACATCTGGCCAAATTTGATAAAGACCGGGCCGAGTGTTTCGAAGGCATGGCGCAGACGTTGGCCGCGTGATTGTGTTGGATAGCGATTACGCAACCAGAATAACGAACGACGCAACAATCGTACTGGCCATGGCTGCCACTGGCGCGGAACCAGCTCATCGAGGCCGTGGCGTAATAGTTCACTGCCAATAGTATAAAAGCGTCGCCATTCGCTAAAAATCATTGCGTACTCCGCTGAAATAATTGCTCGGCGCGTTGCAGCAGTTGTTCACTGTCATGTACCAATGCGCCAACATCATCGCAAAAAGCGGCCAGCTGTAATGGCCCTGGGGCCAGTTGCCACTCTTCGGTAATGGCTTCGCGCAGATCTTGCTGACTTAGTTGCCATTGTTGAGCTGTACATTTTTGTATTTTCTTGGCACCACGGAATAACCAATGTGCTAATACATCACCAGTGTAAGCAGAAAGCTGTTCTTCCCAGTCGATCTGTAATTCACTGAATAAATGGCTAAAAGCATGAAACAAGGCTGGGTCACCTTGCAGATCAAGGCGTTCTTCGCGGATATAACGGCTCAGGTTTTCCGGTTGCCGTAAGACTTGTAACCCTTGCCATTTCAGATTGAGACTGGCATGTGTCGGGTGCTCATAAGCGGCTAAAACATCAACCTGATGGGGTGAAAACATCAGCCAGATTGCGGGAATGCCTTGCAACTCCAGTTTCAGCACTTTGCCGTGCAATGGTTTGCTGCGATCACGAGAGTGAGGATCGAGCGACAATAGCTGGTTCAATCCGGTTTCGAGCAAAGCGCCCAGTGCGGTGCTCAAAGGTGACAGCGTCATGCAGTTATTTCCGTGATCTTTTTAGAATTTGAAGCCGCGGTGCAAAGCCACTACACCTTGGGTCAGGTTGTGATAGGTCACCTGTTCAAAACCGACTGTTTCCATCATGGCTTTCAGTGTTTCCTGATCAGGATGCATGCGGATCGACTCTGCCAGATATTGGTAACTGTCACTGTCTTTCGCGACCAGTTGCCCCATTTTCGGCAGTACCTTAAATGAGTAGAAGTCATATAATTTGGACATGACGACATTGGTCGGTTTGGAAAACTCTAACACTAACAAACGTCCGCCTGGTTTCAGTGCACGATACATCGAAGCCAGTGCCTGATCTTTGTGCGTTACATTACGCAGACCAAAACCGATGGTGATCAGATCAAAATAGTTATCCGGGAAGGGAAGTGCTTCTGCATTGGCCTGCACATAACGGATATTATTCACCAGACCTTTGTTGCGCAGTTTTTCACGGCCAACTTTCAACATGGAATCGTTAATATCGGCCAGCACCACTTCACCGCTGTCGCCGACTAAACGAGAAAATTTAGCCGTTAGATCACCCGTTCCACCGGCTAGATCTAAGATCTTTTGCCCCGGACGGACACCAGCACAATCAATGGTAAAGCGTTTCCAGAGACGATGAATGCCAAATGACATCAGGTCATTCATCAGGTCATATTTCTCTGCCACAGAATGAAAAACATCCGCAACCAGATGTTCTTTTTCAGTTTCTGCAACGGTCTTGAAGCCGAAATGAGTGTTGTCCGACATGTGCAACGATTCCTTATGCCAATTACCTGCACAGTGTAACGTAATTTTAACCCGACTTCAGAAGCGATTTATTATCTGATGTGGGTATAAATAAAGAGAGCGCGAGATCGGATGAAGGGATAAACCATAAACCGCAGATATTAAAAGGGGCCCGATGGATGGGCCCCAGATCTAAGCTTAATCAATGAACTATTTAACGTTTAAACCAATTAACATTTAACAAAGTAACATTTTTACGAACAACATTGTAACGTTTAACCAATCAACACATTTTACATTTACGCTGAACAATTAACGTTTTTACATTTACTTTGAACATTAACTCTTTTAACCGTTTAACATGAACTCGTAACACTGGACTACTATTAAAAGATTACTCAGGGTGCTGCCTCCTTAGTTAGGAAGAGCCGTCTTTACTGGTTGTGATGCTATCCGGTATTGCCCGACAGCCAACTTAAGCAAAGCGCTCCCAGATTGTCTTTCTGATCTTTTCTTGTTGCTGCGCATGGCATCATCATGTGTCCTGACCGGGTCTGGCATTAAAGCCTGCTCACCGAGGTCGTTTGCAACAGAACAAAAATTGATCTCCCAGTCGGTCAACAAGTTGGCGTTTCATTATTGATTCGCTTCGTCATCCTTCCGGGTGCGAAGTTGAATCCTGTCGCCCGAGAAGCTTGCTGATCGCTTAACTTAATCATGGTACTGACTTGCCAGTTCTGCAAGAAAGAAGATTCAATTTTATTATAAGTTTGATGTCCGGCTTGTTTCCGCAATCTTTCGCTGTATAATCCCGCGCCTTGCTATAGCCAGCTGCCGTTTTGTGTGCAGAATGGTGAGTTAACTGCAAGCGAACATGGGTTCCCTCACCCCATCTTTTATCCAAAAAGGAAACAATATGCTATTTACCGAAAACCAGTCACGGCAGGCGCTGTGGCGTTTATCGCTGTTCCACATCCTTATCATTGCCTCCAGTAACTATCTGGTGCAATTGCCAATCGAAATTTTGGGTGTTCATACCACCTGGGGCGCATTTAGCTTCCCGTTTATTTTTCTGGCAACGGATCTTACTGTGCGGATCTTTGGCTCATTATTGGCACGTCGTATTATTTTATGTGCGATGTTACCGGCCTTGCTGCTCTCATATTTATTATCGGTGTTGTTTAATGCCGGTGAATTTCAGGGGCTGGCGCAAATTGCCCAGTTTAATTTGTTTGTGGCGCGTATTGCCTGTGCCAGTTTCATGGCTTATTTGCTCGGGCAGATTCTGGATATCTCGGTATTCAGTAAATTGCGGCAATTACCGCAATGGTGGATAGCACCAGTGGCTTCGACCATCATTGGTAATATGCTGGATACCGTGGCATTTTTTGGTATCGCGTTCTATAAAAGCCCAGATCCATTTATGGCGGCGCACTGGGTGGAAATTGCAGCGGTAGATTATGCCGTGAAACTGTTGATCAGTATTGGCCTGTTCGTGCCGGCATATGGCGTGTTGCTGCGTTATTTGACCCGTAAATTATTTGGGCAGACCACGGTAAACTGGCAAACTGTCTGAACTGATTGATGCCAAAGATCAAGTGTTTTTGGCATCATTTATGCGTTTTTTTTGGATCTGCAATTCTTTTTTCCACATTGACATAAATCATGTTTCTTGTTAATTCAGATCTCTATCTTTTTTAACTATATGAAATTAATGTGTTTTTATTTTGTATTTAGAAGTTTTACACATTACCTAACAGGTTCTGCCAATTTCTTCAACAAACTTATCCACAATTTAAATTAGTTATCCACAGATT
>JAQUHG010000175.1 GCA_028683735.1 Tolumonas sp. | reverse complement strand
ACCTTATCAAGGTAAAATTTACGACCCGTGTTGCGGCTCGGGCGGCATGTTTGTGCAGTCGGTGAAGTTTGTGCTAAGCCATCAGGGCAAGAGCAAAGACATTGCCGTGTTCGGGCAGGAACTCACGGCCACCACCTACAAACTGGCGAAAATGAACCTCGCTATTCGTGGGCTGTCGGGTAACCTTGGTGAAAAACCCGCCGACACCTTTTTTAACGACCAGCATAAAGATCTGAAAGCCGATTTCATTATGGCGAACCCGCCGTTTAACCTGAAAGATTGGCGCAACGAATCAGAGCTGACTGATGACCCACGCTTTGCGGGCTATCGCACGCCGCCGACAGGTAACGCCAACTACGGTTGGATCTTACACATGCTGTCGAAGCTGTCAGAAACCGGCACCGCAGGCTTTGTGCTGGCAAACGGCTCGATGAGCTCAAACACCAGCGGGGAAGGTGAAATCCGTGCCAAGATGGTCGAAAACGACATCGTTGAGTGCATGATCGCCTTGCCTGGTCAGTTGTTCTTCACCACGCAAATTCCGGTCTGTTTGTGGTTTATCACCAAAAACAAAAAGGCGGATCTGTCGCACGGCTACCGTAACCGCGAAGGTGAAACACTGTTTATTGATGCGCGTGACATGGGCACCATGATCAGCCGCACCACCAAAGAGCTGACGCTGGAAGACATCGCCACCATCGCCGACACCTATCATGCATGGCGCAGCACGCCGGAAGAGCTGGCCGATCGCATCACCCGTGGTGAGAGTAAGCTTGAAAAATATGACGACATCGCTGGTTTTTGCAAAGTGGCCACCACGGCGGAAATGAAAGCCAACGACTATGTGCTGACACCGGGACGTTATGTCGGTGCGGCTGATATTGAAGATGATGGCATTGCCTTTGAAACTAAGATGCGCGAACTGTCGCAAACCTTGTTCCAACAGATGAAACAAGCCGAAATGCTGGATCAGGCGATTCGTCAGAATCTGGAGGCATTGGGATATGGGGAATAATTGGCCGATATATTCTCTGGAGAATATTTGCGATGGAATTTTTGATTGCCCACATTCGACACCAGAGCTTTCAAGTGATGGTCATTACATGGTTCGAACACAAGATATTCGAAAAGGGTATTTTGATACATCTGACGCTGTGATGGTGAATTCGAAAGTCTATAAAGAAAGAACTAAGCGCGTAACACCAAAATTTGGTGACTTATTGTTTAGTCGTGAAGGTACATATTTTGGCGACGCCGCAGAAGTTCCAGAAAACATGAGCCTTTGTCTTGGGCAAAGAATGGTTTTAATAAGACCAAATCCAGATATTGTAAGCTCAAAATATTTAAGAATTTTTATTAATTCAGAGACTTTCCAAAGAAAACTATTAGCTTTCAGAGACGGTACTGTCGCCGAGAGACTTAATTTACCTGTTATTAGACAATTGCCGATTGAAGTGCCACCAATGCAAATTCAGAAGGTAATTGAAAAGAAATATTGTTGTTTAGAAGAAAAGGAACTTATCAATCGCCAAATCAATCAAACCCTCGAACAGATGGCGCAAACGCTGTTTAAGTCGTGGTTTGTCGATTTTGACCCCGTGATCGATAACGCACTCGATGCGGGCAATGAAATTCCCGAGCCGTTACAAGCTCGTGCCGAGTTGCGCCAGACAGTGCGCGCCAACCAAGATTTCCAGCCGCTGCCAACTGATGTTTGGGCGCTGTTTCCGGCGGAGTTTGAAGAGAGTGAATTGGGCTGGGTGCCGAAGGGGTGGCAGTGTAAAGACATGACTCAGCTTGTCGATACGGTTTCTATAACGTATCCGCTTAAAACAGTTGAAAAAGTAATATTTTTAAATACTGGCGATATTGAGAATGGCCGATTTTTACACTGCAATTACTCCTCAGTAGACGGTCTCCCCGGGCAAGCTAAAAAATCTATTCAAAAGGGCGATATTCTTTTTAGTGAAATCCGGCCTCAAAACAAACGATTTGCTTTTGTGAATTTCGATGCAGACCATCATGTTGTTTCAACCAAATTGATGGTGTTAAGAGCTAAAGATAAAATTGATCCTTTACTATCGTATTTCATTTTGACACTAGAAAAAAATACAGATGAATTGCAGCGAATTGCCGAGTTACGCTCTGGCACATTCCCTCAAATAACGTATAAAGAACTTGAAATGCTTGGTTGTGTGTTACCGAATAACACTGAATTACTTGATGTATTTGTGTCGAGTTATTTAAAACCCATTTATTCAAGAAACTTTGCATTAACCGACCAAAATGAGCAATTAGCACAACTCCGCGACACCTTGCTTCCAAAACTCATTTCCGGTGAATTGCGGTTAGACGATCTGCCAGATGAGGTCGTCACAGCAGCCAACGAATAAAAATAAACGGTGAACCCATGAGCACGGAAACCTTAATTTACCAAAGCGAAGACGGCGCACTGCAACTGCCCGTCGCACTGGAAAACGAAACCGTCTGGTTGTCGCAAGCCCAGATGGCCGAACTTTTTGGTACCCAACGACCAGCTATCACAAAGCACCTCAGAAATATTTTCAAGTCTGCGGAGTTAAGTGAAAATGCAGTATGTTCCATTTTGGAACACACTGCCGAAGACGGGAAAAATTACCAAACAAAGTTCTATAATCTCGATGCTATTATTTCTGTTGGCTATCGCGTAAATTCTCGTCATGCAACCTTATTTCGCCAGTGGGCCACGCAAACGCTGAAACAACACCTGTTGCAGGGTTACACCATCAACCGCCAGCGATTTGAGCAAAATGCAGCTGAGTTAGAGCAAGCATTATCACTCATCAATAAAGCCATTCAGACACAATCACTCACGACACAAACCGGTAAAGGGTTGGTTGATATTATTAGCCGCTACACACAAACCTTTCTCTGGTTGCAACGTTACGATGAAGGCTTATTGACCGAACCCAAAGGCCAGACGGGTGGTGAACTCGCTGATCTTGATGATGCTATGCAGGCGTTGAACGAATTGAAACAGCAACTCATTGCCCGTGAAGAGGCCACCGAACTCTTTGCCCGTCTGCGCAGTGATGGCCTGAGTGCAATTTGGGGAAATCTCCAACAAACCGTATTTGGTGAACCCGCATATGCCACCGTTGAAAGCAAAGCGGCACACTTGCTCTATTTTGTGGTGAAAAACCACCCGTTTGTGGATGGCAATAAACGCAGCGGCGCTTTTCTGTTTGTTGATTTCCTGCACCGGAATGGCCGTTTATGCCATCCAACGGGTGAAGTGGTCATCAATGATAATGGTCTGGCTGCCATTACATTGCTGGTTGCCGAGTCAGACCCTGCGCATAAAGAAACGATCATCCGCTTGATCATGAATATGCTGTCACAGGAAAAACACGCATGAGTTCACGCGACCCGAACACCGCGCCAGCCAATAAGCCATTAATTGATATCGAAGAGTTGCTGTTAACCGCCGGGCCGCAAACCTTCCAGAAAGGTTTCATGCTGTTTCAGCAAAACAAAGTCAGTAATGTAAAAGTGAATGGCAACACGGCAACGGCTACGGTAAAAGGCACGTCGAGCTATCAGGTGAAGGTGACCATGCAGCCTGAGCTAAAATGCCAGTGCACCTGCCCGGCAGCGGAATATATGACTGTCTGTAAACATGCGGTGGCGGTCGGGTTATTACTGAATCAGCCACGCGCAGAGGTCGAAGATGAAACCAGTGACGAACAGGTTTTACGCCGTTATTTCAGCAAGAAAAGCGCCCCAGAGTTAGTTGAGCTGTTACTGCAATCTATCGAAAGCGATGAGCTGCAGTGGCGAAACTGGCTGCTGAAAGCAAAATTGTCTCAAAGTGATATTTCACTCGCCGAGCTGAAAAAACTGGTGACCAAAGCTCTGCCAGCCCGCGATATATGGGGTTGGAACGACGTCTCGCGTTATTTCTCTGCGGCAGAGAAACAAATCGATAGCTTGTGGAATGCCATGGTGAACCTGCCAATAGAAAGTCAATGGCAGCTGACAGAACATGTATTGATGCGCCTGAATAAAGTGCTGGAACGTATTGATGATTCCGGTGGTTTTCGTTTTGGCATTGAAGGTCAGATCAATGAAAAAATGCCTGAGTTGTTTGAACAGTTAAACTGGCCAGCAGAAAAGAAAGCACAGTGGCTGTTTGAACATCTGTATCAGCGTGAATATAACGTCTTCCCTGATATTAACGATAACTTCACGGTGACTGGTGAAGTGGATGCCTGCCTGTTGAAAAAGTGCCGCAGTGCGCTTGAAGATATGGCTGGTGAGCTGAACACAGGAAAAGACCGCACCGATATTACATGGCGTATGCGTGTCTATGCACAACCGCTATTGAAAGCGGCGCGTGCTGCCAATAACTGGCGTGAAGAAGAGCGGTTATTGGCGATGCAGGCACATCAATGCCGCGATTATCTGGCGCTGGTGCAGTTGTGTCTTGATCATCAGGAAGAGTTAGACGCGGAAGATTGGCTGCTACGAGCTAAAAAAGTCGCCACGCAATATGAGCAGCAAAACTGCGCACATATGGATATCAGGGTCAAAATAGCACTCGGTGAAACTGCGCAGGCATGGAAATTAGGCTGGCAGTTATTTGAAAATAAGCCCTCTTTTCGTGCGTTTCAGGAATTACAAGAACTGCATGACGAATTGGGTCAGCCAGAGTCTGAATTGCTGATCAAAGTCGAACAGTTATTTGCTAACCCCAAAAATCAACACCAACGCGATGCACAGTGCGAATTTTATCTCAGCATTGGCAAACCAGATGCAGCGAAGCAATGTGCAAAAGAGGGTTTGATATCGATTGAGCTGTTACTGAAAGTTGCCGATGCCATTGTAGCCACCGCCCCTTCAGAATCACTGGCTATCTATTTGCGGGTGACCAGAAAAATGCTTGAAAATTCAGACAATAAGATTTACCAACGTGTGACTGATCTTCTGCTGCATTTACAGAAGCAATTAAAACGCCAGCAGTATCCGCTGGGTGATTTCGAGGTAGCAGTCGGTGAATTAGCGATGGAGTTTCGCCGTAAACGTAATTTTACTGCGTTGCTCAATAAGCACTTTCCACACTGCGTTTAAGCGTAGCGGATAAGATCAGGGAGGATGAAATGAGTCTGAAATTTACCGAAGCGAAACTGGAACAAGCCATTATTGAGCTGCTGGGCGAGCAGGGTTTCACGCATGTGTTGGGTGAAACGCTGGTGCGCAAAAACAACGAGCAGGTGCTGATCAGCGACGATCTACGCACCTATCTTGCCAGCCAATATCAGGCCGATGGCATTACCAGCAGTGAAATCGACAGCATCATCCGCCAGCTTGCCACGCTTCCCGCCACTGATCTTTACGATAGCAATAAAACCTTTTGTCACTGGCTTTCAAACGGCTTTCTGTTCAAACGTGAAGACCGCAATAAGAAAGATCTCTATATCGAGCTTATCGACACGAAGCATTTGCCTGCTGCATTGACGCAACTATTCGCGGTTGAGCCCGCGCCGTTACAGCAAGTCGCTGAAAACAAAATTGCTTATTTGCCGGAACGTGATAATTATCAGTCAATCGACAAGCATCGGTTACCTGATAATAACCGCTATAAAGTGGTCAATCAGCTGGAGATCACCGGCAGAGATGAGCAGGTGCGTATTCCCGATGCCATTCTTTACATCAATGGTCTGCCGCTGGTGGTGTTTGAATTTAAAACAGCCATTCGGGAAGAAGAGGCCAATCTGGCCCATGCATGGACGCAGCTTTGCACGCGTTATCGCCGCGATATTCCGCAACTGTTTGTGTTTAACGCGCTGTGCATCATCAGCGATGGCGTGAATAACCGCATGGGCAATCTGTTTGCCGCATACGACTATTTCTATTCATGGCGCAAAATCAGCGGCAACGAATCGCGTGAACAAAACGGCATTCATTCGCTGCACAGCATGGTGCAGGGGCTGTTCCACCCCGTGCGGCTGCTCGATGTGCTGAAAAACTTCATCTTCTTTCCTGATACGTCTAAAAAAGAGATCAAAGTCGGTTGTCGTTATCCGCAATATTACGCTGCGCGTAAGCTCTTTTTCAGCATCAAACAAGCGCGTAAACCGCATGGCAACGGCAAAGGCGGCACCTATTTTGGTGCCACAGGTTGCGGCAAAAGTTACACCATGCAGTTTTTAACGCGCTTGCTGATGAAGAGTGTCGATTTCGCCAGCCCGACCATAGTGCTGATCACCGATCGCACCGATCTTGACGATCAGCTCTCGAAACAGTTTTGCAGTGCCACGCGCTTTATTGGTGATGATACCATCGAGCCCGTAGAAAGCCGTGCCGACCTACGTGCAAAACTGTGTGGGCGTAATAGTGGTGGCGTGTTTCTGACCACCATCCACAAATTCACCGAAGATCTGCAACTGCTTTCTGAGCGCAGCAACATCATCTGCATTTCTGATGAAGCGCACCGCAGTCAGGTCAATCTCGATCAGAAAATCGTGATTGATGAGAAAACCAATTCCATTCGTAAAACCTACGGCTTTGCTAAATATCTGCATGACTCGTTACCCAATGCCACGTTTGTCGGTTTCACCGGCACGCCAATTGATGCCACGCTCGAGGTGTTCGGTGAGGTGATCGACAGTTACACCATGACCGAATCGGTGAACGATGAGATCACAGTGCGGATTGTCTATGAAGGCCGCGCGGCGAAGGTGATCCTCGATAATGGCAAACTGGCGGAAATAGAGATGTATTACAACGAATGCGCCGATGCCGGGGCCAGCGAATATCAAATCGACGAAAGCAAAAAAGCCTCGGCGAATATGTATTCCATTTTGGGCGACCCCGATCGCCTCGAAGCACTGGCGCAAGACTTTGCTAACCATTACGAGCAGCGTGTGGCCGAAGGTTCCACCGTCAAAGGCAAAGCGATGTTTGTCTGTGCCAGCCGCGATATCGCTTATGCCTTCTATCAGCAGTTAAAAGCGATCCGCCCTGCATGGTTTGAGGTGAAACAAGCTATTGATGGTGTGCAACTCACCGACGCTGAAAGTAAAGAGCTGATCCCCTCTGAAATGGTGCGCATGGTGATGACGCGCAGCAAAGATGACGAGACCGAATTTTACGATCTGCTGGGCACGAAAGACGATCGTAAAGAGCTGGACAAACAGTTCAAAAACCCGAAATCGAACTTCAAAATCGCCA
>JAQUHG010000174.1 GCA_028683735.1 Tolumonas sp. | reverse complement strand
ACGGCTGACAATATCGTCCAGTGTTGCGGCACCGTAGATCCCGGGTTCACGTTTTCCCAGCAGATTCAGATTCGGGCCGTTAAGCACTAAAATGCGGAACTTTGCAGTCATTGAGTCGCTATCCTCAGTAAACATGCAGCGATTTTTCATTTTCCTTCAACTCTGATTCTTTTGTGTGCAAAAACCATCAGAGCTAAGGCGGTTTTCATGCTAATTGGCAAGATTACCGTAGATTCTTGTACGTTGTCAGCATTTTCGTTGGAAAAACAGCAAAAAATGACCAATGGCGTATCCGCGACAAAAACAACCATGCTGCAACAGTAACTTTGTAAAAAGAGTCGGTTTATTGATGCACCTGGCTGGCAAGCGCGGTAGAATATAACAATACCCTAACATGACGCCATGAGTCAGGAGACACTTAATAATGCTGAAGCGTGATATGAACATCGCCGATTATGATCCGGAGCTGTGGGCTTCAATTGTGGAGGAAACACAGCGTCAGGAAGAGCACATCGAGCTGATTGCTTCTGAAAATTACACCAGCCCACGTGTAATGCAAGCACAGGGATCACAGTTAACCAACAAATATGCTGAAGGTTATCCTGGTAAGCGTTACTACGGTGGTTGTGAGTTTGTTGATAAGACAGAAACCCTGGCGATTGAACGCGCTAAGACTCTGTTTGGCGCTGTTTATGCGAACGTACAGCCACATTCTGGTTCGCAAGCGAACGCTGCTGTTTATATGGCACTGCTGAAACCAGGTGATACCGTATTAGGTATGAATCTGGCACACGGTGGTCACTTGACTCACGGTTCACCAGTTAACTTCTCCGGTAAACTGTACAACATCATTCCTTACGGTATCGATGCGACCGGTAAAATCGACTATGTCGAGCTGGAACGTCTGGCGCTGGAACACAAACCAAAAATGGTACTGGGTGGCTTCTCTGCTTACTCTGGTGTTGTTGATTGGGCAAAAATGCGTGAAATCGCTGACAAAGTAGGTGCTTACCTGTTTGTTGATATGGCGCACGTTGCTGGTCTGGTGGCTGCAGGTGTTTATCCAAACCCAGTTCCACATGCTCATGTAGTTACTTCAACTACCCATAAGACACTGGCCGGCCCACGTGGTGGTCTGATCCTGTCTTCTGTGAATGATGAAGATCTGCACAAAAAACTGAATTCTGCTGTGTTCCCTGGTTCACAGGGCGGCCCGCTGATGCATGTTATTGCTGGTAAAGCGGTAGCATTCAAAGAAGCGATGGAACCAGAATTCAAAGCTTACCAACAGCAAGTAGTGAAAAACTCGAAAGCAATGGTAGAAGTGTTCCTGGCGCGTGGTTACAAGATCGTGTCTGGCGGTACTGAAAACCACTTGTTCCTGGTTGATTTCACTGATCGTGAACTGACTGGTAAAGAAGCGGATGCCGCACTGGGTCTGGCCAACATTACTGTGAACAAAAACGCAGTACCAAACGATCCACGTTCACCATTCGTAACTTCTGGTATCCGTATCGGTTCACCATCTATCACTCGTCGTGGCTTTAAAGAAGCGGAAGCGAAAGAGCTGGCTGGCTGGATCTGTGACGTGCTGGACAAACCAACTGACGAAGCGGTAATTGCGGCTACCCGCGCGAAAGTGCTGGATATCTGTAAACGCTTGCCAGTATACGCATAATCAATATTTGCGGATGTTGAAAACAGCCGGCCATGTGCCGGCTGTTTTTTTATTGGTGTTTCAGTGAACTCTGATAGACTGGAAAAATCGACAATTTTCAGGATTTAGCATAGATGCATTGTCCATTTTGTAATGCCGATGATACGAAAGTCATTGACTCACGCCTTGTGGCGGATGGGCATCAGGTGCGTCGTCGTCGAGAATGTCTGGTGTGTCACGAACGCTTTACCACCTTTGAAATGGCAGAATTAGTAATGCCGCGGGTGATCAAAAGTAATGGCGTTCGTGAACCATTTAATGAAGATAAATTGCGTAACGGTATTCAACGCGCGTTGGAAAAACGCCCGGTAAGTACTGAACTGATTGAGCAAAGTATTAACCGGATCAAATCGAATCTGCGGGCGACCGGTGAACGGGAAATCATGACCAAGATCATTGGTAATCTGGTGATGGAAGAATTAAAGCAGCTGGATAAAGTGGCTTATATCCGTTTTGCATCCGTGTATCGCAGTTTTGAAGATATCCGTGAATTTGGTGAAGAGATCGCACGTCTGGAGAAATAAGTGTTTTCTGCCGAAGATCATCGCTATATGGGCCGGGCTTTGCAATTAGCGGAGCAAGGTCGCTTTACTACTTCCCCTAACCCGAATGTGGGTTGTGTGATCGTGGCTGCTGGCCAGATTGTTGGCGAAGGTTTTCATCTGCGAGCGGGTGAACCGCATGCTGAGGTGCATGCACTGCGAATGGCGGGTGAAAAAGCCAAAGGTGCTACTGCTTACGTTACGTTAGAGCCTTGTTCGCATTTTGGGCGTACACCGCCTTGCGCTGATGCGTTAGTGAATGCCGGTGTTGCTCGTGTTGTTGTGGCAATGGAAGATCCGAACCCGCAAGTGTCTGGTCGTGGCATGCGTCGTTTAGCGGATGCTGGCGTGAATGTTCAGGCTGGTTTACTGCAAGCGCAGGCGGAAGCGTTAAATCTTGGTTTCATCAAACGCATGCGGCATGGTTTGCCATATGTGCGCCTGAAAATGGCTGCAAGCCTGGATGGTCGCACGGCATTGGCGAACGGGCAAAGTCAGTGGATCACATCACCCGCCGCGAGAGAGGATGTGCAACGCTGGCGGGCGCAGAGTAGCGCGATCCTGACCGGTGCGGATACCGTTTTGGTTGATGATCCGTCGCTGAATGTGCGTTGGGCACAACTCCCGCCATCTGTTCAAACTCATTATGCTGAAGAGCAGATACGCCAACCCATTCGTGTGGTGATCGATTCACAACAACGCATTACCTCGGACGCCAAACTGTTTACCATTGCCGGTGAGGTTTGGCTTGCCCGTCAGCAAGCGCAAGGGCAGTGGCCTGAGTCGGTGCAGCAGTTGATCACGCCATTAGCGGAAAACGGTAAATTGGATCTGCTGCATTTGTTACAAACTCTGGCGCAGCGCAATATTAATGATATTTGGGTTGAAGCGGGCGCGACGCTCGCAGGTGCCTTGCTAAGTGCCGATTTAGTCGATGAGCTGATTGTTTATCTGGCCCCTAAATTAATGGGAAATCCTGCCCGCGGTTTGGTGAATTTGCCTGAATTTCAACATATGTCAGAAGTCGCTGACTGGCATTGGCAAGATGTACGTAAAGTCGGCGAGGATCTGCGTTTGATCTTGCGCCCGCATAAGGAATAACAATGTTTACCGGAATTATTGAAGCGGTCGGGACGCTGGCGGCATTACAACCGAAAGGTGAAGATGTTTCTGTTCGGGTGAAAAGCGGCAAGCTGGATCTTTCTGATGTGAAGCTGGGTGATTCTATTGCTACCAATGGTGTGTGTCTGACGGTTGTACAATTAACCGGTGATGGTTATGTCGCTGATTTGTCGTTAGAAACCTTACAACGTAGTAGCTTTGCGCACTATCAAGCCGGACAAAAAGTCAATCTGGAGCGCGCGTTAACACCTGATACTCGTTTAGGTGGGCATCTGGTTTCTGGTCATGTCGATGGTGTTGGTGAAATTGTTTCAGTGCATCAGCTGGGGCGCGCCAAAGAGTATTGGATCAAAGCGCCGGATGAGCTGGCCAAATACATTGCCGAAAAAGGTTCGATCACCGTGGATGGCATTAGCCTGACGGTTAACGCAGTCGATGGTGCTCGGTTTAAACTGACCATCGTGCCGCACACCAGCGCGGAAACGACCGTGCTCGATTGGCAGACTGGCGTGAAAGTTAATTTAGAAGTGGATGTGATTGCTCGTTATCTGGAACGGTTGTTGCTCGGCGATAAAGCAGCGCAATCATCACAGAGCAATATCACGATGGAAATGTTGGCCAGAAACGGTTTTCTGCGCTAACAGACAGATTTTCTGTGCAAACGGATGAAGGATAAGTCATGGCTATCAGTAAAATAGAAGAAATTATTGAAGATTTTCGTCAGGGTAAAATGGTCATTCTGATGGATGACGAAGATCGTGAAAATGAAGGCGACATTCTGATGGCGGCCTCAATGGTGCGCCCGGAAGATATCAATTTCATGGCCAAATACGGTCGTGGGTTGATCTGTCTGACTTTGTCTAAAGCGCGTTGCAAACAACTCAATCTACCATTGATGGTGGATAAAAACGAAGCACAATTCTCAACCAACTTCACTGTCTCTATCGAAGCGGCGGAAGGTGTTACTACCGGTATTTCTGCTGCTGATCGAGCGCGCACTGTGCAAGCAGCGGTAGCTCCAGATGCCAAACCCAGTGATGTTGTACAACCAGGCCATATCTTCCCATTGATGGCACAGGATGGTGGTGTGTTGACCCGTAACGGCCACACAGAAGCGGGTTGTGATCTGGCTCGTCTGGCAGGGCTGGAACCGGCTGCGGTGATCGTAGAGATCCTGAATGAAGACGGCACCATGGCGCGCCGTCCTGACTTGGAAATATTCGCGGCAGAGCATGGCTTGAAACTGGGTACTATCGCGGAACTGATCGAATATCGTAATCAGCATGAAACGACGATCCAGAAGGTATCACAGTGCCACATGCCGACCGAATATGGTGATTTTGAGCTGACGACCTTCCGCGATACCATCGACAATCAGGTCCATTTTGCGCTGAGCAAACCGCAACAAGATCCGACTAAACCGGTGTTGGTGCGTGTGCATTTGCATGATTACCTCAATGATGTACTCAACAGCCAACGCGGTGATCTGCGTAGCTGGCCGCTTGATAAAGCCATGAGCCGCATCAATGAAGAAGGTGGAATTCTGGTGATCATCGGTCATGAAAATAGTCAGCAAGATTTACTGGCCCGAATTGATCATTACGCCGCAGTCGATGCGGGTCAGTCTACCGAAATTTGTAAGCCAAAATCGGCGTCCCGTCGGGTTGGTGTTGGTTCGCAGATCTTAAAAGCGATGGGGGTCAAACAGATGCGTCTGTTGAGTTCACCAAAGCGTTACGTGCTTTCCGGCTTTGGTTTAGAAGTCGTGGAATATATCAGCGAATAATTGGTATCACCGTGCATGTTTTGGTCATGCGGCAAATGTGCTAGAATTGACAAGTTTTGTGTATTTGACATAACAAATTATAGGATTACCCATGAAAGTGATTGAAGGCGTTATCCCGGCTCCACAAGCCAAAGTAGCGATCGTAGTGTCTCGCTTTAACAGTTTCATTAACGACCGTCTGGTAGAGGGTGCACTGGATGCGCTGAAGCGTCAGGGCCAAATCGCTGACGAAAACATCACTTTAGTTAAAGTACCAGGTGCAGTTGAACTGCCGCTGGCGGCGAAACGTCTGGCTAAAAGCAAACAATTCGATGGAATTGTTGCGCTGGGTTGTGTGATCCGCGGTGGCACTGCTCACTTTGAATATGTGTCTGGCGAATGTGCTAAAGGTCTGGCGCAAGTTTCACTGGAATCAGAAATTCCGGTGGCATTTGGTGTGTTGACCACAGAAAACATCGAGCAAGCCATTGAGCGCGCTGGCACAAAAGCGGGCAATAAAGGTGTTGAAGCTGCGCTGAGTACTTTAGAAATGATTAATGTCATGAACGCTCTGGGCGCATGATAGGAGAAAGAGATTGAAACCTGCTGAACGCCGTAAGGCGCGCCATCTTGCCCTGCAAGCAATTTATCAGTGGCAACTGGCTAAAGACAACGTGGCCGATATCGTTGAACAGTTCAAATTAGAACAGCCAACGAAAGGTGTTGATATGCCTTATTTTGAGCTGTTGTTGACTGGCGTTGCTACTAATGTCACCAATCTGGATGCGACCTTTTCACCATTCCTATCGCGTAAACTCGACGATCTGGATCAGATTGATAAAGGTGTATTGCGTCTGGCTTGTTATGAGCTGACTTATTGCAAAGATGTGCCATACAAGGTCGTGATCAACGAAGCGATTGAGTTGGCAAAATCTTTCGCAACAGATGACAGCCATAAATTTGTGAATGGCGTATTAGATAAAGTCGTCAAACAGATGGGCCTGCGTCAGTAATCACTGTTTGCAGTTACCGTTTTATGCGATAAAAAATCCCCGTTTTTTCTACCGAAGGAACGGGGATTTTTGTTAGCCGGAAGGGAGCCATTTCGTGGGCGAATTTGAACTGATCCAACATTATTTTGCTGCTCAGGCTGCGGCTCGCGCCGATGTGGAATTAGGCATCGGTGATGACTGTGCGCTTCTAAATGTACCGGCTGGTGAATGTCTGGCGGTCAGTACCGACACATTGGTCAGTGATGTGCATTTTTTTGCTGATGTTGATCCAGTTGCATTAGGGCATAAAGCGTTGGCGGTTAACCTTTCTGATCTCGCTGCCATGGGTGCACAACCACGCTGGGTTTCACTAGCGCTTACACTTCCGAATACCAATGAACACTGGTTAGCCGGTTTTGCGCAAGGCTTTCATGCCTTGGCAGCACAACATCATGTATCACTCATTGGTGGTGACACCACTCGCGGACCACTTTCCATTACGGTATCTATTAAAGGAACGGTGGCGGCAGCTCAAGCTTTACGGCGTTCAGGTGCCAAAGTCGGCGATCAGATTTATGTCAGTGGTCGCTTAGGCGCGGCGGCATTGGCAGTGCAACAACGTTTACATCATTTGTCTATCGATGCAGTGGCTCTACGGCAGTGTCAGCTCAGAATGGAGTATCCGCAACCACGTTGCGAGCTTGGGCTGGCCTTGCGCGATATAGCCAGCAGTGCCCTTGATCTGTCGGATGGCCTTGCTGGTGATTTGATGCATATCCTGCGCGCATCGAATGTGGCAGCAAAAATCGAATTAACTGATTTGCCTGTTGATCCTGCAGTGAGTAAAAGTGTAACCCCTGAACAAGCATTGCAGTTAGCCTTGGGTGGGGGCGATGATTATGAGCTGTGTTTTACGGTACCAGCCGAACATGAGAATGATATCCAGCTATTAGCGGAAACACTGGATCTGCCATTAACTCGGATTGGCACTATCATCACCGGTGCCCCGAAAATATTCTGGTATCATCACGGCAACTCGGTTGAATTACATATCAATGGTTGGGAGCATTTTCACCATGGCGAAACTGGAAAAACATCATAAGAG
>JAQUHG010000012.1 GCA_028683735.1 Tolumonas sp. | reverse complement strand
CTGTAATTTGCTACTTACTGGGCTATTTACTGGCCAGATAAGCCCGCCAACTCCCCAGCTGGGTAATTTCTGTCGCACCATCGAGGCCATAGGGTTCACAGATAAAACCAGACACCCAGCTGCCATCGAGTAATTGTACTTTGCCAATGCCCAGTGGTGCTGGAATGCCGGCAACAAACGAACCGAACTGTTCGGATGGCACTGACCAAACTTCAACAGCGATCGCGGAGCCCTGTTTATCATCACGGATCAACCCCGGACGATATGGCGGCCCACCCGCTAGTGCATACATGCGATAGGCTTTCGCTGTCGTCGTGGTCTGTTTTAAGCGTGCATGGCGATCGGTGAGTTGCCAGTTCAGCGGTAAGCCAGACAAATGTGCACCACACACCAAGACATCGATCGTGCTGACCTCCGGCGACATCACCACCAGCTGTTCCGATGGGAATGGCTGCCCTGTCGCACCGAGCGGTAATGCCAACTGGCGTTGCCAACGATCACCAAGCGCTAATAAGGCGGTATCTTGAAATGCCGGTGCAAACAAGGTGATACCAAATGGTAAGCCCTGCTTTTCGCCAGAGACACGAAAACCAGACGGTAGTGATATCGCTGCGTAATCCAACAAATTCATAAAGTTGGTGTAATAACCCAGATTACTATTCAGTTGGATGGGGTCGGCTTGCACCGCGGCAATGCTATATATACTGCCCGCAGTCGGCGTGACAATCAGATCAACCTTGGATAATTCAGCATCAGCAATTCGCTTCAGTCGCTGTAATTCATACAAAGCCTCATAAGCATCAACAGCCGTTCGCTGCTCTGCACCACCAATAATGGTTTGGATAACGGGTAGACAACGACCCGGATCTGCCCGGTAAAAATCTTTAATCGCCGCCAGACGCTCAGCGACCCATGGGCCACCATAAAGCAATTTCGCAGCTTGAATAAAGGGTTCCAGATTGATCGAAACCGCCTCACCGCCTAGCGTTTTCAGTGTTTCAACGGATTGCCAGAACAGAGTCTCTGCGGCTTCATCCCCAAAAAATTGCAGTTGTGATTTATCGGGTATGCCAAATTTAAATGCAGTCGGGATCGCTTTCGCGGCCACCACATCACGGGCAAAAGAGTCTGTTGCATCAAACTTGGCGGCAACTTGCCAAACCGCAGCAACATCCGCAACGGTCGAGGCAAAAATAGTGACGCAATCTAAACTTTTACAGGCTGGTACGACGCCGCTGCAACTGATGCGGCCTTTCGTTCCCTTCAAACCAATAATGTTGTTAAAGGAAGCCGGTACGCGACCTGAACCCGCGGTGTCGGTGCCTAGTGAGAAACAGACCTGCCCGGTTGCAACCGACACCGCAGACCCCGCACTGGAACCACCCGAAATATAATCTGGGTCAAAACTGTTCTGACACGCACCATAAGGGCTGCGCACGCCGACCAATCCGGTTGCAAACTGGTCGAGGTTGGTTTTACCCAGCGGGATCGCACCCGCTGCAATGAGTTGCGCCACCACAAAAGAATGCGCTGACGGTTGATAGGCATACTCTTTACAAGCGGCTGTGGTTGGTAGATCCAACAGATCGATATTGTCTTTGACTGCAAACGGGATACCGAACAACGGCATATCGTCTGGCGAATGACCTTCTAATCCTTTCACATAAGCGGCTAAATGTTCATCCGACAGCACTGAGATCCAAGCACGATGAGTATCGGCTTTGGCTTGCTCTAAACAGTGGTTCAGTAATTGTTGCGGGGTCAGTTCCCCGCTGCGATAAGCTGCATGAATGGCGCCGATCGTCATGGTTGTATTCGTCATTATAAATCCTCCAGCACCAGTAAACGTTGACCAGCACGCACTTGCTGACCGGCTTCACGATTGATCGCAACGATCTTGCCGTCATGCGGTGCCAGCACTTCAATTTCCATCTTCATCGATTCAATAATCAACAATGGCTGTCCGGCTTTAATCGTTTGACCTTCTTCGACCAATACCTGCCAGACGTTGCCAGAAACGAGACTTTCCACCGCTTTGTGATGATCCGGTAGTGCTTCTTCCTCACCGGTTTCGATCATCATGTCGCTATCGGCTGAGAAATTCGCTTGTCCGGTTTCGATCCAACGCTGACGTTCGGCTTCAAAGGCCGTTTGCTGACGCTCTTTTGCTACCCGGATTTCGTCGGCGTGTTCATCCACCAGCTTGTTGTAATCGGCCAGTGAGAACTCGATCTCTTCAATTTTTAGTGGATAACGCCCACGCGGAAAATCACGACGGATTTTAAGTAACTCCTCCGCCGAGACTTCGTAAAATTTGATTTGATCGAAGAAGCGCAGCAGCCATGGCTGCGTAAATTCAGCAGTCTGGCGATAACGATTCCACATCTGTAGCGTTCGACCGACAAACTGATAACCGCCCGGCCCTTCCATGCCATACACACACAGGTAAGCGCCCCCGATGCCGACGGCATTTTCCGGTGTCCAGGTTCGTGCCGGGTTGTATTTGGTGGTGACCAAACGATGCCGTGGATCAAGCGGCGTTGCCACCGGTGCGCCGAGATAGACGTCACCCAACCCCATCACCAGATAGTTGGCGTTAAAGACGATCTCTTTCACCTGCTCAATGGAATCAAGGCCGTTGATGCGACGAATAAATTCAATGTTCGATGGGCACCATGGCGCGTCTTTGCGGACCAGCTCATCATATTTGCGGATCGCCAGCCGCGTTGCTTCATCATCCCAAGACAATGGCAAATGCACGATGCGCGCAGGCACCGTGATCTGCTCAATATCGGTGAGTTCACTTTCTGCCTGCTCCAACAATGCCAGCAAACGTGTCAGCGGTAACTGCAGATTGTCGTAGTGGATCTGCAGTGAACGGATGCCGGGGGTGAGTTCCAACACACCTTCAATGCCAGCTTCTTGCACCCACAGCATCAATGCATGGGCACGGAAACGCAGCCGGATATCGAGCACCTGCGAGCCATATTCCACCAGCAGATAATCATCACCACTGGGGCGATACACCACTTTTTCGCCATATTTTTCTGCTGGTAATGTTTTCAATACCGGTGTGGTTGGGGAAGCAACTGGCACAGTGACAGGTTGTGCAGTGAGGTTTGTTAACTCGGCTAATTGCGCACGTTCCAACACTTCGGCATCGGCAATAGAAACAGGAATAAAGCGAACTTTATCGCCGGCTTTCAGCTGCCCCATTTTCCACAGATCAGCTTTGACGATGGTGGCCGGGCAAACGAACCCACCCAGACTCGGACCATCCGGCCCTAGAATCACCGGCATATCGCCGGTGAAATCGACGGTACCGATGGCATAAGCATTGTCATGCAGGTTGGATGGATGTAAGCCCGCCTCGCCACCATCGGCGCGAGCCCATTCTGGTTTCGGGCCGATCAAACGCACCCCAGTTCGGCTGGAGTTGTAATGCACTTCGTAGTCGGTGGTGAAAAAGGTTTCAATATCGTGATCAGTGAAAAAATCAGGCGCCCCGTGTGGGCCATAAATGACACGCAGTTCCCAGTTATTGGTAATTGTCGGTTGCAGATCAGCAGACAGTAACTGTTCCACAGCTAAAGTTATTTGCGGTGGAACATGCAGCACATCACCCGCCTGAATGGCACGACCGACATGGCCACCAAACTGACCCAAGGTAAAGGTTGAACGACTGCCGAGATAATGCGGGCAATCAATGCCGCCAGCCAGCAACAGATAGCTGCGCGCCCCGGCCATAGCGACCTTACCCAGTTGTAGCGTGCTGCCCGCGGGCACGGTCACTACCTGCCACATCGGCAGAGGTTCACCATTGAGTTTGGCGTCAATGGCGGCACCGGTGAGTACAATCTGACGTGTGGTATTAAATTTCAGCGTTGGGCCCGACAGGGTAATTTCCAAACCCGCGCAGGTGTCGTCGTTATTCAATAACCGATTGCCCAGACGGAACGACCAGTTATCCATCGGGCCAGACGGCGGCACGCCAATATCCCAATAACCAACACGACCGGGGAAATCCTGAATGGTGGTTTGCGTGCCACCCGACAGCACATCGATGGTGACTGGTTGATAACTGAATTCATTTAATGTACGAGTCAGCACTTTGCCCTGCTGCACCACATCGCTATTCAGCAGCGCCAGCAAATAATCACGATTAGTCTCGATGCCATAGACGTCACTTTGCTGCAACATGGCACTCAGTTGTTGAAGGGTCTGCTCGCGACTCGCTGACCACGCGATCAGTTTCGCCAGCATCGGGTCAAAAAAGGGCGGTACTTCAAGGCCAGCATCGAGCCAGTGATCGATGCGGCAGGTTTTCCGATCTTGTTCAGGAAAGCTGACATGGCTGATAAGCCCCGCACTCGGGCGGAAGTTTTTCGCCGGGTCTTCTGCGTACAAACGCACCTGAATAGCATGACCTGTCGGTGTCAGTACGTTTGCCAGACTTTCCAACGGCGCTAATTCATCAGCGCCCAGTTCAATCATCCAGCGCACTAAATCAACGCCATACACCTGCTCGGTGACACCATGTTCGACCTGCAGACGGGTATTTACTTCGAGGAAATAGAATGCACCGCTGGCATCGTCATACACGTATTCAACGGTACCAGCACTGCGATATTTCACCTGCTGACCCAGTTTGACGGCGGTTTGCTGGAGTGCCTGACGGATATCATCCGTTAAGTTCGGTGCAGGACATTCTTCAATGACTTTCTGGTTACGACGCTGTGCGGAACAATCACGCTCACCAATCGCAATCACATTGCCTTGACCATCACCAAACATCTGCACTTCGATATGGCGGGCATTCTCAATAAACTTCTCAAGGAACATGCCGCCATTACTGAAATTGTTTTCCGACAACCGTTTTACTGATGAATACGCGGAACGCAACTCTTCTGCGCTAAAGCAGCGCTGCATACCGATGCCACCGCCACCAGCGGTACTTTTCAGCATCACCGGATAACCAATACGCGCCGCTTCGGCTAAGGCTTGATCCAGTGACGACAACAAACCGGTGCCCGGCAATAACGGCACATGCGCCGCCTCCGCCAAGGCCCGCGCTTTGTGTTTCAGGCCAAACGCAACCATTTGCTCCGGTGTTGGGCCTAAAAACACCAGCCCTTCGTCAACACAACGACGGGCAAAATCGGGGTTCTCACTTAAAAAGCCATAACCGGGGTGGATCGCCTGAGCGCCAGTCTGTTTGGCAATCGCGATAAGTTTATTTTGATCGAGGTAAGTTTGTGCCGCAGCACCTTCGCCAAGCGACCAAGCCTCGTCAGCATCTAACACATGACGGCTGTCCGCATCGGCTTCGCTATATACTGCAACAGCGGTGACATCCATTGCTTTCAGGGTGCGGATAATTCGGCAGGCAATTGCGCCGCGGTTCGCTATCAATACTTTACTGAACATAGGTCTAACTCTGTTCAATGCTGCCGGAAAGGCTCTTCCGCCAGACTTCGGGTCGTCCCGCAAACAATCAGAGAGCGGCTCAAGGTCGTCCTTGCGCTCTGTAATTTGTTGGCTGATTAATTCCAGACCAGCACGTCAACCGGCGTCGGGTTATACGCATTACACGGGTTGTTCAGCTGCGGGCAGTTGGAGATCAGCACAATCACATCCATCAGCGCTTTCAGTTCCACATATTTGCCCGGTGCACTAATGCCATCGGCAAAGCTCAAACCACCGTCAGCCGTAATGGGCACATTCATGAAGAAATTGATGTTATGGGTGATATCGCGTTTGCTCATGCCAAATTCAGGATTTTCGGTAACCGCCAGCAACCAGCTGTCACGGCAGGCATGCATGTGTTTTTTGCCTAAATCGTAACGCACCTGATTACTTTCCGTGGCACAGGCACCACCCAAGGTGTCATGACGACCGCAGGTGTCGGCGACAATATCCAGCATCGGGTTGCCTTCGTTAGTCATCAACGTGGTTCCCGCCGACAAGTAGACATTGCCTTGCTCGCGAATGGTATCCACCGCGCTGTAACGCTCTGCTGGGTTGGCAGCGGAATAAAACAAGGTGTCCGCCGCCTGATTGCCTTCCGAATCAACAATGCGGATGGTCTGCCCCGCTTTGACCACTTTCATCCAATAATCGCCGGCCAGCACCGTTTCGCGATAGGCTACATCCGTTGGATTTAACAAACTTTCCTTGATCATAAATCGCTCCTTAGTGACCAGCGCAGCAGACATAACGACGGGTATTTTCAAAACCACGACCGTTTTCCGGGCGGGACAGACGACAAACATCATCCGCCGCCACGGGGTCGGCCTTATACACGCCATACTGAATTGGCTTACGCGGATATTCCGCCGCACCATCCATCGGATGCGGACAGGTGTTAAACACCACCAGCGTTTCCATCTCAAAACGCAGCGTAATGGTGTCACCGGCTTTGGAGTGCCCGGCGGCAAATTGCAAATTGCCTTCGTCATCGGTAAACACTTTGCTGAACAGGTTCAGGTTCGCCGCCAAATCACGGGCACCTAAGCCATATTTCGCCACTTCCACCAGAAAGCTGTCGTAACCGTTTTGTTTCCACAGATTGCGATCGTGTTGATAGTCACGCTCGCCCCACTGCGCCGCCACTTTCGCTTTGTTAGTAGTGCCAGCGACGGTGTCGATCCAGCCGGTATCATCCTGCACGATGGAACAGAAAATCCGCCCCATATCGGAATAGAGGCAATGCCCAGTCGTCAGCTTAAAGGTGTGCTGACACTTCAAAGTGTCGGGTGCGTTGTAACGCTCCAGCAGATTACGTGGGTTATAAAACAACATGCCAACATTGGCACCGCCTTCCACATCAGTGATTTTCAACAGCGAGCCGGCTGGCATCACCATCGACCAGTGACTGCCACCGGGCAGCGAATCTTCAAACAATAATTCCGCCATACTATTGCTCCGTTTTAGGTTCGGGTGACAAGCGCAGCGCATCTTCGGCTTTCAGCTGTCCACCTTGTAAAGGAATGTCATAGGTTATTTGTGCGCCGAAACGCTGCGGGGATTGTGGATCATGCCGCGATTTATCAAACACCCACAGGCGACTGCCGAGCGCAAACCCCTCTTTTAAATCGTGCGTCACCATGAAAATGGTCAACCCTTGCTGCAACCACAATTCACGAATGAGTTGGTGCATGTCACCACGAATACCCGGGTCTAACGCGCCAAAGGGTTCATCGAGTAACAAAATACGCGGCTTTTTCATCAGCGCCTGCGCAATCGCCAGACGCTGCTGCATACCGCCCGATAACTCGCTAGGGTAACGGTTGAGTGCATGACCCAACCCCACCCGTTCCAGCATGGCGACCGCGCGCTCTTCCGCCTGTTTTTTCGCCGCACCGAACAACTTGCCCAGCCACGGTGACTGTGCAAATTCATCCGCCAGCAGTACATTGCCCAACGCAGTTAAATGTGGAAACACTGAATACTTCTGGAACACGATGCCACGATGCTCATCCGGTTCTTGCGGAATAGGTTGCCCATCCAACAACAACTCACCACGCGACGCACTTTCTGTACCCAGCACCAGTTTGAGGAAGGTACTTTTGCCACAGCCGGATGCACCAACCACCGTGACAAATTCACCGGCATTGATAGAGACATTGATGCGTTCCAATACGCACACATCGCCATACTCTTTCCAGACGTTTTTCGCCTGTAAGATCGGTTGGCTCATCCTTGCGCCTCCCCGTTACGACCGAAATACCAAGGGAACGCTTTGCGGGCCGTGACTTTCAAAATCCAGTCCATGGCAAAAGCTAGCAGCGTGATCCAAAAGACATACGGCAAGATCACCGACATATCGAGGTAACGCCGTACCAGAAAAATGCGATAACCCAGCCCTTCGGTTGCAGCAATTGCCTCGGCGGCAATCAAAAACAGCCACGCACTGCCCAGCGTCAGACGCACCGCCTCAAACAAGCGCGGTAACACCTGTGGCAACATCATGCGCAACAAAATCTGCCAACTGGTCGCCCCCAGCGTCTGTGCTTTGATCAGCTGTTCTTCTGGCAAACTCAGTGTCTTTAATTGCAGATCGCGGATCAGGATCGGACAGATCCCAATCACGATCAGCATCACTTTCGCCAAGTCCCCCAAGCCAAACACGATGAACAAGATTGGCAAAATAGCCATCGGCGGAATTAGCGACAACGCCGTCACGAGCGGTGAAATCGGAGTACGGAACAGTGGAATACCGCCATTGAGTAAACCCACACTCAACCCCAGTGCCGCACTGATCCCCACACCCATCAGTAACAACCGCAGGCTGGATAAAGTATCCGCCAGCAGCAAATACTCGCCGGAGCGGCGGCTTGGCTCGAACGCCATTCGGGCAATCGAATCCAAGATCACCGGGAATGAAGGCAGCATCTTGTCATTCGGATTTAGCGCCAAACGCGCTTCTGAATTAATCAGATACAGCAGCAGCAAAATCACAAACGGCAGTAATGCCAGTAACCAGCGACCTAAGCGATCCGGTTGTCGATTAATGAGTCGGGCCATTGCCAATCTCCTTTACTACGCAGATCACAGCTTGCCGTCGGCAGCCATTTGCATATAAGTCGGGTCAAACCGCAGCTTCACATTGTTTTTATCACCGTAAATACCCGCTGGGGTTTCGATCCCGATAAAATCAGCACTAGGTGCACTTTCACCCAGCAAACCATGCTGTAATGAGAATTCCGATACTAACTGCATGGTAAGTTTTAAATGCGGGTCTTGTGCCTGAGACAAGGCATCGACAGGGTTGTAGAACATTTTGGTGGCATTGAGCTGAGCCTCATAACCCGCCAAATCAGTGCCGGAAGCTTTCGCCATCGCCGTGCGCGCTTCTTTGGCTTTCGCATCATTGCCAGACATGGTGTACATCACTTCATACCAAGCCCCTGCCAGTGCTTTACCCAATTCCGGATGCGCTTTCAGCTTGTCGGTTTTCACCACCAGCAAATCGAGAATTTCACCGGGGATCTTGCTGGAATCAAACACCAAATGGCTACCCGGCTGTTTGACCACTTCCGACAACATCGGGTTCCAGGTAACCGTGGCCGTGACATCTTTAGTCGCATACGCAGACACGATATCGGCATCCGAGGTGTTAACGATCTTGATGTCTTTCTCGTTCATACCTTGGGTTTCCAACGCACGCGCCAGCAAATAATGCGATACACTCAGCTCTACCAGATTAACGGGCTGGCCTTTGATATCTTTCAGATCGGATTTGCCTTTCAGCACCACACCGTCATTACCATTGGAATAATCACCAATGATCATGGCGGTAGAATCAACACCACCGGCAGCCGGAATCGTCAGCGCATCCATGTTGGTCATCACACAGCCATCAAAACCACCGGCGGTATACTGATTAATTGACTCGACGTAGTCGTTCACCTGCACGACATCAATATCAATGCCGTATTTATCTGCCCATTTTTTGATAATGCCGCTTTGTGCCGCATAATCCCACGGCATCCAACCGGCATAAATCGTCCAGGCAACTTTGAATTTTTCTTTGGCAAATGCCGGCACAGAGCCAAACAAAAAGACCGGTAACAGGCCAACACACAGCCATTTACGGAATGAGGAGCTAAAAGTGGATTTTTTCATGGTTCCCTCCCTGGGAGCACGTGGTTAAAACACAAGAGATCATGGCTGTGCGCCGCTGTCTCCCGGGTTTTTGTCCCGCCGTGTAACCTTCAGGGAAGGTCGACAACTCTCGGACCAGACACTTACTTGGTAAGCCGGAACCCTAGTCATCCATTACAAATTGTGGCACAGAAGCCAGCGTTTGCACGCCATAAACATCAAGTGCGTTATCTAGCCAAACTAATGCAATTCATAAGCCAAGAGTAAATTAGCGCAAAAACGGCATTAAAATACTCATTTGAGATTAATAATGCCCTTTTTATTAATCAGCCTGCCTAATTATTGTTACTGCGCGCCAAAATGAAACACCATTTAAGGGCAAATGTAATGTAATTTGTAAATGAAAAACAACTAACGTAAACCACTGGTTATAAACAAGTTAATGCATTAAAACTAATATATTTATTATGTTTTTTTATTAAAAAAATCGCTTTATACTCAAATTTCACTGTAAAGATCATATTAATTACTTATTTATATCTTATAAGATTAACATGTCATCGAAGGAAAATGATGGCTGTTGAATGATAGGCTCTTGCCACACCGTCGGCAGTACAGGATGTAACTCTATGAATCATTTTGCATCAACCGCAGGCAGAGAAAGAGAATTCTCTGAGCAACATAATCTGATCTCTACCACTGACACCCAAAGCCGCATTACCTATGCCAATGAACATTTCTGCGACATCGCTGGCTATCATCCGAATGAGCTCGAAAGCCAATACCACAACATAGTGCGCCATGCTGATATGCCAAAAGCCGCATTCAAAGACATGTGGGATCATCTAAAAGACAAAAAAAGCTGGATGGGTGTCGTAAAAAACCGCTGTAAAAATGGTGATCATTATTGGGTTAATGCGTATGTCACACCAATTTTAGATAACAACGGTAATGTATTTGAATATCAATCCGTACGAACTAAACCCTCAAGAGAAGATATAGAAAGAGCAGCGGGTTATTACCAACAAATTAATCAAGGAAAATTACCCCGCGCATTACGTTTGCCTACGTTTAATATTTCGTTAATCTCTCTTTTACTTTCATTTAGTACTATTATCGCAATTATTGCGAATATGATGTTATCGGAAATAATTCCGCTTTCATCCGTCGCCATTGGTTTAGTAATAATACAATCCGTATTTGCGATCTGGTGGGGAAGAAAATTAAAAACACTGGCTAATATTGCTAAAGAAAATTTTAATACTGATATTACGCAAGTGCTGTATACCGGTCGTCGCGACGAGCTCGCCGCGATCGAATTAGCGCTCAGAATGAAAAAAGCCGAATTAAGAGCCATTGTCGGACGAACCGGCGATACCTGTAATACCATTCTTCAAGCAGCAGAAGATGATGCCGGTAATATTCAGTCCATTACCAATAACATCGACCAACAACGCGCAGAAACAGAGCAGCTGGCTACTGCCATCAATGAAATGAGCAGTTCGATCCGCGAAGTGGCTACCAGCGCCAGCTCAACTTCAGAATTGACAGCTGAAGCGCGTCAAACTGCGGCACTGGGTCAAAAAAGTATCCAGGCAACGGTTAGTGCGGTAAATGCCTTACATGATGAATTAGATAACTCTAAACAAGTTATTAATGAATTAGCTGATAACACCAAACATATAGGCAGCATCCTTGACGTCATTACCAGTATTGCCGATCAAACCAACCTATTAGCACTCAATGCCGCGATCGAAGCCGCCAGAGCGGGGGAACAAGGGCGTGGTTTTGCAGTAGTTGCCGATGAGATCCGCTCTTTAGCGCTGAAAACTCGCACCTCCACCGATGAAATTCAGCAGATGATCTCGAAACTGCAAAGCAGTGCCAGTAGCGCCGTCACGACGATGGATCATGGTGCTGATTTGTCTGAGACTTGCCGCACACAAGCCAATGCAGCAGGTGAAGTGTTCGGTCAAATTAATGACATGCTGCATCATGTGACTGACGCCAGCCATCAGATTGCCACTGCCGTTGAAGAACAGGCTTATGTCACCGAAGATATTAATCGCAGTATCCATAACATTCGTGAATTGGCTGACACCAGTACAACCAGCAGCCATAACGCCGTTGATCGTATTGCGTTACTGGTAGAACGCTTGCAAGGCTTGTGTCGCCTGATCAACCAATTTCAACGTTAATCAAATAAAGCAGGACGATTTTTAACGAAAATCGTCCTGTCTCCCATGCCAAGATCCCATTGATCCTTCCGGATCGTCAAAAAAATAGCTTAATTACTGGCACACCCTTTGCTCATTAACAAATACCCGCTAGACGTTATTCAGGGATATTTTTATGAGACGGTGGAATAGACACTTTAGCCAATACCGCACACTGAACTGGCTTATGATATGGATGCTGCTTTGCTGCTGCACAATTTTATTGTTTCCGGTCGAACGCTTACACAGCGCTGGGGAATGGTTAATACAATTCAGAGTATTCTTTAGTCTGGGTTTGTTAATTGCCTGCTCATATTTTGCCAGCCAGCTATTACTGATTGGTTGGGATCATGCACTTACGCATTGGTTGGAACGCCAGAAACAGCAAAATTTGCAACGTATGATTGAGTGCCTTGATTTCACCGAAAAGGCTATTTTACGCGAGTTTGTGATTCAACGAAAAAGCGTCATAAATTTGCCATTGACCGAACCAGCAGTCAAAAATTTGTTAGATGCCGGTGTTCTCGACTTTGCATATGGTCAGCCACTGAACGATGACTTAAGTCAGATAAAAGCGTTGATGATTGCATTGGAAGCCCGTCCATTACTGACCTACAAAGCGCTTGGTTTAAGTAATGGTAAAATGAGCGAAGAACAAGTCGAAATTATTATGAACGCACGACCAAAATACGTCAGTAAAAACTCAATGCGCTAATTCCTGTCTAATTAATAAAAAAGCACCTTTGAAAGGTGCTTTTTTATTTAACCAGATCGACGAGTTAAATTTTATTCAGTCCGCGATTTCAAATACCCAGCATAATCTGGAATTTCAATACTGAATGCTTTTTTCATATTCGGCGAATCCATCAGGAAATCGGCCGTTGCCTGATTGGTTGCCATCGGAATATTCCATACTGCAGCCAATCGCAATAAAGCTTTAACATCCGGATCATGCGGTACGGCATTGAGCGGATCCCAGAAGAAAATTAATACATCAATTTTTCCTTCGGCAATCAAAGCCCCTAATTGCTGATCGCCGCCCATTGGCCCAGACAGCAAACAAGTGATCGGCAAACCCGCCTCTTTACTTAAACGAGTACCTGTTGTACCCGTCGCATACAGATGATGTAACTTCAACTCTTCTGCACGAACTTTTACCCAGTCAACCAGCGCCTGTTTCATATTATCGTGTGCCACTAAAGCCACACGTTTGTGCCCAGCCATTTCACGTTGAGTCATTAACGCCATACCAATCCCTCGGATAGATGATCTAGTCGTGCTTAAATTTGCGCTGCACAGTATATATTTTTGATAAAAATAAAGGGCGACCTAAGTCGCCCTTTATTATATTGCGTGATGCGCAAATTAATCGATTATTCGATTACTTTAGCAACAACGCCCGCGCCTACGGTACGACCGCCTTCACGGATTGCAAAACGCAGACCATCATCCATCGCGATTGGGTGGATCAGGGTGACTACCATTTTGATGTTGTCGCCTGGCATTACCATTTCTACGCCTTCTGGCAGTTCGATGGTACCGGTCACGTCAGTTGTACGGAAGTAGAACTGTGGACGGTAGCCTTTGAAGAATGGCGTGTGACGACCACCTTCTTCTTTTGACAGTACGTATACTTCTGATTCGAACTTGGTGTGTGGAGTGATAGTGCCTGGTTTAGCCAGTACTTGACCACGTTCTACGTCATCACGTTTTGTACCACGCAGCAACACACCTACGTTCTCGCCTGCACGACCTTCGTCCAGCAGTTTACGGAACATTTCAACGCCTGTACAAGTGGTCTTGGTGGTTTCTTTCAAACCAACGATTGACACTTCTTCACCAACTTTGATGATACCGCGTTCAACACGACCAGTTACTACTGTACCACGGCCAGCGATTGAGAATACGTCTTCGATTGGCAGCAGGAATGGCTTGTCGATCGCACGTTCTGGTTGTGGAATGTAAGAATCCAGGGCCGCAGCCAGTTCCAGGATCTTCTCTTCCCATTTAGCGTCGCCTTCCAGCGCTTTCAGTGCTGAACCACGGATAACTGGAGTGTCATCGCCTGGGAAGTTGTATTCTGACAGCAGTTCACGAACTTCCATCTCAACCAGATCCAGCAACTCTTCGTCGTCTACCATGTCACATTTGTTCAGGAAAACGATGATGTAAGGAACGCCTACCTGGCGACCCAGCAGGATGTGTTCACGAGTCTGTGGCATTGGGCCGTCAGTCGCCGCTACTACCAGGATCGCGCCGTCCATCTGTGCAGCACCAGTGATCATGTTTTTAACATAGTCAGCGTGGCCTGGGCAGTCTACGTGTGCGTAGTGACGTGATTCAGTATCGTATTCAACGTGTGAAGTGTTGATGGTGATACCACGTGCTTTTTCTTCTGGTGCGTTGTCGATCTGATCGAATGCACGCGCTTGACCACCGAATTTTTTAGCCAGCACGTTAGTGATGGCAGCAGTCAGAGTAGTTTTACCGTGGTCAACGTGGCCGATGGTACCAACGTTAACGTGGGGTTTTGTACGTTCAAATTTTTCTTTAGACATGCTCGTCCCTCTAAGCTAACACTGTTTGTATGGTAAGAAACTCACCACGGTACACACCGTCCGACGAGTATCAGTAATTGCGCTTTGAATTAAATTGGAGCGGGCAGCGGGAATCGAACCCGCATCATCAGCTTGGAAGGCTGAGGTAATAGCCATTATACGATGCCCGCATAACTACAATGCTCAAGATGGTGGAGGGAGAAGGATTCGAACCTTCGAAGGCAGAGCCGTCAGATTTACAGTCTGATCCCTTTGGCCGCTCGGGAATCCCTCCATCAGTGCCAAGATAATCATGGCGTCCTGCAAAGAGCGTTGCGAATTCTAGTGCAAGCGTGGCGGTGGAGCAACTACTCTGCAGTGTGTTTTCACGAGTTTTCTGTCCCGTTTTCATGAATTTGTTCTGTTTTCTGCTTTTTGAGTACTCAGACACGCTTTCGGTTGTCGAATAACAGGGGGTTGGTGTAATGTCGGGCCTCTTGCTGAAAGGACCTCAAGAATGACAGCTGATCCACAACATCTCTCGCCTTATTTACATTTTTTCAGGGAACAGTGGGCTCATCTGCGTGATTCCGTCCCCCTTTCATTGACGGAACAAGATCTGATTGATTTACGAGGCATTCATGATGAATTGTCTCTAGATGAGGTTCGGGATATTTATCTGCCTCTGTCACGTTTATTGAATCTGTATGTCAAAGCACGTCAACACCGTAGTAAAGTTATTGAACAATTTCTGAGCACACCGAATCAGCGCGTTCCATATGTGATTAGCATTGCTGGTAGTGTGGCTGTGGGGAAAAGTACTACGGCCCGCATACTACAAGCATTATTAGAACACTGGCCGGAACACCCGAAAGTCGAACTGATCACCACTGACGGTTTTCTTTATCCCAACCGGGTATTGGAAGAACGTGGGCTGATGAAGAAAAAAGGCTTTCCGCAATCTTATGATATGCGCCGACTGGTTAATTTTGTCGCCGATATAAAAGCCGGTAAACAGCGGGTTGAAGCCCCGATTTACTCTCATCACATCTATGACATTATTCCCGACCAGATGAAAGTCGTGGAACAACCGGATATTTTGATCATTGAAGGTTTGAACGTTTTACAAAGCGGGATGGACTATCCACATGATCCACATCATGTGTTTGTCTCTGATTTCGTTGATTTTTCTATCTATGTCGATGCTGATAAGCAGTTGCTGAAAGAGTGGTATATTCAACGTTTCCTTCGCTTCCGTAAAAGCGCCTTTTCTGATCCATCGAGTTATTTTCATCATTATTCACATTTTGATGAAGATGAAGCCGCTGCCACAGCCAGCCGGATCTGGGACGAAATCAATTATCCGAATTTAATTGCTAATATTTTGCCAACCCGCGAACGGGCGAACCTGATCCTGACTAAAAGCAGTCAGCATGCAATAGAACAAGTTCGGTTGCGGAAATAATTTCAAATGTCGGCGCGTAACGAGATCTCGCCGCCGACAAATTTATGCATACCATCCTGATCTTGCAGCAGCATATTCCCCTGCCCGTCTATACCGCAATAGATGCCGTGGATGATCTGATTACCCAACAATACTTTCACCGGCTGTTGCATAAAAATATCCAGCCGATTCCATTCTGTTAAAAATGCAGTTAACCCCTGTTGCTCAAATAGTGTTAAAGCATTTCTTAAAGCCCGAATGATCGTGGCACTCAGCTGATTGCGCTCAACCACGACCGGTTGCTCCGCCAAATGCGCACAGGGTTGATCCAGTTGTGCAATGACTGCATCCGGCAAATTAAGGTTCACGCCAACACCAATCACCAGATGGCAGATCCCACCGACTGCAGCTGACATTTCAACCAATATGCCTGCAAGTTTTCGGCGGGCCATGTAGATGTCATTCGGCCATTTCAGGCTCAAATCCCGGTAACCGGCACTTTCCAGCGCTTGCACAACTGCAACACCAATAGCCAAACTTAACCCCATAGCCGCACTAGGGCCATCGTCGAGACGCCAATACATACTCATAATGAACTGACTACCAAATGGTGAATGCCATTGTCGTCCGCGCCGCCCACGACCCGCGGTCTGGCTTTCGGCCAACAAACACTCGCCTTTTTGCCAGCGCTCAAGTTGTGCCATCATGTATTGATTGGTGGAATCAATTACGGCACACGTGTGTATAGGCGTGCCAGCGGCTAAGTGCTGAAGTGTTTCGGTATTTAACAGATCAAGGGGTGTATTTAAGCGATAACCTTTGCCAGTAATGCTAAATATTTCCAACCCTAACAAACGCAAGCTTTTGATCTGCTGACTAATGGCAGCACGACTGATACCTAATTCGGCACCGATCTGTTCACCGGAATGAAAAGCGCCATCGGCTAATACCGCCAGCAAGGCTTGTTGACGCGAATTCAGCTGTTTCATTGGATTGCCTGCAGGCTATTTATTTCCCCGGACTTACCAATAAAACGGACTTCCGGTTCTAATTGTACGGTAAATTGCTGTTTAACTGTGCTGGCAACGTGTTTCGCCAGTTGCAGAATTTCAGCTGCGCTGGCATTACCCAGGTTGACCAAAACTAATGCCTGATCACGATGAACACCTGCATTGCCCAGACTAAAGCCTTTCAGGCCTGCTTGATCAATCAACCAACCAGCGGCCAATTTATTCAAGCCTTCACCAGCGGCAAAACACGGTATAGCGGGATGTTGTTGTTTAAGCACAGCCGCTTGTGTGGCGCTGACAACCGGATTTTTAAAGAAACTGCCTGCATTGCCTAATAGACTCGGATCAGGCAATTTACTCTGGCGTAATTCACAAACCGTCATGAAGATTTGTTCAGCGGTCGCATTGGCCCCCAATGCTTTCAGTGGGCCGTACTCCACTACCGGTTGCCATTGTTTTGGAATGCGTAAACCAACGGCGGTAATGATCACCTCATCATGCAATTCATGCTTAAACAGGCTGTCACGATAACCGAACTGACACGCCGCAGCGCTGTAACGCTGACGATGACCATCCGCAAAATGCCACGTATCGACATATTCACAGAACTGACAGAACTCGACACCGTAAGCACCAATATTTTGCACCGGTGCGGCACCTACTGTACCAGGGATCAACGCCAGATTTTCCATTCCCGGCATCTGATGTTGCAACGTCCACTGGATCAGGGCAGGCCAATTTTCACCGGCTGCAACATGGAGCAACCAAGCATCCGCAGTTTCCTGCACCGAGATCCCTTTCAGGCGGTTAACAATCACCAGCCCATCAAAATCGGTGGTGAACAGAATATTGCTACCTTCACCAATCAATAACCGCGGTTGACTATCTGACCACCATGCAGATCCACGCAGCGCATCAAGTTCCGCTTCATTATTCAGCACAAAGCCCATTTTCGCCTGGGCATCGAGGCCAAACGTATTGAATGATTTTAGAGGGAACGGAGACATGAGCTGCATAAATCAAACCTTGTAGAATGTGATGAAAAACAAAGCGGCACTTAATGTGCCGCTATCTGAAATCAGAAACCACCGCGGCCGAAACCACCTGGCGGTAACATGTTTTTCATATTTCCCATCATTTTTCGTAAGCCACCTTTACCGGCCACTTTTTTCATCATTTTTTGCATCTGGTCAAATTGCTTCAGCAACCGATTCACATCCTGGATCTCAGTGCCTGAACCCATGGCGATACGTTTTTTGCGTGAACCCTTGATGATATCCGGATTACGACGCTCACCTTTGGTCATTGAGTTGATGATCGCTTCCATGCGCACGGTGAGCTTGTCATCGAGCTGGCCTTTGACGTTATCTGGCAAACCAGAAACACCGGGCAATTTGTCGAGCATACTCATCATGCCGCCCATATTGCGCATCTGCACCAGCTGCTCACGGAAGTCTTCCAGATCGAAGCCTTTACCTTTCTGGACTTTTTGCGCCAGTTTGGTGGCTTTTTCTTTGTCGACGTTGCGTTCCATCTCTTCGATCAGAGACAGCACGTCACCCATACCCAGAATACGGGAAGCGATACGATCTGGGTGGAAAGGTTCCAGAGCATCGGTCTTTTCACCCATACCGATAAATTTGATCGGTTTGCCGGTGATATGGCGAACCGACAGTGCCGCACCACCACGCGCATCACCATCGGCTTTGGTTAAGATCACACCGGTTAATGGCAGCGCTTCGCTGAACGCTTTGGCGGTATTTGCCGCATCCTGCCCCGTCATCGCATCGACAACAAACAGTGTTTCGATAGGATTTAGCTGTTTATGCAGCTGCTGAATTTCTTCCATCATTTCGTTGTCGACATGCAAACGACCGGCGGTATCGACAATCAATACATCAAAATAGCGCTTACGGGCACTGTCCAGTGCGGCAGCCGCGATTTGCGATGGTGTCTGGCTGGTGTCACTGGGGAAGAATTCAACACCAATATCGTTAGCCAATGTTTCCAGCTGTTTGATCGCCGCAGGGCGATAA
Source organism: Tolumonas sp. (assembly GCA_028683735.1). Classification (GTDB taxonomy): domain Bacteria; phylum Pseudomonadota; class Gammaproteobacteria; order Enterobacterales; family Aeromonadaceae; genus Tolumonas. The sequence continues at coordinate 10,973 of JAQUHG010000012.1, read as the reverse complement.
ACGTCCGCTGAAACGACTAAAACTTTTTTCTTTTGACGTTCCGTCAGCAGTTTAGCCAGTTTGGCTACCGAAGTGGTTTTACCCGCCCCCTGCAAACCTGCCATTAATAAAATCGCTGGTGGTTGAGTGGCTAAATCCAGATCCTGATTTGCTTCCCCCATTACAGAGATCAATTCACCATGGACGATCTTGATGAAGGCCTGACCCGGGCTTAAGCTTTTATTAACTTCTTGTCCTACCGCACGCTCTTTCACGCGGTTAACAAATTCTTTGACAACAGGCAGCGCGACATCGGCTTCCAGCAGTGCCATACGCACTTCGCGCAGGGTATCTTTGATGTTGTCGTCGGTCAGACGTCCACGCCCGCTGATGTTGCGCAACGTGGCGGATAGACGCTCGGTTAAATTTTCAAACATGACTGGCTCCGCAGCTTATGGCCAAATTGTTGTCGATTATAGCCAAGTCACTGCAGATACTAAAGAAAGGGATTCGTGGAACAGGCGTTGTATACAAAATTGCGTTTAATCACGCCAATAATTCTCATTTATGCTATGCATCTGGCTGCAAAATACAGAGAAGGCTATACTGCAGGTTCACTTGTTTTAGATGGCTCTTAAAAATTATGCTGATCGTAGCATTACTGGGCATAGGCTGTTATTTGTTTGCAACCACATTGGTGTTGCAGCAATTTTTCACTACGCAAACACATACCCCGCGCCGGGTACTGATGGCTGCCTGGCCAGCAATCATATTACATCTGCTCGCGCTGGGGATGACTATCATTCAGGCGCAATCGGTACAAAATTTAAGTGTCATCAACGTCGCATCACTGGTGGCGTTATTGATTAACATTGGGCTCACCATCATCAGCCAACGGCAAAATAGCTGGATACTATTACCGTTTGCTTATGCGTTTGCGGTCGTGCTGTTATTTAGTAATTCAGTTACCCCCTCTCACTATTTAACCAGTTTAGGGGATCGCCCGGGGCTTGTGATCCACATTGCATTGGCGCTACTTTCTTACGCCATGATGAGTATTGCCAGTCTGTTTGCTTTATTGCAGGTTTATCTGAATTATCAGCTTAAACAACGTCGTAAGCTCAATTTACAAAATGTACCGCCATTACTTCGGATCGAAAAACAGCTGGTTCGCTTATTACAAATTGGTGGTGTATTGCTAACCTTATCCATTTCAAGCGGCTTTTTGTTTTTAGATAATATGCTGGCGCCCAGCAATCTGGACAAAGTTGGTTTATCCGTTATCGCCTGGTGTATCTATGCCACTTTGTTATGGGGGCATTATTACCGTGGCTGGCGCGGGCAACGCTTAGTGATCATGACGTTAACCGGGAATGTATTGTTAGCCGTGGCTTATTTTGGCAGTCGACTACTACAGACCATGTTGTAACTACTGCCAGCGATAGTTTTTAGCTCGCGCAATAATATTTGGTGGCATTCGACGGGATAAACGGGCCAGTAAAGTGGCCGCCTGTTTATGCTGTTTATCGTCCACAATCACGGAATGATGCAACCAACTATAAGCCTCTTCATAATCTAACGGGCTACCTAACCCACTGACCAGCATATCCACCCAACCTATCTGCGCCTTAAGATAACCCTGTGCTGCTGCTTCGTGCATGAAAATGGCCGCTTGCTGGGTGTCACGTTGTACATAACGTCCTTTGGCGTAATAACGCGCCAAATGTTCTAAGGCTGCCGGAAGCCCTTGCTGAGCCGCTTTCCACAGATACTCAATACCTAATTCGGCATTTTTCTTAGTACAAGTCCCCGTTAATAACATATCTCCCCACAAATACTGGTAAGCCGGGATCATAACCACTCTGGCGCGCAGCTCGATATCTTTGACCAACTGACATTCATCGATATTGGCCACACGGTGTAGATGTGTATCGTCATTGATGAGAGCAATCAATTCTTCTTGTGTATATATCTCAATAACTGGCAACGCATCAGTCACTGCTGAATCACTGGAAACAGAACCATGTAATAATTCAGCCGGAATATCCGCTTTCTGTGCCGGACTACCCGCAGGTATCCCACCTTGTTGCTTATCAGGAGACTCAGGAATTGATAATGGTGCAACATCCAAAGGTTTGGGCCCTGCAGGCGCATTTCCTGCCCGATTACTACCTTTAGGTGCAATATTGAGAGCTTCATTAATTGATTGCGACATCCGCTGGCCCGATGAAACAGTCGGGTTTTCAGGCGGTGCCGCGGTCTCAAGACCTGAGAAAATCGCGGTGCTCGGAGGGATATAATCAGGATCAGCCGCCGATCCGGCAGCAGGGGCTGCCGTAGTAGTAACACTTTCCCCCGCTGCATACACAGCAGCGCTACTAGCAAGCAAACCAACAAATATCCAAATACTACGCATCATAGACTCCCCCTGTATTCAGTATATCGACAGATCAGCAGTGGTCTTGAGCGGTAATATGGAAAATAAACAAAGATAGTCAATAAAAAGGGAGGCCAGTTCGCCTCCCTCTTCTGCGTTCTGCTGGTGCTGATTACAGCGCTTTCAGAATGGCTTCTACCGTAGCTTTGGCATCACCAAAGCACATGTGCGAGTTCTCTTTAAAGAACAGTGGGTTCTGCACACCGGCGTAACCGGTGTTCATGGAACGTTTGAACACCACCACGTTCTGTGCTTTCCACACTTCCAGTACCGGCATACCCGCAATCGGGCTGCCCGGGTCTTCCATCGCCGCTGGGTTTACGGTGTCGTTCGCACCGATAACCAGTACCGTGTCAGTCTCTGGGAAGTCTTCGTTGATTTCGTCCATTTCCAGCACGATATCGTAAGGCACTTTCGCTTCCGCCAGCAGTACGTTCATGTGACCCGGCAGACGACCGGCCACCGGGTGGATACCAAAGCGCACGTTGATGCCTTTATCACGCAGTTTCTGGGTGATGTCAGCAACAGGATATTGTGCCTGTGCCACCGCCATGCCGTAGCCCGGGGTGATGATAACGGAGCTGGAGTTCTTCAGCAGCTCAGCCACATCTTCCGGTGACATTTCACGGTATTCGCCCATCTCTTCTTCGGAAGATGAAGACGCCACACCGTCAGTACCAAAACCACCGGCGATAACGGAGATAAACGAGCGGTTCATCGCCTTACACATGATGTAAGACAGGATGGCACCTGACGAGCCCACCAACGCACCGGTGACAATCAGCAGGTCGTTCGACAGCATAAAGCCTGCTGCCGCGGCCGCCCAACCGGAGTAGGAGTTCAGCATCGACACCACAACCGGCATATCGGCACCACCGATAGAGGCCACCAAATGCCAGCCAAAGGCCAGCGCAATCAGCGTCATCACGATGATTGCGAAGGTAGAACCACCCACTTTGATGAAGAACACCATCAGCAGGAAAGAGGCCACTGCGGCCAGCAGGTTCAGTTTATGTTTGTGTGGAATGTTCAGCGGTTTCGAGCTGATAGTGCCACGCAATTTACCGAACGCCACGATAGAGCCGGTGAAAGTTACCGCGCCGATGAACACACCCAGGAAGATTTCAGTCAGGTGGATGTTCAGCATCGCGCCAGTCAGATGGCCGTGACCATTGGCGGTTTGTTGCGCAATCTGGCTGATGGCTGCTTGTGCTGCCGCCATGATTTCTTCCGGTGAACCATTCAGTGGCAACACCAGTTGTTGTACCGCGTTAGCCGGTAACAGTTCGATGAAGCTGTTATAGCCTACTAAAACGGCCGCCAAACCCACAAAGCTGTGCAATACCGCCACCAGCTCTGGCATCTGGGTCATTTCCACTTTCAGTGCTAAACGTGCACCAATAGAGCCACCGATGACCATCGCCACCAGAATGAAGACCACACCATGCACGCTTGGGCTGGCAATGGTCGCCACTAGGGCAATCGCCATCCCGGTCATGCCAAACAAGTTACCGTATTTTGCGGTCTCCTGTTTCGACAAACCCGCCAGACTGGCAATGAACAGCACCGCTGCCACGATGTATGAAGCAGTTACTAAACCTTGAGACATGTCAGCTCCCCTTAACCCTTACGGAACATCTTCAGCATGCGCTGAGTCACGGTGAAACCACCGACGATGTTAATGGTGGCAATCAGTACGGCAACAAACGCCAGTGCTGAAACCAGACCCGAGCCACTGCCAATCTGTAACAGGGCGCCGACCACGATGATGCCGGAAATCGCGTTCGTTACTGACATCAGCGGTGTATGCAGTGAGTGACTTACGTTCCACACCACGTAATAACCCACCACACAGGCCAGTACAAATACGGTGAAATGCGACAGGAACTCTGGCGGTGCCACATGGCCTAACAGACCAAACAGACCTAAGCCCACCACGCCCAGCCATTTTTTCGACTTAGCTGGTTTCTTCTCTTCAACTTTCGCCGCGGCTGGTTTGGCCGCTTCTTGTTTCGGTGCCGCAGAAACGCTGATGGCCGGTGGCGGGAAAGTCACTTCACCCTGATGCACCACGGTCATGTTACGCAACACGACGTCGTTGAAATCCAGATTGATGTTGCCGTCTTTCTCTTTGCACCACAGTTTGGCCAGGTTCACCAGGTTGGTGGCATACAGCTGTGAAGACTGAGTTGGCAGACGACCAGGCAGGTCGGTGTAACCAATTACTTTCACACCTGAGTCGGTTACTGACAGCGTACCCGGTACGGTGTATTCACAGTTACCACCGGTTGCGGCCGCCAAATCGACAATCACCGAGCCCGGTTTCATGGAATCAACCATCTCTTTGGTGATGAGCTTCGGTGCTGGTTTACCCGGAATCAGTGCCGTGGTGATGATGATATCCACGTCTTTGGCTTGTTCCGCGAACAGCGCCATTTCCGCTTTGATGAACTCATCGGACATTACTTTGGCGTAACCGTCAGACGATGAACCGTCTTCACCACCGAAGTCGAGTTTCAGGAACTCGCCACCCATGGATTCGATTTGTTCCGCCACTTCTAAACGGGTATCAAAGGCACGCACGATGGCGCCCAGTGAACGCGCAGAACCAATCGCGGCCAGACCAGCGACACCGGCACCAATCACCAGCACTTTGGCTGGCGGTACTTTACCGGCGGCTGTAATTTGACCAGTAAAGAAACGACCAAATGAATGCGCCGCTTCAATCACTGCACGGTAACCACCGATATTGGCCATCGAAGACAAGGCATCCAAGGACTGCGCACGTGAAATACGCGGCACCATGTCCATCGCCAACACATTGATTTTTTTAGTCGACAGTTTGGCGACGAGCTCAGGGTTTTGTGCTGGCCACAGGAAACTGACTAAGGTGGCACCTTCTTTGATCAGACCGATTTCAACATCGGACGGGGCATTCACCTTGTAAATAATATCGGCCTGCCAAATATCGGCAGACGCCGCGACGTTGGCGCCGGCGGCCACGTACGCGGCATCATCAAAGCTGGCCAGTGCACCCGCGCCAGATTCGACAACCACGTCGAAGCCGAGTTTTTTTAGTTGCTCAACGGTGTTCGGAGTCGCAGCGACCCGCGTCTCACCGGCAAGGCTTTCTCTCGGTATTCCAATCTGCATGATTTTTCCCTGATAGTGAAAAATGACGCTGCATTAATGCCCACAGCGACCGGTTCAAAATTCGCAGGCAATAGTGTAGACATTTCAACACAAAAACGTACCTGCATCTTCAGTTCTATTTCCGGGAATTGCGGACTCAGTCTACCGGCCAAGTTCTGAGAGCTTACGCACAATCCCGAAAATAAATGGGGCTGATACTCTACCTGCTATGCACATGAAAAAAAACGCACAAAACAGGTTTAATGTGAATTATTTGGCATGAATAACCCATTTTTCTCACGTAATCGCAACATATGATTACTGATATCGGTTATATCGATAGATTAATCGTCGAATTCAGTTCAATTGTGCCGACTGGCCAGCCAACCATAAGCCTTTTTGCGGAACTATACCCTGTAAATTAAAAGGAATAGAGACTAATCGCGCACCATCGTTACGTTGCACGGCAAAATGCAGATGAGGTCCGGTGCTGTAACCGGTATTTCCCGATAACGCTAATAACTGGCCCGCGTTAACATGCTGTCCGGGATGAACAATACCACTGTGTGTTTTCAGATGCGCGTACAAGGTCATCGTGCCATCACCGTGTAAAATCCGGATGTAATTGGTACGCGCGCGCTCAGCCGGATCAGTGCTATGACCATCAAAGCTGTCTCGCATATCTAATACAGTACCTGATTTTGCCGCCAAAACAGGTGTACCAACAGGCATGGAAATATCCATCGCATACCGATTACCTGGCAAGTTATGACTATAACCACCATTAAAGGCCTGGGATATTTGAAAACTGCCACTAAACGGTGGACGTAACAACGAATGATCTTCCTGAATATCGGACGGTGTACCAACCGAGAAATGGAATCCAAACTCCAATGCACCCTGCCCCATGTAATGCACTTGATCGACAAATATCTCTGTTCTGGCAGGTACGACTATCGGCTGTAACAAATTCCGATGTGCAATCAGGTTATCCTGACGGTTCATCTTCAAGGTCACAGTGACCGGACCATACAAACTGTTGTGCAGATAAAGGTTACCGTTTTTGGTATAGCGCAATTGCACGGCATCCTGATCCGGTTCCCAGACATCAATTTCAATCGGATTAAACGGCTGCGCCCGGTCATACTGATCGGTATAACTGACGATGCCGTTCGCATCGACATATTTGTAGACTGACCCGGCATGTGCCGAAACGACACACAGCAGTAACACCATCATGACCAGTTCACGCATTACAGATTTGTCCTAATCATCAATGCCATATTTATGCATGACGAAGGCGTCTTCGCTTAGTTTTCCATTCTGATAGTAGTTTTTCCGCACACCAACCTGATGGAATCCTTTTTTCTCATATAACGTTTGTGCCGCAACGTTGGATGCGCGGACTTCCAACCACCACTGAATACAGCCGCGTTCGGCGGTTTGTTGCAGATAATGTTCTAATAATAGCTGACCGAAGCCATGTCGCTGCCAGTGTGGATCAATACAGATATTCATCAGCGTGCTTTCATCCAGCAACATATCGGCAATGTAAAAACCAATCACTTGTTGCTGATGTTTGATGGCGCCATTGACGTAACGCTGACCAAAATTGGATGACAGTAAATGATGGCTCCACGGGTACGCATGGGCCCGGCATTCAATTTCATATAACGACTGGATGTCGCTTTTTTCCGGAACAAAAAATTCAATATTCATACTGACAGATCTGATGCCATAGTTGTTGTTTCGCCAAAACGCCTGAAGTGAATGAAAGCTGATAAGGGTGAGAAAAATGATCTGGAATGTGGTTGTCACCACTCCACAAAACCCAGTCATGCGCCGCTAATTGTGCTGGCAAATCGGTGGCATGCGCTAAATGCTGATAAGTTGCGACCGGCAACACCAAACACAGATCAGCAATCCATTCAGGTAATGTCCCCACCACCCAACAAACGGGCTGCGCTTGACTCGCCTTCGGCGGCGGCGCATAAGGTAATTGTTCCGGATGACGTAATTGCCAGTCGGTTATGTGCAAATGACGCAGAATTGATTTTGGCACAGCAGACCTCTTGTAAAGACAGACGCATAAATACCAGAGTCATCCCACAAAAGACAGTCGCCGATATCACATCTATTATTACAGCCATACCTCATTTCGGAAAAATCATTTCAATGACGATAGTTAAACCGAATTCCGGCGGATCAATGATATAAAACAAGCCTGAAAAATAATTGTTCCGGCAAACTACAGTTAATTTATGCCGCGCAGTAGTGAAGATAACGGCGGAGAATGGCGCCATGCAAAGTAATAAACAACTTCAGGAACGTATCGGTCGTTTGATTGATGCCCTGTCTCAGGGTCTGTTTGAACGAAAAGACGTCATCCGGCTATGTCTGTTGGCGGCCTTATCCGGGGAAAGTGTCTTCATGCTTGGCCCGCCGGGTATCGCCAAGAGTTTGATTGCACGCCGGTTGATCCATGCCTTCAGCAATAGCCAGGCTTTTGAATATCTGATGACCCGCTTTTCGACACCGGAAGAGGTGTTTGGCCCACTGTCGATCCAGGCCTTAAAAGACGATGGTCGCTACATGCGCCTGACTGAAGGTTATCTGCCCGATGCCGAAGTGGTCTTTCTGGATGAGATCTGGAAAGCTGGCCCGGCGATCCTGAATACCTTACTGACCGTGATTAACGAGCACCGGTTCCGCAATGGCGAACGCGAAATATCCGTTCCCATGCGTTTGCTGGTCACGGCATCGAATGAATTACCGCAGAAAGATAGCGGATTAGAAGCTTTGTATGATCGCATGCTGATGCGCATCTGGATGGATCGCATTCAGGATAAACAAAACTTCCGCGCCATGCTGATCAGCCGACAAGATCCACAACACGACCCGGTCACCGCCGATCTAAAAATCCATGATGATGAATATGATGAATGGCAGCGCGCGCTGACGCAGGTCGCGTTACCCGATGCGATCTTTGAACAGTTGTATGCCCTGCGCGAGCATATTTTCCAGCTCAGCCAGCAAAGTGGTGAACAACAAGATTCCATGTATGTTTCAGATCGGCGCTGGAAAAAGGCACTGCGCCTGTTACAAGCCAGTGCCTTTTTCAATGGCCGACACAAAGTTAACGGTTTAGATCTGTTACTGCTGAAAGACTGTCTGTGGCATGACCTGTATGCCAGACAGCAGATCGAGACCTTACTACACGATTTCGCCTGTAAACAAGCCTTCGGGCAAGAACGCTTACATTTCACCTTGAAACGGCTACAAACTGATCTGCAACAATATCAGCGTGAACAAACCAAAATTCTGGGCTGTCGTTTGGCACCTGGACAAAATGTATTGCGCAAACGCGGCAAAGGCTGGCAACTGGACTTTAAAGCCGCAGACATCAGCCCGGTTGATGAAAATTATCGCCTTATTTTTTTACAAACCGCCTATCTCGATCCCAAACATCCAGAACGTGAGATCCAGTACGCCACCTTGCGCCGTAAAGAGTTGATGCTTTGGTTGCATAAACAAGAACCGATCCCGGTGCGGTTACAGGAAGATCAGCAAGCGACCACGCTGCAACTGGATGCCGATATTCAAGGTGCGGATGGTCATGCGGTATTAATTGCCCGAGATAGCGGTAATCGCCCGATCCCGCTGACGATCTCCAGCAAACAAGGTTTGCCGGAATGGCAGGAAAAAGGTTGGCGTGAACAGCTTAACGGTTTGCAAAGTGAATTACGGAAAAGTCGTGATGAGGTCAAAAAACAGTATCTGCTGTTTACCTCTGAATGCCCGCATCTGTTTTTAGCGCAGGAATCACTTACCGCTATTGAAGAAAGTTTCCTACGCTTAGATAGCGAAGTTAAAAACCTGCAACAACAGTTGGAAACCAATTTGCATAGTCTTGAATCACTGGTGCAACTGACCGGACACTAGCTTATGGTTGATTTACAAACGCTATCGCTATTATTGTCGATTAATGAAACCCAGATGGTACAAGATCTGGTGTCGACGGTTATGTCGTCGCCACAGATTTCAAACTTTATGCATGATCACCCTATGTTTCTCAAGCACATACAAGAACATGTGCAACAGTGGAGTCATGCCTTACCGGCACAATTGAAAAACATTCCGGTGCCGGATGATTTACAGCAAGAATACATTCTCTACATCGAAACACAGGGATTTACCGCCGAACAGTTCACGCAGCACAGTGTGCGCGTTTTGTTCCAATTGCAACAAAGTGATTTCCACCCCGACGCACAAAGTCTGCTGATTAGTCTGAGTCAGGCTAATTCGATTAATCGTAAACAGCTGTTCATGCAGAAATGGCGTGAACATCTCTCTTCTCGCATCATGTCATTAGAAATTGCTTTTGCCGAGCAAGAACGCGAACGCATGATGCAAGAGCTCGAACAACGCATGCAGATCGCCGGTGAATTGGATGAAACATTAGCCCCGCAACACCCGGGGAAATTATGGGATCTCACCGCCACCCGTCTGCTACAAGGCAATAATTCGCTGTTCCGCCATTATGCGAGCTTTTTGCAGAACAATCCGGAGCTGAAAAAAATCGCCGACGATCTGGGTCGCGCTGCCACACAAGATAGCCATGCGGAAGAATACATTGAGCAGGTTGAAGTGCCGGAGTGGCAATACGTGCAACATGACAATGTGCCGGACGATTTGGTGGGTATTCACCAGAGTAATGAATTAAATCGCCTGATCAGCTCGGAAACGGTGTTGCTGACCGAACCCGAACTGGAAACCGTGTTTTATAAGCAACTGGCAGAACGGCGCCTGCTGAATTATCAATTCATGGGGCAAAGCCGGAGTCTAGAAACGGTGTTCAGTGAACGGCGCACCTTTGGTGAAACCCAAGACACGAAAGGGCCATTCATCGTCTGTATTGATACCTCGGGTTCGATGAGCGGCTATCCGGAAGACTGTGCCAAAGGATTTTGTTTTGCGCTGTTGCAGATTGCGCTTTCCGAAAACCGCGCTTGTGTGATCATGCTATTTTCCACTGATGTCGTCACGTATGAACTGACCGGCCCAGAGGGGTTGCAAGAAGCCTTAAACTTCCTCGGTTGTTCGTTCAAAGGCGGTACCGATCTCGAACCTTGCATGCAGCAAGTGATGCATTACATGCAACAAGCGCGGTTTAGCAATGCCGATGCCGTGGTGTTATCCGATTTTATTGCCCAGCGGTTAAGTGTCGATACCGAACAGCAAGCGCTGCAGATCAAACGCAACGGCAATCGCTTTAACGCGGTTAGCTTATCGCGCCATGGCAAACCATCATTGATGAAGATTTTTGATAACGTCTGGAGATTTGATACCAGCCTGTCTGGCCGGATGTTACGGAAGGTGCGTTAACGCTGACGAAATTAATTTACCGGAAGCCAGAAACTAAAAA
>JAQUHG010000173.1 GCA_028683735.1 Tolumonas sp. | reverse complement strand
GTACCCGCTTTAAACAACAATTGCGACAGCAAACTCAGCGCATTTTGTGTGCCCAGCGTGAGTAATATTTCGTCGCTGTTGGCCATGATGCCGCGTTTCGGTAATACCCGTGTGCGTAACTGCTCGATAAGCATCGGCGAGTCTTGGTCGACCAGATCGTGTAACCAGTGATGATCACGCATACCCCCCATCACCTTGCGTGATGCTTCGCGCCACTGTTCCATCGGAAACAACTCGGCATCGGGCTGGCCGTAGATGAACGGATAATCGTATTTCATCCACTGGGCGGGCTTCGTGATGGTCAGGTAGTCACTTGGGCAAACATTGAACAATTCACCCCATTCTGGTGCATTGACAGTGGCATCCTGATGAACGATCACCGGCGCTTCTTGTTCACACTCTTGTGGGTGATAACGCGGGTCAACGTAATAACCACTGCGCGGGCGGCTGACGAGATAACCTTCATCGCGCAGGCTTTCATACACCAACGCCACGGTATTACGGGAAATTCCCAGCTGTTCTGAGAGGTTACGGCAGGAGGGCAGCGCCTCTTCCGGTAAAAAACGGCTGGCCAGAATGGAGCTGACCAGCGCTTCCCGTAGCTGCTCTTGTAATCCTCGGTCATCGGCGAAATCGATTTGAAGGCTATGTTCAATCATCAGCTTCACCTTGTAGATATCTTTAAAAAGAATCATAAGCAATCGGTGTGCCTCTTCTGGTCCAACTGGCCAGCTTTCTCAAAAAATCTGGCTCTGTTCGTCAGCACGATAACCCGATAAAAGTGAAAAAGAGGGCTGAGGCCTCGACCTGAACAACAGGAAACGCATTTCTGCCAACCATTCTGGTTTGGGTGAATCACAGTGAGGTGAATCGATGAAAAAGAAATTGTTAGGATGCAAAGCGGTTTTTCAGGCACTGACCAGTTTAGCGCTGGTTTTCTCTATCGGCGTACAAGCGGCTGATTTAGCTGAAATCGAGAAACGCGGCGCACTCAAAATTGCCACCGAAGATGATTATGCACCATTTAACTTTATCACCGATGGTAAACCGGATGGTTTCCACAAAGACGTACTGGCAGAACTGAAAACATACACCAGCAAATTCAAATTGGAACAGAGCATTCTACCGTGGACGGGTTTGCTGGCATCAGTGTCGGCCGGGCAATATGACGTGGCCATTACGGGCGCGTTGGTCACGGATGATCGCCTGAAAGTCTTTGATTTTGTGGCACCTGTAGCCTCGGCACAGCACTACTACGTGAAGCGTGCCGGTGACGATAGCATCAAGAGTGTCGCCGATTTGAATGGCAAAACCATGGGGGTGCAAGCGGGTAGTGCCCTGCTGGCGCGCTTGCCGGAACTGGAGGTCATGCTGGCCAAAACCGGTGGCAAGCTGGGCGAGGTGGTGGAGTATCAGTCTTACCCTGAAGCCTATGCCGATCTGGCCAATGGCCGCCTCGATTACGTCATTAATGCCGTCATTTCCGTGAATGATTTGGTGAAAGCCCGACCCGGCGTGTTTGAAAAAGGCCTGGCGGTGTCCGGCAATGGCTTTGTGGCGTGGCCAGTGCCGAAAAATAACCCGGAACTGGTTAAATTCCTTAATGGATTTGTTAAGCACCTGAAAGAAACCGGCAAGCTGAAAGCGCTGCAAATGAAATGGTTTGGCGAGTCATTTGATGGTTTACCGGATGAAGCGATCACCTCTGCTGAGCAATTCCATAAATTAGCTGGATTGAAATAGTTCCTGCATTGCACCTGACGGGCAAAATTAAAGTCAGGTGCATTTTTTCATAATAACGTGATGTTTTAGTTTTTATGCAGGAGCACAGCCCATGACTTTCAAAGCGTGGTTGTTATTGCTGGAAGGTGCCTGGACGACAGTTTGGATATCTGGCATCTCGATTGTATTAGGGCTTTCTATCGGGCTCATGATTGCGATTGTTCGCCGTCAGAAAATTCCGCTGATTGATCATCTGCTGGCGGTGTATATCAGCTTGGCGCGGGCCACACCGTTGGTCACCTTAGTGTTATTTCTGTTTCTGTCGTTGCCATCGATTGGGATCAATCTGAATAAACACACCGCCGCCATTCTGGCGCTGACGCTGAATACCGCCGCATTTAACGCTGAGATCTGGCGCTCAGCACTGGAGAATTTCTCCCGCGATCAACGTGAAGCTGCACAGGCAATTGGAATGACGGAATTTACTTTTTTCCGTTACATCATGCTGCCGCAGATTGTCACCGTGAGTTTACCGGCACTAGTTAACGAAATGTCATTTCTGATCAAGGGCAGCCCGGCCATCGCCGTGATTGGGCTGGTTGATTTAACCCGTGTTACCAACCGCATCGCCGCTGTTACCTATGATCCCCTGTTTCCTATTTTAGGGGCTGGGCTGATTTATATGCTGATGATCTCTGTGCTGGTTAAAGCACAGTCACTGGCCGAGAAAAAAGCGCGCCGGTTAGCGGTTTAAGAGGAGTAACGCGATGAATGAATGGACGATCATCTGGGGCGCGCGCGAGGCATTTTTCAACGGCTTTTTGAAAAGCATCGCCCTGTTTGCTTATTCGGCAATGCTGGGGCTGCTGCTGGGCTGTGTGCTGTTGTATCTGTTGGAAGGAAAAGACAACATCCCGCGTCGCGGTGTTAAGGTGTTGATCAATGCTATGCGCACGCTGCCTTTTCTGATTTTGGCTTATTTGTTGTATTACGGCTTGCCAAAATTGGGTCTGCGAATGTCGGCAGATACCGCCGGCTTAATCGCGTTAACGATTTATCATGGCGCCTATTTTTGTGAGATTTTCCGCAGTCAACGCTTGGTGATGCCGGTGGGATATATCGAAGCCGCATTGGCACATGGCTTCCGCCATCATGTGATTTTCTTACGTATTTTATTGCCGAATGTGGTGATGAATACACTGCCTCTGCTCGGCAACCAACTGATCATCTGCCTGAAAGACACTGCCTTTCTCAGCATTATCACAGTGCGAGAAATTACTGCTGCTGCGAACAGCGTGCAATCGACCTATTTTATTCCACTAAAAGCTTTTCTGGTGGCCATTTTACTCTATTGGCTGATAAGCCTGATTATTGAATCTGCCATCAAACAAGTCAGCCGTCTGGGGAAAAAGCGAGGATTTAATCATGCCTGATATGCCAGCGATCACGGTCAAAAACATCTCTAAACAATTTGATAACGTGGAAGTGTTACGCGATATCAATCTGACGGTTAAGAAAGGGGACGTGGTGAGTATTCTCGGCTCTTCCGGTTCGGGGAAATCGACGTTACTGCGCTGTATGAACTGGCTGGAACAACCAGATCGGGGGGCGATTTATATTGGCGACGAGCGTTTGGGTATCGATGACAGCAAGAATGAGCCGATGGGAAATCGGCAGTTGGCGCGGATGCGTGAACGGGTGGGTATGGTGTTTCAAAGCTTTAATCTCTGGCCGCATCTGACTGTGTTGCAAAATGTCACAGAAGCGTTGCTGCATGTGAAAAAACTACCGAAAGCCGAGGCGGTTGCCATTGCCACCCAGCAACTGGAAAAGGTCGGTATGCTGGAAAAACAGCACAATTACCCCATCACGCTATCGGGCGGGCAAAAACAGCGGGTCGCGATTGCCCGTTCACTGGCGATGAGCCCAGAAGTGATGCTGTTTGACGAACCCACCTCTGCGCTTGACCCAGAGCGGGTTGGCGAGGTGTTAGCGGTGATGAAAAAGCTCTCACAAGAGGGGTACACCATGGTGGTGGTCACGCATGAGATGGAATTTGCCCGTGCCGTTTCCAACCAAGTGGTGTTTCTGGAAAAGGGCAAACTGATTGAACAGGCACCGCCGGAAGAGTTCTTTACGCACCCGAAATCGGAACGTGTTCAGCAGTTCTTGCAGACGGTGCGGCAATAAGTGGGTTGTTTATGAATGCCGATCCTTATTTCTGCATAATGATCGGCATTGTTTCTGAAATATGTATATTCATCTTCATCAGGTGCGGAATTTAGCAACCAACTCACCCAGTTCATCACTGAGTACTTTCAGGTCATGGCAGATCTGATTGATCTGGCCATTTTGCTCCGCCACTTCGGTGGATAACTGAGAGATATTCACCACATTGCGATTGATTTCATTAGAGGCGAGATTTTGTTGTTCTGCGGCGCTGGCGATTTGGGTGTTTCGATCGGTAATGATCAGCACCGCGTTGGCGATCCCTTCGAGTGCTATTTCGGTCTCTTTGGAATGTTGCTCAGTTTGTTCAGATAGGGTTAATGTTTTTTGCATGCTGGTTGCGGTAGCGCGCACTCCATTTTCCAGCCGGGCGATCATAGCCTGAATTTCATTCGTCGAGGCCTGTGTCTGGGTGGCCAGTGTTCTGACTTCATCGGCAACGACGGCGAATCCGCGACCTTGTTCTCCGGCTCTGGCAGCTTCAATGGCGGCATTGAGTGCCAGTAAATTGGTTTGATCGGCAATGCGTTTAATGACATCCAGTACGGAGCCAATATTATTGGTTTCCTTGACCAGATCTATGACCTCTTTATTGGCGTCTTGTACCTCAGTTGTCAGCCTTTGCATTGACGTACGAGCTTCTTCAACAACTTTATTGCCATTGTGAATGCGTTCTTTGGCTTCATTCGCAGCATCAGCAGCTTGCACTGCACTTGTTGCCACCTCTTTGGTGGTAGCGGTCATTTCATTCATGGCGGTTGCAACGGCATCCGTTTCATGTTGTTGCCGTTCCACATTGCGTTGCCCTATGGACGCTGTTTTTTCCAGATGAATGGCTGCCTGATGACTGCGTTCACTGGCAGACACAACATTGCGAACAGTTTCCGCCAGATTTCGGGTAAACGCATTAAATGATGAGGCTAAACTAGCCAGCTCGTCATGCCCGCTTTCATCCAGTTTTTGGGTTAAATCGCCACCGCCTTTTGCGATATCCCGAAGACCTTGTTCAGTTTGTTGTAAAGGTTTGAGAATACTGCGAGAGATTAACCAAGAGAAAAATGTCAGGAGGAACAGTAACGGGAAGAAGATCGCCAGTACGATGCGCAACTGTTGCAGGAAAAAGGCCCAGACATCGTCAGTATATTCACCTGCGCCGACGATCCATCCCCATTCCGGTAACAGTTTCACATAGGAAACTTTGAAGACCGGATCGGAAAATCCGGGTTTTGGCCAATAATAATCGACATAACCACCCATTGGGTCGGCTTGAGCGGTGCGTACAAACTCCACAAATAAACGCTTACCTTGCGTATCTTTAATGCTCTCAAGTGGTTTGCCTTCCAGCTCTGGTTTGGCCGTATGCATGATGGCGACGGGTTGCGCATCATTGATCCAGAAATAATTGTTGTCGCCAAAGCGCATGTTTCTCAGTGTTTCTTTTGCTAAAAGCTGGGCTTGGGGTTGCGTTAGACGGCCTTGTTTTTCCTGCTGGTAAAAGTAATCAAGTGTGCCATAGGCAGTTTGTACCTGTTCTTGGATGGCCTCTCTGCGACTGGCGAGCATACCATTGTAGGTGTAATACAGCGTGATACTGAGTAACCCGGCAATGCCGATGATCATCAATACGAGGTTCATCATAAGGCGATGTGAGATGCGGTAATGACGTAGGAAACTCATGATTGCCACTCTTATCTTAACTGACCCAATGTTTTACATGCTATGCATTACCTTGGCCGATGTGTTGCTCATATGACTATCATTACTGCTATTTGTGGTTCAGCTCACGCTAACATAGTAGTTAGCCTGATTAGTTGGTGTAGATAGAAAAGAAAAGGGTGAATCAGATGCAAATTGACACAGATATTTTGCAAATTGAGATGCAATTGGTGGTGTTGTGGCTCTGTGAGCATGAACCACAACACGTTTGCGTAGCCAAGGCAGGGTAAATTAATTTTAGTCGCGATCGATAGCAAAAGCAGACCATGCCTGACGAGTGGGCATCACTTCCACCCGGTTGATACAAATATGATCGGGCAGGGTGGCGATATAGAACATCTGCTCGGCAATGTCTTCCGCGCTTAGTGCTGTTGTCCCACGATACAGTTTATCCGAGGCGGCTTGATCACCTTTAGTTCGCACCAGCGTAAACTCGGTTTCAGCTATGCCTGGCGCCAAATCAGTAACACGCACACCCGTGCCCAGCAGATCGCAGCGCAGGTTATAACTGAACTGTTTAACGAAGGCTTTGGTGCCGCCATACACATGACTGCCTGGATATGGCCATTGCCCGGCAATCGAACCAATATTGATGATCGAGGCCCCGGCACCGGTGGCAATCACGGTCGGCAGCAGTGCATGAGTGACATTCACCAGCCCTTTGACATTGGTGTCAATCATGGTGTGCCAGTCTTCCAATGCTACGCTTTGCGCAGGGTTGGGTGATAAGGCGAGACCCGCATTATTCAGTAACGCTTTCACTTGTTTAAATTCAGCCGGCAGATCGGCCACCACTTGCTGCACGGCGCTGCTATCGCGTACATCCAGTGCGGCATAATGCACCGGCACCAGTGGCAGCAACTCATCAGCCAGTGCTTTCAGACGATCTTCCCGACGACCGGTGATCACGACTGACCAGCCGGCTTGTGCAAAACGACGGGCAGCGGCACGGCCAAAACCGGAAGTAGCTCCCGTAATAAAGACGACATCTCCCATTTGTAGCTCCTGTATTTTTTCTGTATGAACGGTGCGTTGAATGTGGCTGCGGCATTACCAGTGACGCACGATAACCCACAACGACATCAAAATAAGTAACGGTGCGAAGCCGCGCTGAAACGGCAGATGCCCCCATAATTGAAAACTTTTCTGACCACAAAAATTACCAAGCAAAGAGGGAATTAACATCACGCCACCCCAATGTAAGGTGGTGCTATTGATGAGCCCACTTAACGCTAAACCCATGCAAGTGCACCCACTGCAGACCGCAAAGAATAAGATCGCGGTGCTGCGTTTTTGCGCAGAGGGGATTGGCTGATTTAACAAATAGACCATCATGGGTGGGCCACCGGCCGATGCGGTTGTCATGGCCAGCCCCGATGCCATTCCGGCGGGAATAGCAAACTGATGATGTAATTTGCGCAGCGGAATATTCAGCCATAACAGTACGCCGCCAAACAACGAGATGCTACCAACAATCAGGCTCATCAATGGGGCGGGTAGAAAACTGACGGCCCACACACCGACAGGCAGCATGACTGCCATGCCGATTAACAGCTCTCAGTAATACGCGGTGATAATCGTGCAATGCCCGCGGGAACTTAAGCAGCAGACCAAATCGAGTAGAATGGCGGTCGCAATGGCTTGTTG
>JAQUHG010000172.1 GCA_028683735.1 Tolumonas sp. | reverse complement strand
GACATATTATTAAAACTCAGGAAATTACGACATACAGCCAGCATAAACAGAATTCAGGTGGTCCTAAAACACACAGTTTAACCAAATCGGAAATGCCTGACGAGTCTGTAGTGCACTAGATAGCCAATGAAACGTGTGAACGCAGCTCGGATACTGATTTTTCCACCGATAGATCAGCTAAAAAATCGCGAATACTGGAATAACAAGTAATGGTTCGATCAATATGCAGAATAGAAAGCAAATCGCGTGGCTGGCCTTGTTTGCAGATCAAACGCATCCGTCGGCCATTATTTTGCAGTTGTTTGTAGAGGTAGATCAAAGAGCCAATACCGGCTGCATCAATAAAACCAACCGCACTGATATCAACCAATACATCAGTGTGTTTTTGAATTAACGCATCAATGATCGGCCTGATCTCTTCAACCATATCATTATTGAGTTCGCCATCAACTGTCAGCACGAGTGTGTGATTCATTGTGTAAGTAATGACTGGCATATTTGCTCCGAAATAGTTTCAGCCGATCACATCTGGCGAAGTTGGTCTTAGCTGCAATAACTAATTCACATTTGATGCCAATTTTTCACAAACAAATAAAAACAATTCAAATTATTGATATTAATGAAGTTTATTTATTACGTACGGAGATATTGCACTGATTAGACGCATATGACTGCAAAATGCAAAATACTTTTCCTGTTTTTTCGCATTTTGCAGTCTCTGATTACGGATTTTACTGAGAAATCGGGGGGTTATGCCAATGCTGTGGACTAGATTCCTGCCAGATCACATCCATACCTTGCTTTTGAATGACCGAAGCCACCTGAACCGGGCTGCGTTCATCACTGACCGCAAATTGCTCCAATTCAGGATGATCTTCGGCATAGCCTCCCGGCTGAGTTTTCGAACCTGCACTCATGGTGGTGATCCCTACCTGCATCAGGAAATCACGGAACTCCGGCCCTTCCCGAGTAGACAGCGATAATTCCACTTCCGGATCGAATAAGCGATAAGCGCAGATCAGTTGTAATAACTGACGATCACTCATCGGGTTTGTCGGTTGGAAACCGCCAGTGCAAGGGCGTAAGCGCGGGAACGAGATCGAATAACGGCTCTGCCAGTGGGTTTTACGCAGGTATTGCAGATGACGCGCAACCATCAGGCTGTCTGTTCGCCAATCACCCAACCCGAGTAACGCGCCAAGCCCGATCTTATCCACACCCGCTTCACCAAGACGATCGGGCGTTTCCAACCGCCAGCGGAAATCTTTCTTCTTACCCCGCAGATGATGCTCGTCATAGGTCGGCTCATGATAGGTTTCCTGATAGACCATCACGCCATCGAGCCCCATGCTAACCAGTTCTCGGTAATCCTCGGTCGAGAGCGGCTGCACTTCCATCATCAGATAAGAGACATACGGTTTGATAACAGGGAAAACTTGCCGGAAATAGTCCATGCCCGATTTACGTTCATGTTCACCGGTCACCAGTAACAACGATTTGAACCCCATCTGACGGATAACCTGACATTCGCGATCAATCTCTTCCAACGACAGCACTTTGCGTTTGATCTTGTTGCTCATCGAAAAACCGCAGTAGGTACAGTCATTGGCACAGAGGTTAGCCAGATAAAGCGGCAGATACATATTGATGGTGTTACCGAAACGCTGCCGGGTCAGTTTTTGCGACAATTCGGTCATGGGAAGGAGATATTTTTCTGCCGCGGGTGAAATTAATGCAGCAAAATCGGCGAGTTCTCGTTTGCCAGTGCGGGCTAATCGGGCAAGTGCGCGTTCCACATCGGCCTCAGTTTGCGCGAGCACCCAGGCTTGCTGCTCGCCCCAATCGAGCTTAGCCCATTCATCGTAGAAACTCATGCCAGTGTCTCCAAAAATGCCGCTAATGGGCTGGAGGCAATCGCTTGCTGATTTACTGCACCCAGGCCACTTTCGTAAGCAATACGGCCAGCTTCCACGGCCATTTTGAACGCGCGCGCCATGGCTATCGGATCACCGGCGACCGCAATTGCGGTATTCACCAACACCGCATCAGCCCCCATCTCCAGCGCGGCAGCGGCATGCGATGGCGCACCAATGCCGGCGTCCACAATCACCGGTACGTTGGCTTGTTCGATGATAATTTCCAGCATCGCTTTGGTGGAAAGCCCTTGATTCGAACCTATCGCCGCACCAAGTGGCATGACGGCGGCACACCCGACCTCTTCCAAGCGTTTACACAGCAGTGGATCAGCGCCGCAGTATGGCAGCACGACAAAACCCTGCTTGCAAAGTTCTTCTGCTGCTTTAAAGGTCTCTATCGGATCAGGCATCAGGTAACGCGGATCCGGGTGAATCTCCAGCTTCAGCCAGTTAGTACCTAACGCTTCGCGCGCCAGTTGTGCAGCAAAAATCGCTTCTTTGGCATTGCGGGCACCGGAAGTGTTCGGCAGCAATTGCACGCCCATCGCCCGCAACGGTGCCAGAATTTGCAGGTCGGGTTCATCTAATCGAACACGTTTCAGTGCCAGCGTAACAATTTGCGTTTCACTGGCCGTTAATGCTTGCTGCATAACCTGAGCTGAGGCAAATTTTCCGGTACCAGTGAGTAAGCGAGAGTTAAAGGTTTTATCGGCGATCTGTAATGGTAACGTCATGGTTAACCTCCAGCGATGGCGCGAAACAGATCCACGTCGTCGTGTTCAGAAAGAAAGGTATGGCTCCACTGGCTGCGTGGGATGACCTGTTGGTTTATCGCCACCGCAATACCAGCTTTAAGCTGGTTTTGCGCGGATAACAGCGCTTCAAGACTGCAAGATGATTTGAGTTGCAGCGATTCGCCGTTTAAGCGGATTTGCATGTCGGTAACTCCAGCGAAACAGAAGATGAGGCAGAGGAATGGCAAACTGGGCAGGTCGGATCAGCCTGCGTTTTCAGACGTTGCCACTGCAGCGTTCGGCCATCAAAGCGTTGCAAAATGCCGGTGGGTCGTGGCAAATCACAAAGTAACTGGATAGCCAGCAAAGCCTGCGCTGTGCCCAGCATGCCAACCACCGGGCCAACAATGCCCGCCTCGCGGCAACTTAATCCGGTCTCTTCATTGAGTGGAAACAGGCAGTGATAACACGCGGTTTGTTGCGCCGGTTCAATTAAGAGCAACTGCCCTTCCCAACCCGTTGCTGCGGCCGTGATCAGCGGTTTTTGCACACGCATACAGGCCGCATTCACACGCTGCCGGGTGAGCATGTTGTCTGAACAATCGAGCACTACATCCACTTGCGGAACGATTTCCGCCAATAAAGCGTCGTCCACCGCAGGTAGACTTTGGTATTTAACGGCGGGATTCAACGCGATTAGATGGGCAATAGCCGCCCTGGTTTTAGGTTGATGGCGATCGGCGGTACGGTACAGAACTTGTCGCTGCAAATTACTACTGTCGACCGTGTCACCATCGGCCAGCCATAATTCACCGACACCGGCAGCCGCCAGATAAAGTGAAGCCGGAGAACCCAGCCCGCCTAAACCGACAATCAGCACTTTGCTTTGTTTCAGTTTTAGCTGACCTGCTTCGCCGATTTCTGGCAGTAATATCTGTCGCCCGTAACGTAAAAATTCATGGTCAGAGAGTGTGTCAGTCATCCGTAACCGCCTCTGACATATTCCCTTCCACCAGCCGAAGCAAGCGCTCAGTCGCCACTTGTGGATCAGCTGCTTTAGTAATGGCGCTTACCAACGCAATACTACCGACACCGGAAACTTGTACTTCCGGAACTCGCTGTTCAGAAATACCGCCGATAGCAACAGTTGGAAAATCACTGGCAAGCGCCACATAGCGATCTAACCGCTGTAAGCCTTGCGGTTGCGATGGCATCTCTTTGGTTTGCGTTGGAAAGATATGGCCTAACGCAATATAGGAAGGTTGTAATGCAAACGCGCGCGCTAATTCAAAAAAGCCATGCGTAGAAATACCCAGTCGTAACCCCGCATCACGGATCGCATTCAGATCAGCGATTTGCAGATCTTCTTGCCCAAGATGCACGCCGTAGGCGCCATGCTTGACCGCCAATTGCCAGTAATCGTTGATGAACAATCGTGCCTGATACTGTTGACCCAGTTTTATAGCTTGCTGTATCTGCTGTTCCAGATCGGGAGCTTCTGGATCTTTCACCCGCAATTGCAGTGTTCTGACGCCCCATTGCAGTAATTTTTCAATCCACTGCACCGAATCAACTACTGGATATAATCCTAATTGGTGATCGGTCTCAGGAAAGGCAGCAACTGCCAGTGACGTTTCTAACTGCCAAACGCCGTTGTTCTGAATGACCCAGCATGGTTGCGGGAAATCAATTGCCTGCTCTGGCCAGCCGGCATGCGCGACCGGCCCCGGACCTTGCCCAATCCCCTGCGCTTGTCGCAAACCTTGCTGCACATAAGCTTTCGCCACCGCTAACGCATCGGTGATGTCATAACCTTGTGCCACCAACGCGGCAACTGCAGATGCCAATGTGCAACCCGTGCCGTGTCCATGACGGGTGACGACTCGTTCTGATTCCAGTACAAAGAGTTGGGTGCCGTCAGAAAAATAATCGCGGGTGAATGCATCGTTGAAATGACCACCTTTGCAAAGCACTGCGCCGACGCCAAATTCGCGTAGCTGCACACTGGCCGCTTCAAGTAATGACAACGGATAAGCAGCAGATGAAAAATGATCGGTTGGCAACTGCAGCAACCACACCAATTCATTCAGGTTCGGCGTGATCAAATCCAGTTGCGGTAACAATTTCGTCAGCAACGCATCGCGGATGTCCTGCTCAGCCATGTTGCCACCCTGACTGGTGATCGCAACCGGATCGAGCACCACAAAACAGGTCTGTTTGGCTTTAAAACCCGCCAGCCAATCGGCCAGTAACGCGACATGTTCAATAGTTGGCAGCAGACCAATTTTGATAGCAACTGGCGGCAAATCAGCCGCCAATACTTCTAACTGATCTCGCAATATTTGGGCTGACACCGCTTCGGCACTGCGCAACGTGAGCGAGTTTTGCGCTGTTACGGAGCTCACCACCGGGCAAGCATGACCACCCAAATCGTGGATGGTTAGCAGATCTGCGGCGAGCCCTGCTCCGCCGCCACAGTCATTGCCAGCGATGCTCCAGATAATCGGGCGAGACGTCTGAGTGCGTAAGGAATCGCAGTCCATTACTCCACCTCACGCGCCAGATATAACTCGCTACCCTGTTCACGAAATGCCGCCGCTTGTTGTTGCATGCCTGAAGCAACTTCATCTTCCGCGTCAAACGCACCATCTTTCGCCAGCTGACGGACTTCCTGACTGATTTTCATTGAGCAGAATTTCGGGCCACACATCGAGCAGAAATGCGCGACTTTGCCTGATTCCTGCGGCAGATCTTCATCGTGATAAGAGCGTGCAGTTTCAGGATCAAGCGCCAGATTGAACTGATCTTCCCAACGGAATTCAAAGCGTGCTTTCGACATCGCATTGTCACGAATTTGCGCACCAGGGAAACCTTTCGCCAAATCAGCAGCGTGCGCAGCAATCTTGTAAGCGATCAGACCTTGTTTGACGTCTTCTTTATTCGGCAGGCCCAAATGCTCTTTTGGCGTGACATAACAAAGCATCGCACAGCCAAACCAGCCAATCATCGCCGCACCGATGCCGGAGGTGAAATGATCATAACCCGGTGCAATATCAGTGGTTAGCGGGCCTAAGGTGTAGAACGGCGCACCGTGACAATGTTTGAGCTGCTCATCCATGTTCTCTTTGATCAGATGCATCGGTACGTGACCCGGCCCTTCAATCATCACCTGCACGTCATATTCCCACGCCACTTGCGTCAGTTCACCCAAAGTACACAGTTCTGAGAATTGCGCTTCGTCATTGGCATCAGCAATCGAGCCGGGACGCAGGCCATCGCCCAGCGACAGCGCGACATCGTATTGGGCGCAGATCTCGCAGATTTCACGGAAATGGGTATATAGGAAGTTTTCCTGATGATGTGCCAAACACCATTTCGCAATAATTGAACCGCCACGCGACACAATGCCAGTCACACGTTTCGCCGTCATCGGCACATAACGTAACAACAAACCGGCATGGATGGTGAAGTAATCCACCCCCTGTTCCGCCTGTTCGATCAGCGTGTCACGCATCACTTCCCAGGTCAGGTTTTCGGCAATGCCGTTTACTTTTTCCAGCGCCTGATACATTGGCACCGTACCAATCGGCACTGGGCTGTTACGTAAGATCCATTCGCGGGTAGCGTGAATGTGGCGACCGGTCGACAGATCCATCACGGTGTCAGCACCCCAACGGGTTGACCAGATCAGCTTTTCAACTTCTTCTTCGATGCTGGAACTCACCGCAGAATTACCGATGTTAGCGTTAATTTTCACCAAGAAATTACGACCAATAATCATCGGCTCGCTTTCCACATGGTTGATGTTAGCTGGAATGATCGCGCGACCTTCGGCCACTTCCTGACGCACAAATTCCGGCGTAATGCCTTTTTCACCCTCTTGCAGACGACGTTGATTCTCGCGGATCGCGATATATTCCATCTCAGGGGTAATGATGCCTTTACGTGCGTAATGCAGCTGGCTGACACAATGCCCTGCTTTGGCTTTACGGATCGGCGCTTGCACTGCCATTTTCGGCACCAATGCCAGCTGTTCAGCTTGGGCTCGGGTGAATGCAGAGTTAGGTTCGCTGACTTCCTCTGTATCGTTGCGTTCCAAAATCCAGTTTAAACGTAGCGGCGCTAAGCCTTTGGTGACATCCACTTGCTGATCGGGGTCGCCATATGCACCCGATGGGTCATACACCAACACTGGCGCATTCTCTTCAAAAATAGGCGCTTGTTTGGTGCCGCCAATTAATGAAGGGCTGAGGTTAATGCGACGCATAGGCACGCGGATATCCGGACGCGAACCTTCAATATATTCACGATCGGAATTAGGAAATGTTTGGGACGCTAATGTAGACAGATACTCTTTCGCTGATTCGCGACGTTCACGGGAAGTTAGATTTTTCGACATAGCAAGCTCACCTTAAATAGAAATCGGATGGCTTGCCGGAAGTGGCGTTGAGAGGAGTTTTGCAGCAAAAGATCTTGAGAGATCTGGCGAGGAAACACTCTAATGAAGAACGATTCCTAAGCGCAACTCTTGTTTCCCTTCGCAGGTTCTAGCCTGATTAGGTTCAACGGATCCCGAATTAACGGTCTCAGCCCAAAGGGCACTCCGACAAGTAGCGGTTAGTATGAAACGATGGCGCGAGAATGGCAACAATCAGATAACAATTACTAATTATTGCCAAAAAGA
>JAQUHG010000011.1 GCA_028683735.1 Tolumonas sp. | reverse complement strand
ACCACATGCTTGCCATCATCACTGACTAGTTTTGGCGGCATGGCTTTCAATTTGCCGGCATAAAACATATTCAGCATCAGTGTTTCCAGAATGTCATCACGATGATGTCCTAACGCAATTTTGGTAGCCCCTAGCTCAGTAGCGGTACGGTACAAAATGCCGCGGCGCAAACGAGAACACAACGAACAGGTTGTTTTCCCTTCTGGAATTTTATCTTTTACAATCGAGTAGGTATCTTCTTCCACAATTTTGTATTGCGCACCGATAGAATCAAGATAGTTCGGTAACACCTCTGCAGGGAAGCCTGGCTGCTTTTGATCGAGATTGACGGCGATGAGCTCAAAGCGGATGGGGGCGCTGGCTTGTAAATTACGCAGAATATCCAGCATGGCAAAACTATCTTTACCGCCGGATAAACAAACCATGATGCGATCACCGTCTTCAATCATGTTGAAATCAGCAATAGCTTGACCGACATGTCGACGCAGGCGTTTTTGAAGTTTGTTATTGTTGTATTGTTGCTTGGCGGAAAGATCTGGCATTGTTGCGGGCCCCAAAAAAAGAGAGGCCGCAATTATAGCGGCCGTCACTTTCGGAGCAAGCAAAGTAATATTATTCGTATGCTTTAACTACCAGTAAATCACCATGAATACTGTCAACCACCCGCTCTGCCGTATTACCGATAAATGCAGCTGACCAGCCAGTGCGTCCGACACTGCCAAGAATAGTCAATTCGGCATCCAGTGATTGGGCAAGCTCAGGTAAAACATCCTCAGGCATCCCTTCTACGATATGGATACATTCTGCTGGAATATCAAATTTACGTGCATATTCCTCCATTTCAGTTTGATGGTGTTGCTGCATGGCATCGCTGTATAACTCAGGACTAAAGCCGGGCAGTTCGAGAGCAATATTAACGATAGGGGCTGGGAATGCATTTACCAGATGCAGGCTGGCTTTAACCAGCTGAGCAATCACTTTGGCTTCATGGATGATGCGTTCATTTAATGCCATTTGCTCCGCTTCATCGCTGATATTGATTGCGGCCAGAATATTTCCACCGGCAGGCCAACCATGGTGTTTGGTCACGAGGACCGGGCAAGGACATTTGCGTAATAAATGCCAGTCGCTAGGGGTGAAAATAAATGATTTTAGCAACGAGTGATGATGTGCGCTGGTGATGACCAGATCATGGTCATTATCTTTAACCTCTTGAAGAACACATTCAAAAGGCCGGCTATGCCAGATCACTTTTGCTTCAATATCCAGCCCTTCAGTCTGGTAAGGTTTTATCATACCTGCCAGCCAGCCAAGACGGTGAGCCACCACCCCTTGCCGCATCTCTTCACGTTCTTCATTGGATAGAATAGAGGTGATTTCGTATGAGAAATCATAAATTGCCAGAAACACTTTGATACGGGCGACATCTTCTAACCTGGCCAGTTCCACCGCGCGTAACAAAGCTGATTGTTCAGGCATGGTGGGATCGATTACTACCAGGATATTCCGATATTTAATCATAGGAGCCTCCTTGGGTAACGATATCGCTATTACTACTACATTCAGCGTAGTCGATTTATAGCTGGATAACTGTTAGATCAAGCATTCTCCTAAGGTATTTATTTTCAGTAACTATTCCGGTGCTTGATTTCCAGCTGAACCTGCTATTTGCGACAGCGCTGCCGTGTCCAGAATGGTGACATATTTGCCTTTTACCTTGATCAAACCGATTTTTTGAAAACGACCGAGTAAACGGCTGATAGTTTCAACGGTAAGGCCCAGGTAATTGCCAATATCACCACGAGTCATGGCTAAGCGAAACTCTCTGGGAGAGAAACCACGTTGTGAAAAGCGGTTAGACAAGTTATTGAGAAAAGCAGCTAAGCGTTCTTCGGCGTTTTTCTTTGACAACAATAGAATCATCTCTTGATCACAGATAATTTCATTGCTCATCAATCGCATGATCTGCTGACGCAGTTTTGACATTTTCCCGGAAAGCTCATCGAGAATTTCGTATGGGATCTCGCATACCATGGAAGTTTCCAAGGCCTGAGCAAAAGAAGGGTGGTAAAGCCGAGTTACTGCATCAAAACCAACCAAATCACCTGCTAAATGAAAACCGGTGATCTGCTCATCACCTTGTTCGGTGATGGTATAGGATTTAACGGTGCCAGAACGAATGGCAAATAAGGATTTAAGTTCGTCGCCAGCTTTGAAAAGCGTTTCGCCTTTCTGAATTGGTTTTTTGCGTTCGATAATGGAGTCGAGAAGGTCTAACTCGGAGCTGTTAAGCGAAAAAGGGATGCAGAGTTGGCTAATACTGCAATCTTGACAGTGAATGGCTCCGCCACATGATGGAGGTCTTTTTGCTTTTGCTTTGTCCTGGATCATCTCGACGCTATTTGATTTTTGATTTTAGTCAAAAATATACCATTAATCGAGGCTGTTTGGGTAGTAATAATGATGGGGTTTTGCGGGCAGAAGGAAAGATACATCTGAAATATCCCCATCGTTGGTAACAACGATGGGGATCATCGCTTACTCTGCTTCAGCAGGGCGTCCTGCAGGGGCCGACGCTTGTTGTTTCAGGTTCGATGTACCGGCAGCACGTCCACTACCATTCACTGGTTTACGCTGATAAGGCGGATAATCACCTTTTGGCGGCACAGGTGGTAATGGTGTTTCCGCTGGTCGAGTCATTTCCGCATTCGCAAAGCGAACGCGAGCAATAACGCCTCGAACTTCTGCTTTAGCTACTGGTGCTACGGTTACAGCAGCAGTAATAACTGGAACTGGTTCAGTTGTTACGACTTCCTTAGCTACTACCTGTACTGGTTCTACTACAGCAACAACAGGTGCTTCAACAGTATCTTGAGCAACAGGAACGATGACATCAGCGATCGTCACGTTATTAGCGGCAACATCAGCCTGAACTTGCTGGATTACAGCGGTGTCTGCGTCTGCAGCAATTTCTGGCACTGCACTCTCAACAGCCGTAGCTGGTTGTTCAGAACTAACAGAAGCTGTTGTCACAAGCGTAGTTGTCGGTAATTGTTCAGCTACTGGAGTAACAACCAAAGCTTCCACTACAGGTGTTGTTGTAGTCGCTTCAGTGTTCGTTTCTACTGCAACGGTTTCCTGAACATCTTTCTCTGTATTGCGTTCCGTATTATTACGGCGGCGACGAGTACGAGTTTGCTGTTCAGTTGCTGTTTCTGCATCAGATTTATCAACAACGATTTCAGGTTGAGCTGTTTCATTAGTCACTCGCACTTTTTTGCTGCGAGTATTCCGACGTTCACGGCGCTCTTCTACGCGCTGCTCTTTACAGGCAACATCTTGCTGTTCTTCAACACCTGGAGCTGCAACTTCATTACGAGGCTTACGCTCTTTTGGTGCCCGTTCTGGTCTGGTCGCTGTTGGTTCTTTTTCTACCGCGTTATCGCGTTGAACTCGTTCTGGACGTTCAGTTCGCTCAGGTCTTTCAGTCCGTTCAGGACGAGGACGACGTGGTTGACGTGTCTGCGTTGTTTGCGCTTTCTCATCAGTCGTCACTGAACCAGAAACTTCATCTTCACGATTACGACCAGCGTAAGGTGTGTTACGTTTCCGGTTATTATTGCGGTTATCACGACGACGCGGTTGCTGTGGGCGTTCCTTTGTCGTTTCTTGTTCTTCAACCGCTGGTGTTTTAGCTGGTGATTTGAACAAAGAGCCAATCCAGCTAAACAGTTGTGATAAGACACCTTCAGAGGCTGGTTTTGCCGCAGGAGAAGCCGGGGCCGGAGTAACAGGGGTTGGTGCCGGCACGCTTGGTGCAGCAAATCCTTGTAACGCAGGCTGTTCAGTCGGCGTAATAATCAACTGTGGTTTTGGCTGATATTCTTCCACTGGCGCATCAGTTTTTAATTCATAACTGAGTGCATCGCTTTCTTCACCTGAACGGAAGCGTGACACTTCAAAGTGCGGTGTTTCCAGACGTGTATTTGGAATGATCAGCAACTGGACGTTATGACGTTGTTCCAGTTTTAATACTGCCTGACGTTTTTCGTTTAACAGATAGGCAGCAACATCAACCGGTACCTGAGCAATAACCTGCTCGGTGTTGTCTTTTAATGCTTCTTCTTCAATTAAACGCAGAATGCTCAAGGCCAGTGATTCGTTATCACGAATAAAGCCCTGACCACTACAGCGCGGGCAGACATGGGTACTTGATTCATTTAATGAAGGGCGCAGGCGCTGGCGCGACAGTTCCAACAAACCAAAGCGAGATATACGACCTAACTGAATGCGAGCACGATCCTGACGCACTGCATCACGCAGGCGATTCTCCACTTCACGTTGATGACGCACCGGCGTCATATCGATGAAGTCGATAACAATCAAACCACCTAAGTCACGCAGACGTAATTGGCGAGCAATTTCATCGGCTGCTTCCAGGTTGGTCTGCAATGCTGTTTCTTCAATATCTCCGCCTTTAGTGGCGCGAGATGAGTTGATATCGATAGAAGTTAAGGCTTCTGTTGGATCAATAACAATCGAGCCGCCGGAAGGCAAACGCACTTCACGTTGGAAAGCAGATTCAATCTGGCTTTCGATCTGGAAGTGGGTAAACAGCGGGATTTCACTTTTATAGAGTTTTACTCTGTTCAGAAAATCCGGGCGGACTAATTCAATGTGCTGTTTTGCACGCTCAAAAATAGTTTCGCTGTCGATCAGGATCTCACCGATATCACGGCGCAGATAATCACGAATGGCACGAACGATAACGTTACTTTCCTGATGGATCAGGAAAGGTGCTGCGCGGTTGCTAGAAGCGTTTTTAATCGCATTCCAGTGCTTCAGCAGAATGTTTAAATCCCACTCCAGCTCTTCTTGTGATTTACCAACACCTGCGGTACGCACGATCAAACCCATACCGGCTGGTACTTCCAGTCCGTTCATGGCTTCTTTCAGTTCGGTACGCTCATCACCTTCAATGCGACGAGAAATACCGCCAGCACGAGGGTTGTTTGGCATCAGAACCAGATAGCTACCAGCCAGACTGATAAAGCTGGTTAACGCAGCACCTTTGTTGCCACGTTCTTCTTTATCAATCTGAACAATAACTTCTAAGCCTTCCTTGATCACTTCCTTGATATTAGGGCGACCATGGAAGGTATAGTTTTCAGGAAAATATTCACGGGCGATCTCTTTGAGCGGCAGGAAACCATGGCGATCAGCACCATAATCAACGAAGGCTGCTTCCAGACTCGGTTCGACCCGGGTAATTTTACCTTTATAAATGTTGGCTTTCTTTTGTTCGTGGCCTGGGCTTTCGATATCCAGGTCATAAATACGCTGCCCATCAACGAGGGCAACGCGCAACTCTTCTTCCTGAGTCGCGTTAATTAGCATTCTTTTCATTAAAATCTCTGTTTTTGTAAATTGTTTTATTATGTACTTCACTATTGCTCGAAACAGACACTACCGGCCTCGGGTCTTAATGGCATGTGGTTAGCAACCTCTCGGTTGGATACATGCGTGAGGCGCACTTTTAGGCGAATTCATGTTTCCTCCCTTGCGACAAGGGGGCGGGTGAAGAATCGATGATTTTCTGTGATAGCGAGCTACAGACAACAATCAGCTTTACGCTTTATATAGAAAATCGCTCCATTATTCCATTTTCCTCTGAAACTACGCAAGGCATGCTGTAATGAGTTTGCGACAATCATCAATCGCTGAGTTAGAATTAACACATGAATAATACAAATCCTGGCGTACAGTTCATCACTATTGATGCTGAGCAAGATGGACAACGCATAGATAACTTTTTGAAAACTCAGCTAAAAGGGGTTCCTAAGAGCCTCATTTACCGTATTTTGCGCAAAGGAGAGGTGCGAGTTAATAAAAAACGCATTAAACCTGAGTATAAACTCTGTGTTGGCGATGAAATTCGTGTTCCTCCTGTTCGCGTTGCCGAAGAGAATGAGCTGCCGTCGTCAAAACTCGGTTCAGTGCAAGCATTGGCTCATCAAATCATCTTTGAAGATGATGCGATCATCGTGTTGAATAAACCATCCGGTTTAGCGGTACATGGTGGGAGTGGTCTGAGCTTTGGCGTGATCGAAGGCTTGCGCGCGTTAAGACCAGAAAGTCGTTTTCTGGAATTAGTGCACCGTCTGGATCGTGATACGTCAGGCCTGTTGTTGGTGGCAAAAAAACGCAGTGCGCTGAAACATTTGCACGAACAATTACGTGTTAAAACGATGCGTAAGCAATATTTGGCTTTAGTGCGCGGGCAATGGCAACCACATGTCAAAGTCGTGAATGCACCGTTGCTGAAAAACATTCTGCAGTCTGGCGAGCGTATTGTTCGGGTGAATAGTGAAGGTAAACCTTCTGAAACCCGTTTTCAGATCATGCAGAAATTTGCTCATGCCACTTTGGTGATGGCAAGCCCAATAACGGGGCGGACACACCAGATCCGTGTGCATACATTGCATGCCGGGCACCCAATTGCATGTGACGATAAGTATGGTGAACGTGAATTTGACGAACAGGTGAAAAAAGCCGGTTTACACCGCTTATTCTTACATGCCTATCGTTTAACATTTATACACCCAGTAACGGGCAAAGAAATGTCGGTTGAAGCGCCACTCGACAAAGAGTTGCAGTCAGCATTAGATCGTTTGGAAAAATAGTATGAAAGAGTATCAACTCATCATTTTTGACTGGGATGGTACGCTGATGGATTCGGTCGGTCGGATCGTCTCCTCTATGCAAAAAGCGGCACAGGCTAGTCATCTAGCTGTGCCGCCAGCCAGTTCAGTCAAAGAAATTATCGGACTTAGCTTACAAGTCTCCATGCAGCGTCTGTTTCCGCAAGCCTCAGTTGAGCAGCAAAAAACATTGATCCAGCATTATAGTAACTACTATAAACATCTTGATGATACGCCGACGCCGTTATTTTCTGGTATCGATCAGATGATGCAGCAACTGCATGCAAGTGGGAAATCGCTGGCCGTTGCAAGCGGTAAATCACGCAATGGTTTAGAACGTGTATTGCTTGAAACCGACATGACATCGCTGTTTTGTGCTCGTCGGGGGGCCGATGAGGCTAAATCAAAGCCAGACCCACTCATGCTGCAACAAATTTTAGATGAACTAAACATGCCTACGCAGTCTGCTGTGATGGTTGGCGATTCAGTGCACGACTTAGCGATGGCGCAGGCTATCGGTATGGACAGCATCGGTGTGACCTGGGGCGTGCATGATAAAGCAATGTTAGAACATCATCAGCCGGTTGCTATCGTTGATACAGTTGCCGAATTGCACCAGCGACTGTCTGGCAGCAGCCTCCATCAATAATACAGATCACAGCCTGATAATTCGGGCTGATCTTATAATGGTAACTCAACTCCCCAAGCTGCAAACATATCCACCAAAGCAATCAACGGCAGCCCAATCAAGGTATTTGGATCGCGGCCTTCCAGTTGCTGGAATAAGCTGATCCCTAACCCTTCTGATTTAAAGCTGCCGGCACAATCAAAAGGTTTTTCTGCGCTGACATATCGTTCAATTTGCGACGATGATAAGGTGCGGAAATGTACATGGAATGGTTCCGCTAATAGCTGATAACGATCTAAGGCGGCATCAAACAAACATAAGCCGGTATAAAAGCTGATCTTCTGACCTGATGCGGCTTGTAATTGTGCGATAGCGGCTGATGCCGAGCCGGGTTTGCCAACGATTTCTCCGTTAATGGTGCAAACCTGATCACTGCCAATAATCCAACTAGTGGTGTTTGTTTTTGCTACCGCTTGGGCTTTTTCTAATGCCAGACGTTGTACGAGTTGTATTGCCTCTTCCTCAGTTTTTGGCGTTTCATCTATATGTGGTGCGACACAACGGAAGGGGAGAGCTAATTTCTCTAATAGTGCCCGACGGTATACAGAGGTTGATGCCAGTATTAAATCAGGTGTTATCATAAAATCATCAAAATATGAGAAGATGTTATTAGCATATCATGTCGCACATCAGTGGCAGCCTCTCTTCATCAGCGAATAGACGGTATCGAATGGTTTTTCCTTTGACTATCGAGAGCGGTATCTATATCATGCCCGCCTTATGCAAAAGGTAAAACTGCCCATAAAGATCGACCCCGTACGTTGTGCCGCTAAACGCCTTGATTATCAAGGTATTGTTGAAGCCAAGCACATGACGCGACTGGTCGAATCCTCGAACGGAATTGTTGGTGATATTGAAGCTGATCTGAGCTTTTTCACTGATCCTCAAGGCTTAGTTGTCATGCAGGGAACTGCATCGGTTACTTTGATTGTAGAGTGTCAGCGTTGTTCAGGTGAATTTGAATACCACTGCAAGGCTGAATTTTCGTATACTCCTCTTTTGAGGAACACGATAGAGGATGAACTGCCAGAATCTTACGAGTTGATTCAACTTGATGAAAATGGCGAGTTTGATCTTAACGAGCTGATTGAGGATGAATTAATTCTTAGTCTGCCGATCGTGGCTATGCACCCATTGGAGGAATGTCCAATGGCAGGCGCGCAAATGACGTGGGGTGAGATCGACCCTGCTGATGAGCGTCCAAACCCATTTGCTGTTCTAACTAGTTTGAAACGCAAGTAAGTTAATTAGGAGTAAGGTCAATGGCCGTACAACAGAACCGTAAAACCCGTTCACGTCGTGGCATGCGTCGTTCTCACGATGCGCTGTCAGCAGTGCAGTTGAGCGTTGATGCAACTAGCGGTGAAACTCATCGTCGTCACCATGTGACCGCTGATGGTTACTATCGTGGTAAAAAGGTAATCTAAGTTCTGTAAACGCAGATCTGCCTTTTGTCAGTTCTAACGGTTGCGTTAGATGCCATGGGGGGGGACTTCGGTCCCTCCGAAACAGTGCCTGCCGCTGCGCAGGCACTGTTGCTTTTGCCGCAAATCAACATTCTGTTGGTTGGTGATCAAGTTCAATTAGTTCCCTTGCTGGAACAATATTCCCTCGACACACATCCTAGATTACAGCTCATTCATGCTTCGCAATCTGTCTCAATGGCGGAGCGACCTGTTATTGCTCTACGTAACAAAACTGACTCATCTATGCGAGTGATGCTGGAGTTGGTGCGATCGGGTCAAGCTCAGGCTTGTGTCAGTGGTGGTAATACTGGTGCATTAATGGTGATGGCGATGCGGGTGATTACTATGTTGCCGCATTTAAAGCGCCCTGCGCTGTGTTCATCTCTGCCGAATCTTCGTGGACAACATACCGTCATGCTTGATCTGGGGTGCAATGTTAATTGTACGCCTGAGATGTTATGGCAATTTGCCTGTATGGGTGATTTGGTCACAAAACATGTACATGCCATTTCTGCTCCCCAAATTGCCTTATTAAATGTAGGTGAAGAAGTTATTAAAGGCAGTAAACTGGTGCAGGAAACAGCGGAATTACTGGCAGCAAATGATCAATTTAACTACATCGGTTTTCTGGAAGGTGATCAACTGATCTCTGGTCAAGCCGATGTAATTGTCTGCGATGGTTTTACCGGAAATATTGCATTAAAGACGGCAGAAGGGATTGCTAGATTTTTTTACAGCCAACTAAAGGCTCTTAATGGCTCTCTTTTGGCAGAAAATAAACCAAATTCTACTGATGGAATACAAACGTCTTTGTCAGTAATGCATCCAGACCACTATAATGGTGCCAGTCTTCTGGGGCTAAATGGTATCGTAATTAAAAGTCATGGGCGCGCCGACCGGCGGGCTTTGTCTAATGCCATTCTGCATGCAGTGGCTGAGATCGAACAACAGTTGCCTCGTCGGATCTCAGAACGCTTTATCGCAGAACACACACACGAGCGCTAATTCACTTTATGTTCAGTAAAATTCTTGGTACGGGTAGCTATGTACCCGAAAAGGTTCGTACTAACGCAGATCTTGAGCGTATGGTCGAAACCAGTGATGAATGGATCGTGGAAAGAACCGGCATCCGGGAACGCCGTATTGCTGGAGACAATGAAACAGTAGCCTCATTGTCTTTTCAGGCTGCCCAACTGGCGTTATCCGCGGCAGGGATCTCTGCTGCAGAACTGGATATGATTATTGTCGCTACGACCAGTGCTGAAAATGCGTTTCCGGCAGCGGCTTGCGAATTACAAGCTATGCTGGATCGTCCTGGTATCCCAGCATTTGATCTGGCGGCGGCTTGTGCTGGTTTTACCTATGCGCTGAGTGTGGCAGATCAATTTATTCGCACTGGAAATGTAAAACATATTCTGGTCGTTGGGGCAGATACATTATCTCGCGCCTGCGAGCCTAATGATCGTGGCACTATTATTCTGTTTGGTGATGGTGCAGGCGCCGTTGTATTAGGTGCATCAGAAGAGCAAGGTATTTTATCTACCCATTTATTCGCTGATGGTCGCTATGGTGAGTTGTTAAAACTACCACAGGCGCAGCGTGGCGCTGAAGATACAGATAATGCCTACATGTATATGAAAGGTAATGACGTATTTAAAGTCGCTGTTACCCGCTTGAGTGAGTTGGTAACACAGACGCTGGACGCGAATAATATCGATAAATCTGAACTGGATTGGCTGGTTCCGCATCAAGCTAACTGGCGCATTATCAGTGCTACAGCCAAAAAATTGGGTATGTCGATGGATCAGGTGATCCTGACATTGGATCGTCACGGTAATACATCTGCAGCATCAGTGCCGATTGCATTGGATGAAGGTGTGCGTGACGGCCGGATCAAGCGTGGCCAATTGCTGTTGTTAGAAGCATTTGGTGGCGGCTTTACCTGGGGTTCGGCTTTGGTTCGTTATTAAGAAAGGAAATAAAAAATGAGTAAGTTTGCAATTGCCTTCCCGGGACAAGGCTCTCAGAGCGTTGGCATGCTGGCTGAATTGGCCGAGGCCTATCCAATCATTAAAGAAACCTTCGCTGAAGCCAGTGCGGTATTAGGTTATGACTTGTTTGAATTGGTTATGCAAGGCCCAGCGGAAGAGTTGAATAAAACCTGGAAAACGCAGCCAGCTTTATTGACGAGCTCAGTCGCATTGTGGCGTTTGTGGCAGGCTCAAGGTGGCGCGACGCCAGCTGTTATGGCCGGTCATAGCTTAGGTGAATATTCTGCTTTGGTTTGTGCCGGTGCATTGAATTTTGCTGATGCGGTTAAGCTGGTGGAATTACGCGGTCAGGCTATGCAACGCGCAGTACCGGAAGGTGTTGGTGCAATGGCGGCTATCATTGGTCTGGATAATGATTCTATTGCGACTAACTGTGAAAAAGCCGCACAAGGTCAGGTTGTTTCTCCGGTCAACTTTAACTCTCCAGGTCAGGTTGTTATTGCCGGCCATAAAGAAGCGGTTGAACGTGCCAATGTATTGATGAAAGAGTCTGGTGCTAAACGAGCTTTACCGTTGCCGGTCAGCGTGCCTTCTCATTGTGCGTTGATGAAGCCAGCGGCAGAAGAGTTGGCGATTGCATTAGATAAACTGGAAGTTAAAGCGCCTGTTATCCCTGTAATCAATAACGCGGATGTGGCAACTGTGACTGATCCGGCTGCCATCAAAGACGCCTTGGTTCGTCAGTTATACAGCCCAGTACGTTGGACTGAGACTGTGGAAAGAATGGCGAGCGAAGAGATCACTTTTGAGATCGAAATGGGACCAGGCAAAGTATTGTCAGGCCTGGTAAAACGAATTGATAAACGTGTAGACGGTAGTGCGATTAACGACGTAGCCGGTTTGCAAGATGCGTTGAGCAAAGTTCAGTGAGAGGAATTACAATGAGTTTCCAAGGTAAAGTAGTACTGGTCACTGGCGCTAGCCGCGGTATCGGTAAAGCAATTGCTCAGACATTTGTTGCGCGTGGCGCAACCGTTGTTGGTACTGCAACCAGCGAATCAGGTGCTGCAGCTATCGGTGAATATCTGGGCGAAGCTGGCGCTGGTCTGGTATTGAACGTAACGGAACAGTCTTCTATTGACGCATTATTTGATGCTATCAAAGCAAAATATGGTGAAGTTGATATTCTGGTTAATAACGCCGGTATCACGCGTGACAATTTGCTGATGCGTATGAAAGATGACGAGTGGGATGATATCATCCAGACGAATCTTTCCTCAGTTTACCGTTTATCTAAAGCGGTATTACGCAGCATGATGAAAAAACGCCACGGCCGTATCATTAGCATTGGCTCTGTTGTGGGTACAATGGGCAATGCGGGCCAAACTAACTATGCAGCAGCTAAAGCGGGTTTGTTAGGGTTTACCAAATCATTAGCTCGTGAAGTTGGTTCCCGTGGGATCACAGTAAACGCTGTTGCTCCCGGTTTTATTGAAACAGATATGACGCATGTTCTGAATGATGAACAGCGTAACGGAATTCTGAGTCAAGTGCCTGCCGGCCGCTTGGGGTCTGCTCAGGAAATTGCTTCTGCAGTGGCATTTTTGGCCTCTGATGAGGCTGCTTATATCACCGGTGAAACATTGCATGTTAACGGTGGTATGTACATGGTTTAAGAGTCATTAAGGTCTGTTTTTAGCGAAAAATAGAGGAATATCTCTAAAATCCTGAAT
Organism: Tolumonas sp.; assembly: GCA_028683735.1. Classification (GTDB taxonomy): domain Bacteria; phylum Pseudomonadota; class Gammaproteobacteria; order Enterobacterales; family Aeromonadaceae; genus Tolumonas. The sequence continues at coordinate 17,913 of JAQUHG010000011.1, read as the reverse complement.
CGACAGCCCCCAAGAGTCTTGCAAACTATGAACAATTGAATACACTACGACAACACACGCATTTGCGTATTTCTAAAGGAAAAATCGGGTCATGAGTACTATCGAAGAACGCGTAAAAAAAATTATCATCGAACAACTGGGTGTTAAAGAAGAAGACGTTAAATCAGCAGCATCTTTTGTTGATGATTTGGGTGCTGACTCTTTGGATACCGTTGAGCTGGTAATGGCGCTGGAAGAAGAGTTCGATACTGAAATCCCTGATGAAGATGCAGAAAAGATCACTACTGTTCAAGCTGCTATCGATTACATCCTTTCTCATCAGGACTAATCGCCTGACAGCAGGAGCGTGGTTCTAACGCTCCTGTTTCTTGTTTTAACATCCGTATTTTCCTCCCGGAGGCTTTCCTGTGTCAAAGCGCAGAGTAGTGGTGACCGGCCTGGGGATGTTGTCTCCCGTAGGTAACACTGCTGAAGAATCTTGGCAGACCTTGTTAAAAGGCCAAAGTGGTATCACCTCCATCGAACATTTCGATACGACGGACTTCCCAACTAAATTTGCAGGCTTGGTGAAGAATTTTGATCCCGAAGAACATGGCATCAGCAAAAAAGACGCCCGTAAAATGGATTTATTTATCCAGTACGGTGTGGCTGCTGGTATTCAGGCTTTCGATGACTCAGGTCTTGAAATCACTGAAGCTAACGCGCATCGCGTTGGTGTAACCATTGGTTCTGGTATCGGTGGTCTGGGTTTGATTGAATCAAACCATACCAGTCTGATGAATGGTGGTCCGCGTAAACTGAGTCCGTTTTTTGTTCCGTCTACCATCATCAACATGGCGGCAGGTCATCTGTCTATCATGAAAGGATTGCGTGGTCCTAACATCGCGATCACTACTGCATGTACTTCTGGTACACATGCGATCGGCTTTGCCGCGCGTATGATTGCATACGGTGATGCTGATGCGATGGTGGCGGGTGGTACAGAAAAAGCCTCAACCCCTATGGGGATGGGTGGTTTCGCTGCTGCGAAAGCATTGTCTGCCCGTAACGATGAACCACAAAAAGCTAGTCGTCCTTGGGACAAAGACCGTGATGGTTTTGTGCTGGGTGATGGTGCTGGTGTGTTGGTTCTGGAAGAGTATGAGCATGCCAAAGCACGTGGTGCTAAGATTTATGCTGAACTGATTGGTTTTGGCATGAGTGGTGACGCTCACCATATGACGGCTCCGCCAGATGATGGTAGTGGTGCCGCATTAGCAATGCAGAATGCGATCCGTGATGCAGGTATTACTCCGGAAGCAATTGGTTATATCAATGCACACGGTACCTCTACGCCATTAGGCGATAAAGCGGAATTACGTGCAGTGAAAAGCACGTTTGGTTCGCATGCGAATAACGTGATGGTTAGCTCTACTAAATCGATGACTGGCCACCTGTTGGGTGCGGCTGGTGCGATTGAAGCAATCATTACTGTATTAGCACTGCGCGATCAAATTGCACCACCGACTATCAATTTAGATAATCCGGATGAAGAGTGCGATTTGGATCTGGTTGCCAATGTTGCTAAGCCAGGTAATTTTGAGTGTGCTTTATCTAACTCGTTTGGTTTCGGTGGTACTAACGGTTCGCTGATTTTTAAACGCGTTTAACGCTCGATCTTATTTAAGAGGGCCTGATACACTGCGATCAGGCCCTTTTTATTTGCGACGAATTTATGCTTTTGGTTAATGGTACATCTGCCACAATAGTTTCAGCTCAGGATCGGGGGTTAACGCTGGGGGATGGCCTGTTTACCACGCTGTATCTAAAAAATCATCAGCCAGCTTTGTGGCCATATCACGTTGCACGATTACGCGAAGGGTGTGCGCGACTCAAACTACCGTTGCCTGATTTTGATTTGCTCTATGCGCAATGCTGTCAGTTAGCGACGAACTACGATGAAGCATGCGGTAAAATTATTATTACCCGAGGGACTGGAGGGCGCGGTTATAGCCCGCAAGGGTGTGATACGCCGACCGTTATTGTTTCCGTTCATCCTTATCCTAGTCATTATCATGACTGGCAATTTGGCGGCATTAAGCTTGAGGTTGCTGAGCAACGACTGGGTTGTCAGCCAATATTAGCCGGGCTGAAAACGCTAAATCGCTTGGAGCAGGTGTTGTTAAAAAATGAACTGGATGAGCGAGGCATTCCGGAAGCGATTGTGCTGGATTGGCAAGATCATGTAGTTGAAGCTGTCACTGCAAATCTATTCTGGCGTAAGGGTGAACAGATTTTCACCCCTGACTTGAAACTAGCTGGGGTGTGTGGTGTGATGCGCGCCTTTGTTACACAGCAACTGAACAGCTGGCAATATGAAGTTACATCGGTTTCTACAGGGCAGCCTGCGTTGTTAGATGCGGATGAAGTTTGGATCACGAACGCGCTGATGGGTGTCGTGCCAGTTACAGGAATAAAAGATGTTAAATATCAAGATCACCGCTTTGTTAAACGGTTGCAAAATGCGTTGGCAGCGTTGGCCTAAAACAATTCGAATTCTTACTTCAGCGGCTATTCTGGCGTTTTTGGCAGTTGCGGTATGGGGTTCTTTATCATGGCAGCAACTTGATTCGGTGCTACTGAAAGGTGATTCCCGGCTTTATACGGTGGCTAAAGGCAGCAAAGCAAAAGATGTTTTAATGGATCTCGCAGCAGAGCCAGTTTCGCCTTTTTGGTCAGTCGTATGGTTAAAACTGCATCCTGAGTTAAGCCAGATCAAAGCTGGATCTTATAAAATTGAAAAAGGCTGGAATGTAAAACATGCACTGTTGCTGTTCGTGAGTGGCAAAGAAGCTGTCTTTTCAGTAACGCTGGTCGAAGGGCAGCGCATAGATGATTGGTTGCAAGCGCTGAGCAAAGCACCTTATCTGGATAAACCGCTGACTATCGATGATTTAGATAGTTTACGTCGTGAATTGAACATCGCGCAGGAAAATATTGAAGGCTGGTTTATGCCTGAGACCTATTCTTATACGGTAGGTTCTAGCAGCAGGGATATCTTGCGTCGTGCGCATAATGAAATGAAAAACTATCTGGATAAGAACTGGAAAAGCAGAGATCCATCATTGCCGTACGATTCGCCATATCAAGCCTTGATCATGGCGTCCATCATTGAAAAAGAGACGGCGAAAGTTGATGAACGCCCACGGATCGCGTCAGTTTTTGTAAATCGGTTGCAGAAAAAAATGAAATTGCAGACCGATCCAACGGTTATTTATGGTGTTAAAGATCATTACGATGGCAATATTCACCGACGTGATCTGGAGGATAATAACCCGTATAACACTTATGTTATCGAGGGGTTACCGCCGACACCTATCGCGATGCCCGGGAAAGAGGCGGTTAAAGCGGCATTACATCCGGATAAAACCAATTTTCTTTATTTTGTAGCTAAAGGTGGCGGAGCACATCAGTTCTCAACTACGTTGGCAGAACATAACCATGCGGTGAAACGCTATGTGCTGGAGCAATAAATGAGCAGTAAGTTCATTGTCATTGAGGGGCTGGAAGGCGCTGGTAAAAGTACCGCGGTAAGTTATGTGTTGGATTGGTTGCGTCAGCATGGCATTACGCAGTTGGAAACAACCCGTGAACCGGGGGGAACGCCACTGGCAGAAAAGATGCGGGCGATTGTCAAAGAAGTGCATGATGAACCGCTGACCATCCAGGCGGAATTATTGCTGATGTATGCAGCGCGCGTTCAGCTCGTTGAAAACCGGATCAAGCCTGCCTTAAAAAATGGTACATGGGTTGTCGGGGATCGGCACGATCTCTCATCTCAAGCATACCAAGGCGGTGGCCGCGGTATTGATGCCGCCCTGATCAACCAAATCAAGCAGGCTGTATTAGGTGATTTTGCCCCGGATCTAACTTTGTATCTGGATATTGATCCGGCGATTGGTCTGGAACGAGCCAGACAGCGAGGGGAATTAGATCGCATCGAACAGGAAGCATTAGCATTCTTTCAGCGTACCCGTGCGCGTTATCTGGAATTGGCCAAGCAAGATCCAACCATACATATCATTGATGCGGCACAATCACCGCAACAAGTGCAGATTGCCATTAATACTGTGCTGGAGCAGGCGCTATGTACCCGTGGCTGATGCCATACTGGGCGCGTTTCCAGCAAGTTTTTGCGAGTAAACGCCTGCCACATGCTTTTTTACTGGTTGGGCCAACAGGTATTGGGAAATCAGCGTTAGCGACCCAGTGGGCCTTGCTATTTTTGTGTGAACAGCCGCAGCAAAATGCACCCTGTGGGCGCTGTCATGCCTGTTTATTAGCGAAACAGCAGTCGCATCCTGATTGGCATATCTATGGTGCGGATGATGCTAAATCGATTGGGGTAGATACGATCCGGCAATTGTCGGCGCAGTTAATGAATAGCCCGCAGCTTGGCCGTGGCAAGGTCGCAATCATTCTACAAGCGGAACGTATGACGGAAGCGGCAGAAAATGCGTTGTTAAAAACGTTAGAAGAGCCACCGGGGAATAGCTTATTACTGCTGTTGACTGATTCTGCAATGAAACTGTTACCGACCATTGTGAGCCGTTGTCAGGTTTGGACGTTACAGGCTGAGGAACAACAAGCATTGGCCTGGTTGCAGCAACAAGCACCTGCTCAAACTATTACGCCAGCCTTGTTACAGATGAACCAAGGTGCGCCACTGCGCACGCTGATGTACCTGAATGACGGGGGGGAACAGCAGCGGCAAGCGGTGATTAGCGTGTTGGAACTCTACCGACAGCAACCCTGGACTATCACAGCCCTGACGAAATGCTGGGTGTCAGCTATGCCTACTTCATTTGAATGGCTGAGTTGTTTATTGCTGGATGCCTTGAAGTTGCAGCAGGGTGTTACCATGCAACAATTGCAATTTGCTGATCATGCGAATTTGTTGTCATTTTTGGCGGCCCGCCCGGCTGAGATCTTATTAGGTAGTTTGCAGCAGCTACTACTCTTGAAACAATCACTGCAGGATATGCCATCAGCGGTTCCTTCCATACTGTTTGCTGACTGGCTTGATCAACTCTTTACCAAGGAATAACCCGTGTTCGTTGATTCTCATTGTCATCTTGATCGTCTCGACTATGACAAAAAACACCGTGATTTAGCTGATGTATTACAGAAAGCGCAGCAACGAGGCGTGAGCCATTTCTTATCTGTCTCGGTGACGCTGGAAGCATTTCCGGCCATGTTGCAGTCGGTATTACCTTACCCGAATGTGTTTGCTTCCTGTGGTGTGCACCCGTTGGATCTGGAATCAGCATGGAGCAATGAACAGTTACGCGAATTGGCTGCTCATCCGCGTGTGGTGGCGATTGGTGAAACCGGGCTGGATTATTACTACAGCACGGACAATAAAGCTGAACAGCAGCAAGCTTTTCGCGAACACATCCGTCTTTCCCGTGCGCTGAAAAAACCGGTCATTGTGCATACCCGTGATGCCAAAGAAGATACGCTGACGATTTTACGGGAAGAGTGTGTGGGCGAAGCGGGTGGTGTACTGCATTGTTTCACCGAAGACTGGCCAATGGCGCAAGCTGCGTTGGCGCTGGGAATGTATATCTCTATTTCTGGTATTGTCACGTTCCGCAACGCTGATGCATTACGCGAGGTAACGCGTCAGATCCCGGCTGATCGTTTGCTGATTGAAACGGATTCACCTTATCTGGCGCCAGTGCCTCATCGAGGGCATCAGAATGAACCTGCCTATGTTGCTGATGTTGCGGCATTCATTGCTGAACTGCGTGGTGTGACAGTTGAAACACTGGCAGCGCAGACCAGCGAAAACTTCTTCCGTTTATTTTCGCAGGCGCAACGCTGATTTATCTGATTTCAGCGCAGTTAAAATCGATCAATAATTCAGATTGATTGAAACTGTGCTGAAGTTTGCTGAAACTCGGCCAAATAATCGATGTGCATGCCTTCCATGACATTATCATCACTCTGATGTGCTTCTCCCTGACTATACATCACTACTCTGTCTGCCAACGATGAACGCAAAGAGCGAATGAAGCGTATAAAGTCTGCACGGGATATTTTCATCAATGCGGCTGCCGCTTTTTCTCTTTGGCGGAAAGAAAAATCCCGACTGCCTATACTGCCCCACAGTCGTTGACTGCGTGCCCGTAAGTTGGCATCGGCCTCGGTCAATTGGCTGAGTAGCCCTTGTTTATTGCTCTGCCAGGTTTGTTCTGTCATTTCCAATAACTGCATATGGAATGCATCGATAAACAGCTCTATCGCCGCTAATAAGCCATCAGGAGCCATCACCGGAGATTGAATATAGAACACCAACCCTGGATGTCGATTGAGCGGCAGATTGCCTGTGCCGACCACATAACCTAATTGCTGTTGTGTGCGCAGATCATGGAAGAACGGTGACGACATGATATGGTTAGCTAATGTGTAGCAAGCAATGCTGTTGGCGTCTTTTTCCGGTGATTGATAATAAAGCAGCAATGCAGAGTCATGGTGATGACAATTGCATTCATAGAGCAATGTTCCTGCCTTGCGAATATCCACCAATCGACGGCGGGTTTCCCGACTCGGTAAACTGTTTGGCGTAATTTGCCGCTCTAATAAACCAGCAACTTGTCGCACTTCATCTTCCAGCCAGTCACCGTGCGCCAATACTTCCAGATGTACCGCCTGAAATAACCGACGCATAAACTGAGGTAACTCAGCGGGTTCAACCACTTCTAAATAGGGAATTAATGCTTCCACCGGCGGGTTATTCGGTTGTAATAAGCTGGTCAGTTGGCTGAATAGTTGTGCAATCGGGCGGCCCTTATTCTGATTGCGCCAATTACGTAATAATTGTTCGCGAATAGCGTAGAAACGTTCTGGTTTGTAGTGACCTGCGGTGCGGTTTTTCAGTAACAATTCCAGCAGATGATAAAGACGACAGCTAAATCCGCTCAGTTGAATGGTGAAACCGCCCTGATGGGCATAAATGTTGTAATTCAGGCCGGCGATTTCTGCCGGATAAGTAAATTCATTCAGATGGTCGAGTAACAATTCCACCATCAAGCGTGTCATGGCAATGTGATAGGGCGACACCACGGCGTGTTCACTGTCTACTGCAATAAACAAGCTGGCTTTAGGGCTGGCAAACGAATCGTCATGCAGGTGCCACACCCGCAAACCGGCCCGATGGATCAATCGAGTTGGAATCGTTTTAGGTGCAGGATTAATCCGCGCTATTAATCGATCGGGTAAAAAGAGGTTGGGCTCTGGCAAGTGATAGCGTTTGGCATCGGGTAACCCCACATTACGCCAGACGCTTAACCACGCATTTTCTATTGGCTCAACCTGATAGGGGGTGTCATACCATTTTGCCGTCTGATTGGTGGTAACTTCCGGCGCAACCAAGGTGATCCGCATATTATCAGGCGTCATAAACGCTAACATGCTCTTGATTTCATTAACATCGAGCGAGGTCATCAAATAATCGCCGCGCACGACCTCTGCGGGGGGATAATGAAATAAGTTCATCGACAGGTGAGAGACATTGTCGAGCGGGCGTGGATGCTCCTGTATCTCATACATAATTTTTAGCAGTGACGCTTTTTCTTCATAACGCCAGCCTTCAATGCCTTGTTCGGCAATTAAGCGCAGAAAGCTAAACAAATGTTCGATGATCGAAGTTTCATGCTCCAGCCCTTTCGGGGTCAGTGAGAAATTCACCTGAAAATCACGGAAATTGGAGCCACTGTTCCCGCCACCGGCAGAAAGAGCGGTGATCCAGCCTTGACGTTTCATATAACCGAACAGGTTGCCTTTGCCTTCGTAACCGAGTAGATGACTGATATAGGTCAGTGGTTTGGTAGGGTAATAAGCATCGACGTTAGGTAATGCAAAACTTACCGACAAACGACGTAGTTCTTTCATCGGCTTGATCTGAATTCTCAGGCGGAGATCTTGTTCCCGATAAAGCGGTGCCGATATCGGCGGGGTAATGACCTTACTTTGCACAATGGCCGGGAAAAATTGCCGTATGGTTTGCTCTTGCTGATCAAGAGACCAATCGGATTGTACGACCAGCGCCATTTTGTCGGCACTGTAATGCTGAGCAAAAAAGGCTTTGACCTCTTCGCGCAGCGAGCCTTCCGTACTGTCGTGCAACGTGAGTAGGTTGCCGACAGAAAACTTACTAAACGGATGTTCAGGGTTAACCGTCTCTTTATGTACCTGATAGCAGCGACGAACATCATCGCTGATTTTCATGCGATATTCTGACTCAATGGCATGTCGTTCACGATCGACCAGCGAAGCATTGAAGGTCGGGCAGATAAAAAATTGTGAAAAACGATGCAGCGACTCTTCGAAGAACTCAGTGGCTATATCGAAGAAATAATTAGAGTGCTCTGTGCCTGTCCAGGCATTATGGTTGCCGCCATGCTGTGAAATGAAGGCTTGATACTCACCGGGATGCGGGAATGCTTCGGTGCCCAAGAACAGCATATGTTCGAGAAAATGCGCCATTCCCTGACGTTCCGGCGGATCAGCGAAATGCCCACAGTTGACGGCCAGTGAGGCTGCAGAGCGTTCTGCCACCTGGTCATGGATCAATAACACTCGCAACCCATTAGACAGCTCAAGATAGCGGTAATTACATCTGTCATCAGGTGCACGGTATATTTGCATAAGATCTGCCATGGAGAAGATATCTTTATATTATCGGTCCTTATTTTAAGAACGTGCAAACCGTTTCCATAACATGTTGATTGTTTCCATGATTCGAAGGCAGTAGTATTTGTATTAATAGGGACATTAAAGGCTAATTGAATGAAGATTATTGTAATGCGCCACGGTGAAGCTGCTCACGAGGCTGGGCGTGATGATCTGCGTCCATTAACTGATAAAGGCCGTAAACAGTCGATCAGAATGGCGGAATGGGTGGCAGAGCAGTTGCCACGAATTGACCGTGTGTTGGTGAGCCCATTTTTGCGTGCTCAGCAGACATGGGAAGCCATTCAAGCTTGTTTACCGGCTCCGGCACAAATTGAAGATGTTCATGATCTCGTCCCTTATGGTCGCTCTGAAGTGGTGTCAGACTATTTGCGAGCATTGGATGATGAATATGTATTAATAATCAGCCATTTACCTTTGGTTGGTTACATAGTGAACGATTTGTGTGCCAATGCTGTACCCCCCATGTTTGTAACCTCTGGCATGGCTGGTGTGACGCTGGTGGATGGCAAAGGGCGGCTCGATTGGCTGGAAGGGCCACACACCGTTCGTTGATAATTTCTAATTTGTGCACAGTCTCTAACTTTAGTCTTTCCGTTCCACCGCTTCATTGAAATGCGGTATTGCTGCCCCGACTATACTCAATATAAGAGGGTAAATTGCAATTCGGAGGTGGACTGTGCGCATTTTCAAAAAGTATTTTCCGGCATTAATCGCCAAATATGTCAGAACTTTTTTCCGCGGTCGCTTATACATTCATGGGCGTGGTGGCTATGAATTTGAAAATGGCAAAGTGGTCATGCCTGTTGAAGCTGATCCAGTACACCGGGCAACAGTACAGGAACTGAACACTAAAATTGCCGAGATCACGAAAAAGGCAGCCTGATCTTCTGCCTGAATGTTTTATTCAGATATTTTGCTCAATTAGCACCAAAATTGCTGCGTCGCCACCCCAAAGTTTGGGCGCCTGATGAAAAGCCATAATATCGGGATGCTGAGCCAGCCATAACGGTATTTTCTGCTTCAAAATATTTTTGCCATGACCATGCATCACGCAAGCACAACGGATGTGCTGACGCCGGCAGGCTTCAATCAGTGCACCGAGTTCTAATTTGGCTTGTTGCTGCGTCAGACCATGTAAATCCAGCATCATGTCCGGAATGTAATCACCACGGCGTAGTTTCTTCGCCTCATAAGCCGAGACATCGGAACGCACATACCTAACGGGGCCTTCCTGACTTAATAGCGGCTCATACTCATCCGAAAAATAGTGTTGCGCCTGCTGGGCTTCACGAATTTCCCGGATTTGTGCTTTCTGCTTGATCGCCGGAGACTGCAAACGTATGGTATCCTGCTTTATTTGCCGGGCACCTGTTATCGCCTCCCGAAAGAGGCTGACATCCTGGTCTTCCAGTACTATTTTTTTGCTCATAATTCGGTCAGTCATGCCTGATATACTAAACAACAGTGTGCAGCGAACGTGACAACCGGATTAACCGGAGGCGCATTTGGATAATATCAATGTTGATGAGGTCATCGACGAATTCAGAACCCTCAATGACATGCTGCGTTGGGCCGTCAGCCAGTTTAATGCTGCGGGCTTATTTTACGGACATGGTACTGATAATAGCTGGGATGAAGCAATTCAATTGTTATTGCCCGCATTAGATTTACCGCCAGTCATTGATAGCGATCTGCGTCAGTCACGGTTAACACGCACTGAACGGTCGCATCTGGCTGGCTTGATCCAGCAACGGATTGAACAGCGCGTACCAGCGCCATATCTGACCAATAAATCCTGGTTTGCCGGTATGGAGTTTTATGTAGATGAGCGCGTGTTGATCCCACGTTCACCGATCGCTGAGTTGATTCACAAACGCTTTGCGCCTTGGTTACAGCATGAACCAACCCGGATCATGGATCTGTGCACCGGCTCGGGCTGCATCGCAATTGCCATGGCACATACATTCCCGGCAGCGGAAGTGGATGCATTGGATCTCTCCGATGATGCGCTGGCTGTCTGTGAGATGAATATTGAAATGCACGGCATGCTGGGGCAGGTGATCCCGATCTGCTCTGATCTGTTTGATGCGCTGCCTGCTGGCGATAAATACGATCTGATCGTCTCTAATCCACCGTATGTGGATGTCGAAGATATGTCAGATCTGCCGGAAGAATTTCATCACGAGCCGGAAATGGCTTTAGCCGCCGGTGATGATGGCTTAGATCTGGTGCGCAGAATTCTGGCAGAAGCCGGTGCGCTGCTGAAAGATAATGGTGTATTAGTGGTGGAAGTGGGGAACAGTATGGTGCATCTGGCGGCACTGTTTCCAGAAGTCGAATTTGAATGGATTAAATTTGAACAGGGTGGTGACGGCGTGTTTGTGTTGACCAAAGCACAGCTGGATCAATACCAACCGTTATTCGCACAAGCATTAAGTTAGTAGGGACATTATGGCTGGTAATACTTTCGGACAATTATTTCGGGTCACCACCTTTGGCGAAAGCCATGGTCTGGCTTTAGGCGCAATTGTGGACGGTTGTCCTCCGGGCATGGCATTAACAGAAGCCGATTTGCAGGGCGATCTGGATCGTCGTAAACCAGGTACTTCGCGTTTTACGACCCAACGTCGTGAAGATGATGAAGTTAAAATTCTTTCTGGTGTCTTTGAAGGTAAAACTACCGGCACATCGATTGGTCTGTTGATTGAAAACACGGATCAACGTTCCAAAGATTATTCTGATATTAAAGATGTGTTCCGTCCGGGGCATGCAGATTATACCTACCATCAGAAATACGGTATCCGAGATTACCGTGGTGGTGGCCGCTCTTCTGCGCGCGAAACCGCGATGCGGGTTGCTGCGGGTGCAATTGCGAAAAAATATCTGAAAGAACACTGCGGCATTGAAATTTTTGGCTATCTGGACCAGCTTGGCCCAATCAAAGCTGAACGTTTCGATAAATCAATCATTGAGACTAACCCGTTTTTCTTTGCTGATCCGGATAAATTGGATGAGCTGGATGCGTTCATGCGCGATCTGAAAAAACAGGGCGACTCCATCGGTGCAAAATTAAAGGTCGTCGCGACCTGTGTGCCGGTGGGTTTAGGTGAACCGGTATTTGATCGTCTCGATGCGGATATCGCACATGCCATGATGGGCATCAATGCGGTAAAAGGTGTTGAGGTCGGTGATGGCTTTGCTGTGGTCGAACAACACGGTTCGGAACACCGCGATCCTATGCGACCTGAAGGTTTCCAGAGTAATCATGCGGGTGGCATTTTAGGCGGCATCTCCAGTGGTCAGGAGATTGTGGTGGGGTTAGCGCTGAAACCAACTTCCAGCATCATGGTGCCGGGCGAAACGATTGATAAACAGGGTAACGCGGTAGAGATGGTGACCCGTGGTCGTCATGATCCTTGTGTCGGTATTCGTGCGGTACCAATTGCCGAAGCAATGCTGGCATTAGTGCTGATGGATCATTTGCTGCGTCATCGTGGCCAAAATTTTGATGTGGTTACAGAAACACCAAAACTGAAATAACAGTCATCCATATATAAAAAGACCGCCGTTTGGCGGTCTTTTCGTTTCTATGACTAACTAGTCGCAGTGAGGTATGGACGAGAAATTACTGATTCTCTTCTTCAAATGTTTTGTGCAAATGAACTGGTTTTTCAATACCTTTACGCATTTTGATATTGAGCATTTCCACAATCAGTGAGAACGCCATCGCGGTGTAGATGTAACCTTTCGAGATATGCAGATCGAAACCTTCCGCAATCAGAGCCATACCAACCATGATCAAAAAAGCCAGCGCCAGAATTTTCAATGTTGGATTTTCATCAACAAAGTCCCCAATCGGTTTGGCTGCAAACATCATGACACCAACAGCAACCACGATAGCCAATACCATAACAGGGACATGATCAGCCATACCCACAGCGGTGATGACGGAATCAAGACTGAACACAATGTCTAGAATGGCAATCTGGAGCAGGGTAGAAAGAAAGCTGACTTTTTTCTGACTATCATGATGTTCTTCTGCACTGCCCTCCAGACTGGAGTGAATTTCATGGGTACTTTTCCAGATCAGGAATAAGCCCCCAATGATCAGAATTAAATCCCGGCCCGAAATGGCTTCTGACATGATAGTAAACAGTGGAGCGGTTAGTCGCATCACCCAAGCTAAAGAAAGCAGCAGCAGGATGCGGGTGATCATGGCGCCGCCTAAACCTAAAATTCGACCACGCTGGCGTTGTTCAGGCGGCAATTTCCCGACCAGAATTGAAATAAAAATGATGTTATCTATACCTAATACAATTTCCAGCAGTGTTAAGGTAGCCAGCGCTACCCATGCTGAGGGATCAGCAATCCATTCGAACATAGGGGTATCCAGTTAAAGAGAGCAATAAAACAGACCACTGTAGAGTCTAGCAGTCTGGCTTTATCGTCGTTAGCAGAAAAAAACGAATTAATTACTCGGTTTTACTGATGGATTGTGATGTGTCAGTCAAATGATTGCTTTGGATCTGGCGCCCAAGTGCTTCATCCGTTACGTCATATATTAACAATCCAATATGCTGCACGTTACCGGTGAAGTCAGGTAGCGGCATAATAGTGACGTTCTGATACATGAATTCTGCGCTGCCCGTGATGGGGCGATAGTTCGAAAAACGGAATAAATAAGGTTTTTGTTCCCATGAAATAAAAGCCCGGGTATTCAGCGTTTGAACCATCGCCAGCTTACGTTCTAACCATGCTTGATCGAGGTTTGGATAAATATCATACAAATCCCGATCTTTAACTTCACTGCTCAGTTTCCCGCTGTGACTTTCCATAAAGCCATTCCAGATCTGTACCCGATTTTCCAGATCGATGACCACCAGTCCAACGTCTAACGCTTGAATAATATTGGCAAGCCAATGGAATTCACGGATATCCATGTTGCCTCCTAGAGCAGATGCATGATCTTATGATTCATGAACTGGAGTGAGTCTTCAGTAAATAATAGCAGCAGATCGCACTGCACCTGATGATCACGGATTTTATAGTTAATTTCGATCGCCAGTGTTCTGCGCCAGCGATGCTGATTTGCTTTAATTAGATCTTCAACAGGACGGTGCTGCCCAAGCACCACCGGATGCCCCTGATTAAATGGCACATCTAATTGCATCGCAAAACCACGCAGGAAAGCACCGATCAAGACGTTAGACATATCCATCAGTAATTCCAGTTCAGCATTCCGATCCAGTACGCCTTGATATTTCATCAGCTTGGCTAAGTCGGTAAAGCTGGAGTCATGGAATAAAACTAACGCCTCACCGGCAATACCAGCACCAATAAAGCCCTGACATACCGCGGATAGGGTGCTTTCACCCGATGCGGAGTTCAGCGCCATATGTAATTCACTGACTTCCAGCACATTCACGTTTGGGATTGGTAAAATAACAAATTGGCCTAACATCCGGGCTAACAGATCTGCTGCTTGACCCATCGCGACGTTAGCCAATTCTTGGTAGACATCGCGAACTTCCACGCTCAGGTTTAGTGTTTGCTCGACGAGGGCAGTTGATTCGCCACCTGGCTGATAGAGATTAAACTCCTTCAATAAAGAGGCAATATCTTCGGAGGAGCAGGGTTTTTTGATAAAAGACAATGCACCGAGTTGCATCACTTGCGCATGAGCTTCGGGCTGTATATCACCGGAAACAACGATGACTTTTGTTTTCAGTGCTTCATCTTTAATTGCCTGTAGCACTTGATAACCATCCATCACTGGCATGGTCAGATCAAGAAATACCAGATCACCATGACCAGACAATATTTGCTCTAATCCTTCCTGACCATTGCCAGCAAAGTGAATATTTACATTCCAGTCAGACGGTAATGCTCTTGCCAGCTGTTTACGGGCAAAACCTGAGTCATCACAGATCAATACATTTAGCGGCATGCTGATTTCTCATATCGGGTATTTTCTTGAGTATAAAATGAGAATGGGTAAATGAATGCGAGTTTCTGATCTACAAACACAGAAGCGCGATCCATTTATCTATTTAGCTGCATTCCTGTCAGCTAAATCGCAGTTTATTACATCATAATCGTAAGGCTTGTGATGAAAGTAACCGAAGTAAATCAGCTTCATTGACTGGCGGTGAGAGGTAATAACCTTGCAGATAATCAATTTTAAGACGTCGACAGATCTGTGCTAACTCGACGTTACAAACATATTCGGCAACGGTTTTGACGCCAATTTTTTTAGAAAAAGTAACGATTGATTCAACGATATCAAGAATAAGCGGATCGAGATGACACTCTTTGATTAATGAGCCATCTATTTTTAGATGACCTGCACCCAGATGCGCCAAATGTGAGTAGTTGGAATAACCGGAACCAAAATCATCTACTGCCAACGACGCTCCCGCGAGAGCGATCCGTTTTTGAAAAGCTCGAACCAATTCATAGTCACCCATGCTTTCTGTTTCCACAATTTCAAAAATCAGACGCTGGGCTATTGAACGGTCTGCCAGGATGTTATCGATATAATTTAGTGTATCGGCATTGGTAAAATCATGAGCACTGAGATTCACCGCAAAACTGTGTGCGGTGGACTTGATCATTTTTACAGCTTCGGTCAGCACTTTTTTGGTGATTTCAGGATACAAATTGGCTTTTTGCGCGACATGAATGAATTCATTCGGCGGTACAACTTTGCTTTCTTCATCAAAGAGACGGATCAGGCATTCAAAATGGCTGATGGTGTTATTATTTGCATGATAAATAGGTTGATATTGCACCCATAGCTGATCGTTTTGTATCGCTCGTTTAACCTTTTTGGTCATGATCTGGTTAGATTCCATTTCTTGCAAAATGGGCAGATCCTTATGATAAAACACGATACTTGAATGTTCTTTTCTGGCTTGTATCAGCGCTTTATCTGCGCGTGTCAGAAGTGGTGTGGCATTTTCCTGCCATTTCTCCGGGCGGGAGCTGATCCCCGTACAAAACTGAATGCTGAAGCGATCTTGTCTTACTTCAATATCAGCATGCTTAAAATCATCCAGCACATCATTAATCGTATTGGTAAACGTAGTTTCCTGAATATGATTAGTGGCTGTTAAGGCATATTGCCCACCAGTCAGATGATACAAACGATAGCTGGGAGGGGTAGTGACCGGAACCTGATTTTGAATTCGGGCAGCTACTTTATTGAGCACATGGTCGCCAGTATCAATACCATAAAAATCGTTAATCGCACTGAACGATAGAATATCCAGGATAGCTAAATGTCTGGGAAAAAAATCTTGGTTGTAAGTCAGATCACGCAACAGATGATTACGATTGGGTAACCCGGTCAGTTTCTTAAAATAGAGCTGATCATAGATGGTTTTTGTCTGCCGGTTAATTTCATCTTGTAGTGAATTATTGACCTGATCCAGTTCATTGCTGGTGGTACGAAATAAATGGTACAGACCGGATTGTTGCAAATTGGTTTGTAGTTTCCATTTTTCGATCGGTTCTTGCACGCTTAACGGCGCGGATTCTGACATCAACAGGCAGGTTAAGGTATGCCCCAGAATATGTGCACTTTGCTTATGATGGAAAAATTCACCATAAGAAAAGAAGCCAGCTATATTCGGGTGATCCTGGAATATTTCCAGTTCCGACTGGACACTCTCTTTCAGGTAGTCGAGTCGTCCGGCACAAGAATAGATAAAAGTAGCTTCAGCATGTTCTAATGGCAACTGCGATAATAGATAGCGTGATTCTTTGGCGATATTTGGCAGATCTGAGAACGCAAATTGTACCTTGCTGTTTTCCAATAACTTTCCATCGAAGGTAATTGACCCGTCGGCGTGAAAAATTCGTGGATTGCGGGACAGTGTGACACCGTTTTGTATTTGATACAGTGGAAAATCGGCCATGGCCGTTGATAAACAGGCTGCTACTTCAGCACCAAGATATTTAGCGTAGATATCCTGTGCTGGTTGATGGTCGATGGTAAATACTCGGTTGTAGCGCACCGACGTCAGTGTGAGTTGTTTGCCTATCCCATTCCAACCAAAGGCATATTTGTTAAATAAATATAATTGGGATGATGATATCGAGGCTAATACGATGCCTTGATCGGCAATACCGTGTTCTGTGAACTGTAATGGTGGCTCAGATGTAGAGCCTTGGGATGAATAGCCACCGGCTAAAACGACATCCGGGTTTAACAAGCAAAGTTCATCCAGCAGAAAACCGGCTTGCTGAATCGAAGGGCTGGAAAATAACAGCATTAAGCGAGTATTTTCACTCACCAAACGCTGGTCTATCAACTTAGCTAATTCGGATAAATTATCCTGACATATTGGTATCAGTAATGTTTTTACCTGACTATGTTCAAAGACACAGAATTGTAAGATGGTGTGTTGAGAGCTATAACGTTGGCCTGCGATCCATGAACCGGTGGATGTGCCGATAATTTTTGCGTTGGGTAATACTGTTTGAATAGCACTAATGATGCCTGCTACGGCCGGTTTATGTGTCAGGCAAGTGAATGCTTGTATCAGAGTTTGTTGTTCATCAGTGATATTGTGTTGCGAGCAAAAGGCGCGGAGTGAAGACAACAGTTCACTATGACTTTCAATTTCTAAAACATAAGTTTTAATCATAAATGCTGTTCACCGCTTACTTTGCTTATTTTCAAACTAATAGTATATCGATTATAAACATACCGATAATCTATTCTCATTTAAGTCATATCAACAACAGCTGGATTCGATGAATCCGTGATCCGTTATACATAACATTCATAAAATTTTTCTAGTTCAACAACGAGAACATGTCATGAATACGACGATTGCTCAAATCAAAGCGCACAAATCCATCCGTGCTTATACCGACCAACCGATCACCGCGGAGCAACTTGATGAAATTCTGGCTGCAGCGCAACAAGCTCCGAGTTCTAGTTTTCTGCAGGCTGCATCGATTATTAGGGTCACGGATAAAACGTTACGAGCTCAGATCATGCAGTTGTCTGCCGAACAAGCATACATAGCCGGTGCTGCGGAGTTTCTACTTTTTTGTGCGGATTTTAATCGTCATAAACAAATTGTTTCCGATGCCAAAACAGGGTTCGTTGAGCAGTTACTCATTGGTGCTACGGATGCTGCCATGATGGGACAAAATGCGCTG
>JAQUHG010000171.1 GCA_028683735.1 Tolumonas sp. | reverse complement strand
GTCGATGATGCGCTGGCGAAGCTGAAACAGGAAATGGGCCGCTGATCGCGGTTAATTTTCCGGTGTACGCGAGATGATGAGCCAGACGCCAACGGTGATTAATATGACGCCGAGCGTCTGGCTGAATGACAACGATTCCTGATACCACGGCAATAACGCAGTGGCTAAATACACCAGTGCATAACTGACACTCAACAACGGATAAGCCCGGTTGAGCGGCAAATGGTGCAACGCTTTTAGCCAGCAAAACATCGACAGCAAATAAGCGGCAATGCCGCTACCGACCAGACATAATGCCGCTTTATTCTCCAGCAAAATCAGGGAGGTAAACCAACTCAGAGCAAAATGCGGTAAATGGATCATGCCCCATTTCATCGTCAATTGCGCCAGTGTGGTCAGTAAAACACTGCTACCGGCCAGCAGATAACCACGCAATGCATATTTCATAAATGTGCGCCTACTAAAATGACGCCGAGCATAATACAGGCGATGCCACACCAGCCGCGCCAGCCGGTTTTTTCTTTAAACCAGAAGTGCGAGGCCAGAGTGACTAACACAAAATTCAGGCTCAGCATGGGGTAGGCAATATTAAGCGGTACATACTGCAAAATTACCAGCCACAGCAACATGCCTAGCCCTAACGCAGTCAGACCGCTGAGTAACCAGCGATCGAACAGCTTTTCCTGCCAACCTAATGCGCGATGCCGCCAATTTTCCACCGCCTGTTTTTGGCATAACTGCCCGACACAGGTGAGTAAACTGACCACAATAATGGCAAAACTACTCATGTTTATTTCCGGTACTATCTCCGGCACTATTTTCGGCCTTGTCGGTTGATATGGCTTGCCGGTAATAAAGCAGCGTGAAGTTTTGTTGGGCAATCATTTGATCGGCGGCTGGCAACGCTTCGGGCAATTCGCCCGGTTTGTTGCGGGTGACCACTGACACATTCCCTTGCTGACGAGCGCTGTTTAACCAGGCTGGGAAGTCTTCAGTTTTAACACGCTTATCGGTTTGTGAGGAATCGGCCAGCCCGTAAGCCAGCTCACCATCGGCACCATACAATTGAATATCATCGCGTTTTAATTGCCAACCCAGACTGACTGCAAGACCGACATCATTACTGAACACAAAACGGCTGCTGTCGAGTTCCTGCTGATGTTGTGTAATAAAGGCTTCTGGTAATTTGGAGTTAATCAGCGAAGTTGGCAGTGACCAGCCGAGCAACAGCCCTAACACCAGCGGGCACAGAGCGGACAGATACAATGATTGTGCGGGTTTACGGTAACTGAACCAGCCTGCAACCAGCCAGCCAGCAAAACAGAGCACCGCCAAGGCCAGAGCAACATGATCATTGGCCAGATACAAAGGCTGTTTTCCCATGATCCCACTGCCGAGTAACAATACTGCCACGAGCAAGAGACCGCCAAATGCCATATTGAGCCAGGCATTCTGCCGTATCACCCGCCAGCGTTTTTCCGCCAGTAATTCGGTAATGCCGTAACCCAGTAATATCGCCAGCGGGGCAAAACAGGGCAGGATATAGGTGGGCAGTTTGCCTTTCGCGATGCTGAAAAACAGAAGCGGGATCAGCAGCCAGAACAGTAAGAACATCACCACCGGGCGGATGGATGTGGTGCGCCAGCTCTGTTTTAACGCCGCCGGAGCTAGGCCGAGCCACGGTAAACAACCGGCAATCAGGATCGGCAGGTAATACCAAAACGGCGCTTTATGTTGTGCATCGGCGCCGGAAAAACGCTGAATATGTTCTACCCAGAAAAAATAATGCCAGTAATCGGGAGCGCGTAAATGAATGGCAATCGCCCACGGTAAACTCACCAGTAATAGGGTGAGCAAGGCGATCCATAAGTAGCGTAACTCATTGAGTTGACGACGATAAAACAGGTAAGGCAACGCAACTATGACCGGAACCGCCAGAGAAATAAACCCTTTGGTCAGAAAGCCCAACCCTGCGGCCACCCCCATCAGGGCATATCCGGCTAATTTCTGGCGTGTTGTGCTGGCTTGCAGACTGACGTAAAAGCAGACCAGCGTCAGATCGAGCCACAGTGTCACCATGCTATCGAGCACGCTGTAAGTGCCGATGGCATACACCAGAATAAACGACAAATAACAAACCGCCGCCGCGATTGCTTTTTTCTGACTGTTGAATAAACGTTGGCTAAACCAGAAGATCAGCCAGGCAGTGAGACCGGCAGAGAGTGCGGACGCAAAACGAACGGCAAAATGCGACTCGCCAAATAACAACTGACTAATACTGTTTAACCAATACCCGGCGATCGGTTTTTCGAAATAGTGCAGTCCCAGCAGGTGCGGCACAATCCAGTCACCACGCTGGATCATTTCGCGGCTGATCTCGGCATACCGCGATTCATCGGGTATCCACAGCATCCGGTTATTCAGCGGTAACAGATAAGCCACGGCGAACAAGAGCATCAGTAGCCAATGCGTATATTTTTGCGCAATATTTTTTATCTCTGACATCCAAGCCATCCTTCACGTCCGGGAATAACCGCGCGTTCAATGCGTCCGGCGGGTAATGTTTCAGTCGCCGGTAATAATTCGCCTAATGGGCAAAAACGCACACCTGCTTGTTGTGCGCGTTGTAATAAATCTTCAAACAGCGATGCCATGACGATCCCTTCCACTTCCGCGTGAATGGTATACACATTCAGCGCACTCGGGCGCAGTAATGACAAAATATGCTGGTTAAAGTTATCAGTGGTGATCTCACTGCCAATGATCTCATCAAAGGTGGGTAAGGTGACCGGAATTTGCGGTGTGCCCAATGAACCATCAGCCAGTAATGGGCGGAAAATGGAGGTGCCGCGGCAATCGCTGTTATAACGGAACGCATACGGTTGTTTGCATTGCACCACTCGTTCATCGGCGCGCCAGCCAGCGACGGCAGAACAATCAATCGGGCGCCCTAAAATCTGCTGCAGAGTTTCGACACCCAGATCAATGTGTTTTGTTAGCGTAGTTTCCGGCCAATCGCCGGCGTGTGCTTGCCAACCGTGATGATCCCAGGCATGCAGGCCAATTTCGTGCTGCATCTGATCGGCATCGCGCATCAGCTGGCCGAGATGTTGTCCGATTTTTCTGCCCGGCCAGGCGGTGCCAGCCAGCAGGATGTCCCAACCATATAACGACGCCGCATTCGAACGCAGCATCTTTAACAGAAATTGGGGTTTGAGCAGTCGCCAGAGATGGCGGCCCATGTTATCCGGGCCGACACTGAAGAAGAAACTGCCTTTAACAGCGTATTTATCCAGCAAATCGAGTAAACGGGGCACGCCGTCACGCGTACCCCGAAACGTGTCTACATCGATGCGTAAACCGACATCAAGCATGTTTTACTCCGCTGTTACACAACCACGCAGGAAGAAGTCGAGTGTTGTTTCAATCGTTTCTTCGGTTGGAATGGTTGGTGTCCAGTTGATCAGCCGCTGTGCATTCTTAATGCTTGGGCGGCGATGTGACACATCCTGATAACCGGTGCCGTAATACGACTGGCTTTCCACCTCATTAAAACCGGCAAAGGCCGGAAAATGGGCGCGCAGCGGGTGCGCTTCAAATTTCGCCAGCAGAATTTCCGCCATTTCGCGAATACTGGCTTCATTTTCCGGATTACCGATATTGATGATTTGCCCGTCGCAACGACCACCTTTGTTTTCGATGATACGGAACAACGCTTCCACCCCTTCACGAATATCAGTAAAGCAGCGTTTTTGTGCGCCACCATCGACCAGTTTGATCGGCGTGCCTTCCACCAGATTTAAGATCAGCTGCGTGATGGCGCGCGAACTACCAATACGAGCGGCATTCAGATTGTCCAAACGCGGGCCCATCCAGTTAAACGGGCGGAACAGGGTGAATTTCAGCCCTTCTTTTTGGCCGTAGGCCCAGATCACGCGGTCCAGCAGCTGTTTCGAGACCGAATAGATCCAGCGTTGTTTGTTGATCGGGCCAACAATCAGCCGTGAGTTATCTTCATCAAAGCTTTGGTCGTCACACATGCCATACACTTCGGAGGTAGACGGGAAGATGATGCGTTTATTGTATTTCACGCAATAACGCACGATTTTCAGGTTTTCTTCGAAATCGAGCTCAAATACGCGCAGTGGATTACGGGTGTATTCAATCGGTGTGGCGATAGCCACCAGTGGCAGAATGACATCA
This sequence comes from Tolumonas sp., assembly GCA_028683735.1. Taxonomy (GTDB): domain Bacteria; phylum Pseudomonadota; class Gammaproteobacteria; order Enterobacterales; family Aeromonadaceae; genus Tolumonas. The sequence goes on along the minus strand of JAQUHG010000171.1, from coordinate 3,244 downwards.
CATTTCTTGATGTGATATTCCAGCCATTCGGAATGGATGCTGATATCGCCTTCGACAAAATGGAAGTGCGGGTTGCCAATGAAGCGGGAAATGGCGTCAGAGCCGATATCCAGACCATACACTTCGTATTTATCGTCATCCAGCAGACGTTCGGTCAGGTGGTTACCGATAAAGCCGTTCACACCCAAAATCAGTACCCGCGTGCGACGCAACGCCTGCAGGCTGCTGGATACTTTCGGGCCAAAAGCAGAACCTTCGGTTAACCCCAGTTCGCGCGCCAATTGGCTGCCGCGCACAAACAGGCCTTGTTCAGATTGCCCTGAGGTGATTTCCAGCACGTCTTTACCACAGGCCACTTGCAGTGGATCGATGGAAATGATGGTACCGGGCGTATGGTTACCTCCACGCGCGGGCACTACCGATGCTTTCCAGACCAACAATTTCCGATCACCGGCAAAGGTAAAGGCTCCGGGGTAAGGTTGGGTCACGGCCCGCACGAGGTTATAAATTTCCTGTGCCGGTTTGTACCAATGGATCTTGCCATCGGCAGGGGTGCGACGACCAAAATAACTGGCTTTTGATTCATCTTGAGGTTGCAGATTGATATGACCGGCTTTCATCGCGGGTAGCGTATCTGCCAGCAGGCTTTCTGCGGCAGAACGTAACTTACCGTGCAGAGTTAAAGCGGTATCGCTGTTGTCTATCGCAATTACCTGCTGTGCCACGATGTCACCCGCATCCGCTTTTGCTGTCATTTGATGCAGCGTTACACCAGTTTCTGTTTCGCCATTCACTAAAACCCAATTGGCGGGTGCGCGACCGCGATAGCGTGGCAGCAGTGAACCGTGCAGATTAAAGGCGCCTTGCGGGGCAAGATCCAAAATCGCCTGACTGAGCAGATTACGGTAGTAAAACGAGAAAATAACATCCGGATCTAAGCGCTGAATACGTTCAATCCAGATCGGATGATTAACATCTTCCGGTGCAAATACGGGCAAATCGTGTTCAGCACAAACTTGTGCCACAGAAGCAAAGAAAGTATTTTCCTGCTGGTCATCCACATGGGTAAACACGGCCTGAATATCATAACCCGCATCAATCAGTGCTTTAATTCCGGTACAACCAATATCGTGATAGGCAAAAACAACAGCTTTCATTATTTCTTCTCCACAGAAGAGGATCCAGCATTCTGACGAACAATGGTTTGGATAAAATAGCGCGGACGGGCGCGGACATCGGTGTAGATCCGGCCGATGTATTCACCGAGCAAACCCATACCGACAAATTGAGCACCGATAAAAATAAACAGCAACGCAAACAAGGTGAATACACCGTCGGCGGCCCAAGTGGCACCGAGTGCAAAACGTAAAATCAATAACAGCAATGCTAGTGCGAAACCCAAACCGGCAATCGCGCCACCAACAAAACTCAGTAAGCGCAGCGGTGCGGTGGTCATGCTGGTGATCAGGTCGAACATCAGATTGATGAGTTTCAACAGATCGTATTTCGATTCACCATGTTCACGTTCAGCATGCTGCACGGGCAGTTCAGTCGTATTGCGAGCAAAACTGTTGGCTAAAATAGGAATAAAGGTGCTGCGTTCCTGACATTGCAACATGGCATCGATGATCGAGCGGCGATAAGCGCGCAACATACAGCCGTAGTCACTCATCTCCTGACCGGTTGCCCGTTTCACCATCCGGTTGATCACTTTCGACGCACTTTTGCGGAAAAAACTGTCCTGCCGGTTCATGCGGATGGTACCAACCACGTCATAACCGCCCTCAGCGGCAGTTTTCACCAGTCGTGGGATCTCTTCCGGCGGATTTTGTAAATCGGCATCCAGCGTAATGATCAGGTCGCCACGGGCACTGTCAAAACCGGCCATCACGGCAGAATGCTGACCATAATTCCGGTTCAGGATCACCGCCACGACATGGCTATCCGGGGCATTGGCGGCGGCAGTCAGCATTTCGGCCGAACGATCACGGCTACCGTCATCGACCAGTACCACTTCATAGGGGGAACCGATTAGCTCACACGCAGCGAGTGTGCGACGTAATAGTTCAGGCAAACTGGCTTCTTCGTTATAAACCGGGATAACAACCGACACTAACTGAAAGGTATTAATCTCAGACACGGCTAGACTCCAATACTTGGTGGATCACACGAACGACGCGTTCTAAATCGTCATCGGTCATATCGGGAAACAGTGGCAGCGTGCAAAGACAAGCGGAATTCCATTCGGTATCGGGCAGGGAAATTTCCGGGTATTTTTCGCGGTAATATTTCTGAGTGTGTGCGGCACGGAAATGCAAACCTGTGCCAATTTCCTGCTGCTGTAAGGCTTGCATAAAGGCATCACGATCAATGCCGCAACGGCTGGCATCAATACGGACCATAAACAGATGATTGCTGTGCAAATGCGGATAATCCGGCACGGCTAACGGCTGCAATGGCGTACTGGCAAGCAATTCACGGTAACGCGCGACCAATACCGCGCGGCGGGCATTGAGTTCCGGCAGACGATGTAGCTGCACCACGGCAATCGAGGCATTGATATCCGCCAGATTGTATTTGTAACCGGGGGTGATCACCTCTGCCTGTGGTTTACGGCCTTGCATCTGGCGATCAAATGCATCGACACCCAAGCCATGAAATTTCAGCATGCGCACTTTTGCGGCCAGTTCGTCATCATCGGTGGTGACTAACCCGCCTTCGGCGCAAGTCATGTTTTTGATAGCATGAAACGAGAAAATGGCGGTGCCTTGCTGACCAATCCAGCGTTCGCGGTAACGTGTGCCGATGGCATGCGCCGCATCTTCCACCACCATGATCTGATGTTGTGCAGCCAGTGCATAAATCGGATCCAGATCGGCCGGGGCGCCGGCATAATGCACCGGAATAATGGCTTTGGTGCGTGGTGTAATTGCTTTGGCAATTCGTGCTGCATCGGTCATCAGCGTGTCGCGGTCGACATCCACAAACACCGGGGTGGCTCCCAGTAGGGTGATGAGATTGATGGTCGATACCCAGGTTTGCGACGGTGTGATCACTTCATCACCCGGGCCAATATTTAACGCCATTAGCGTGACATGCATTCCCGCTGTGGCTGAGCTGACGGCAATCGCATGTTTACAGCCAAATGTCTGGCAAAACAGCTGTTCCAGTTCCTGATTTTTCGGGCCAGTGGTGATCCAGCCGGATTTCAGTACCTGGGTTACTGCTGCTATTTCTTCATCCC
>JAQUHG010000170.1 GCA_028683735.1 Tolumonas sp. | reverse complement strand
TCTGGGGCTGAACATTTAGTCAGATAACCGGATGCGCCCGCTTGCATAACTTTTAGGGGAAATGGGGTCTCAGTCTGGACAGTTAAAACAATTATTTTTGTATCAGGATTAAATCGCAGAATTTTTTTGGTTGCTTCCAGTCCGCCAATGCCTGGCATATTCATATCCATTAAAATGACATCAGACTGGTTGTCTCTACACCACTGGACTGCTTGCTCGCCACTCACTGCTTCACCAACCACACGAAGACCACGAACATCTTCTAAGATACGGCGAATGCCTGTGCGTACCAGCTCATGATCATCCACTAGAAATACACTAATCAATCGAGTTGCTCCGCCTATGACTAAGAAGGATGTTTAACAAAAATAGTAAACACCGCATACACACTTACATATGTATATAAAACATGCTTCCTGCCGTCTTCAGTATGCTGGCTGAGAGAAAAAAAGTGAAGAGGAATTACTTTGCTAATGGTGTAAATAATGATTTCATGACATGGAATAGATTTCTTTCGGAGGAAACGCTATGAACGCCATAGCGAAAGAAAAACACCGTTTAGCTTATACAGCTCCTGATTTCACGATTGATCAAATTGATCTCGATATCCTGTTGGATGAAAGCCGTACAACCGTGATCGCCACCAGCTTGGTTAAACGTCAAGGCAACCATGTTAATAATTTATTGCTGAATGGTGAAAACCTAATTCTCCATTCCGTATTAGTAGACAAAAAACAAGCCACATATCGCATAGAAAACAACCAGCTATGTATTGAAAATATCCCTGATTTATTTGAATTGCAGATTGTGACTGAAATTAATCCTGAGGCGAACAGCGCTTTAGAAGGGTTATATAAATCGGGTAGTGCATTTTGTACGCAATGTGAAGCTGAAGGGTTTAGACGGATCACTTATTATTTAGATCGCCCGGATGTTTTGGCTCGATTTACCACTAAAATCACTGCCAATAAAACAAATTATCCAATTTTACTGTCGAATGGTAATCGTATTGCCAGTGGTGATAACGACGATGGTACTCATTGGGTTCAATGGCAAGATCCTTATCCAAAACCGTGCTATCTATTTGCGTTGGTTGCTGGTGATTTTGATGTTCTAAAAGATACTTTTGAGACTAAAAGTGGCCGGAGTGTCGCTCTAGAATTATTTGTAGACAAGGGCAATTTAAATCGTAGCCATCATGCAATGGCCAGCCTGAAAAAATCGATGGCATGGGACGAACAGCGCTTTGGATTAGAATACGATCTCGATATTTACATGATCGTTGCCGTCGATTTCTTCAATATGGGAGCAATGGAAAATAAAGGCTTAAATGTCTTTAATTCCAAATTTGTGCTCGCGAATTCTGAATCTGCCACTGATACCGATTATTTTGATATTGAACGGGTGATCGGTCATGAATATTTCCATAACTGGACTGGAAATCGTATTACCTGCCGTGACTGGTTCCAACTTAGCCTAAAAGAAGGGTTAACTGTATTTCGTGATCAGGAATTTTCCTCCGATCTGGGTTCCAGAGCGATTAACCGTATTAGAAATGTGAAGATTATTCGTGGGCCACAGTTTGCCGAAGATGCGGGGCCTATGTCGCATCCGATCCGTCCGGATGTCGTGATGGAAATGAACAATTTCTACACCCTGACCGTGTATGAAAAAGGTTCAGAAGTGATCCGCATGTTACACACCATTTTAGGCGAGGATAAATTCCAGGCAGGGATGAAGTTATATGTCGCTCGTCATGATGGACAGGCTGTAACTTGTGATGATTTTGTGCAAGCAATGCAAGATGCCTCCGGCATTGACTTGACGCTTTTTCGGCGCTGGTATGCTCAGTCTGGCACACCAATATTAACGGTCAGTGATGAGTTTGATGCCTCAACTTGCACTTATCGGTTGCATGTAAAGCAGCACACGCCAGCAACGGCAGATCAAAAAGAGAAGTTAGCACTGCATATCCCGCTTAGCATTGCCTTGTATGATCAGAGTGGTGTTTATTTTGGTGATCAATATGATCAGGTGCTGAGTGTTTGTTCCGATCAACAATCTTTTGAGTTTACTGGTATAACTGAAAAACCAGTCATTGCTTTATTGCAGGACTTTTCAGCACCAGTGAAACTGGAGTATGCCTATGATGATCAGGATTTATTGATTTTATTAAGGCATTCCCGTAGTGCGTTCACGCGCTGGGATGCTGCGCAAATGCTGATCAATAAATATATTAAATTGAATGTAAAACATTTTATCGAACAGCAACCACTTGAAGTATCACCTGCATTATTAGATTCCTTTGCTGAAATTCTGGGTGATCAGGACTTGGATAAATCGTTAATCGCTGAGATCATGCGGTTCCCATCGGAAAGTAGCATTGCTGAGTTGTTTGATGAAATCGATGTCGATGCTATTCATATAGTAAGACGTTTCATGGAGCAAACAATAGCCCAGCACTTACATGATGTCTTTGTTGTTACTTATCAGCAAAACAAGGCAACGGGATCTTATGAACTGTCTCAGGAAGAGATTGCGAAACGAGATTTGGTGGCCGTGTGCTTGAATTATCTGGCAATAAATGGCGATGAATCTGATGTGTCTATTATCACTGCACACTATGCGGCTGCAGATAATATGACCGATATCCTCGCGGCTATACAGGCAGCGAAGCAGGGAGAATTACCTGTGCTGCAAAAAATGATGACTGAATTTGAAACAAAATGGCATCACGATGGTTTGGTTATGGATAACTGGTTCCGTATCCAAGCTACATCACCAGCCGATGATTGTTTATCTATAGTTAAATCACTATTAAGCCATCGCTCTTTTAGTATGCAAAACCCAAATCGCTTGCGAGCATTAATTGGAGCATTCAGTGCGGCTAATCCACATCGTTTTCATGCGATTGATGGATCAGGTTATCGTTTTCTTAGAGAAATATTGGAAGAATTGAACACGACTAACCCGCAAGTTGCTGCAAGGTTGATTACGCCATTATTGCAATACAAACGTTTTGACACTGTTAGGCAGTCATTAATGAAACAAGAGTTACAGCAATTAGCCGAACGAACAGATTTATCTAATGATCTGTTTGAAAAGGTATCCAGAGCATTAGCTCAATAACATTAATAACAGGCGTGAGTTAATCACGCCTGATTAACACATGATGTATATATTTCGTTTAGCAATCTCACCAACTGATGTCTTGAAGTTTTATGAGGGGAGAGTAGATGCGGTTTCTGTAGTTACTGAGCAGGGGCAACGTCTACAATTTCCTTTTCATCATTTGAAACCATTTGTATCTCAAATTGGGATACAAGGGCGGTTTCGGGTAACGATCGATTCTTTAAATAAGATCTCCAGAATAGAACGTATCAGTTAAAAATCGATTACTTAATTTTTAACATCCTTCTCACAAATTGCATAAAGATGCAAGAAAGCGTATTTCGGGCTAAAATGCTGGCGAGAAGTACATAAGCTGAACTCCACCGCATTCGAGAGAGGACCTTGATGTTTTATTACCCGTTAGTCCGTCATTTCCTATTTAAACTTGATCCTGAAGTTGTTCATGAATTAACGATTCATCAGTTGGCATGGATGGGAGGGACTCCGTTTGAGGTGTTTTTCCGTAATAAGCTCCCTTCTCGTCCAGTTGAAGTGATGGGTTTGAAGTTCGATAACCCAGTCGGATTGGCTGCCGGCTTAGATAAAGATGGCGATGCGATCGACGCCTTTGGCGCGATGGGTTTTGGTTTTATCGAAGTTGGAACCGTAACGCCTCGCCCTCAACCAGGCAATGATAAACCGCGTATTTTCCGTGTGATTCCTGCTCAGGGTATTATTAATCGGATGGGGTTCAACAATAAAGGCGTAGATAATCTGATCGAAAATGTCAAAAAGAGCCATTACAAAGGGATCTTAGGCATTAACATTGGTAAGAATAAAGATACACCGATAGAAAATGGCAAAGACGATTACCTGATTTGTATGGATAAGGTATATGACTATGCTGGATATATTGCGGTGAATATTTCATCACCCAACACACCGAATTTACGCCAATTACAATATGGCGAGGCATTTGATGATTTACTAAATAGCCTAAAAGAGCGCCAAAAAGAACTGGCTGAGCAACATAAGAAATATGTTCCTTTAGCAGTAAAAATTGCGCCTGATTTATCGCCAGATGAATTAAAACAAGTTGCAGAAGCACTATTACGTCATAAGATTGATGGTGTTATTGCGACTAATACCACTCTGGATCGTGAGATGATCCACGATATGCCGCACGCAGCTGAAACTGGTGGTTTAAGTGGCCGACCATTACAAAATAAGAGTACAGAAATCATTCGATCGTTACATCAATATCTGAAAGGGCAAATTCCAATTATTGGCGTTGGCGGTATTGATTCGGCAATGGCGGCGAGAGAAAAAATACAGGCTGGTGCTGAATTAGTTCAGATTTATTCCGGTTTTATTTATAACGGCCCTGATTTAGTAAAAAATATCGTTAATAACATCTGATATTTGCATATTTTTGCAATGTCCGTTTGAAAAATATCCTAGATTGTTTTATAACATCGGAAAACGGGATAGAGAGCAAACGGATGATATTAGTCCCTGATGAAAATTGGCGCTGGATATTTGATGAACAGCGCCAAAACATTCTTCTGGATTTAACGGATGATATGCAGTTCACTGCAGCCATACCTGCGAAGCAGCTAGAAAAAAAATCAGCATTTACAGAGTCATTTACTGTAGATGATTCCTCGCATTATTTTCATTTCCTTGAATGCCTTGGCGAGTTTCCGTTTACCGATCCTGAACGTGTTCAGATCGTCCTGAATGCTATTGCGGCTATTAAATATGCACGGCCATTAGTCAGCCAGAGCTGGTTTTATCAGGATGTAAACATGCTTTCTGATATGCCGGAATTGGGTGAAGTTTTTTCGGTTGTGACAGAATGCATGTACGGTGACGTGATGGTTATATCACCAGGCACGACAGCATCGCTTTGTATTGTGATCAGCCAGTCTATCCAATTAGATTCAGATAAGTCATTAAAACAATCTGCGATATGCAAATTGATGAATAGTAAGCTGTTGCCTTATCAGGCGGCGACAAAATACTTGGCTAAAATGGCTTAAGCCATAAGTGCTAATAAAAAAAAGCCCCTTTCGGGGCTTTTTTTTATTCTGCCGTAGGACTGCTGACCGGATGAACGTCTTCACTCGGATAGCAGCCTAATATCTTCACATAGCGAGTTGATGATTGTAGATCCTGAATCGCGGCCTGCATTTCATCACTTTCCAGATTAGCAGCAACATCAACGTAAAACATTTCTTCCCAAGGGTTTCCAGGAATTGGACGTGATTCCAATTTAGTCATGTTGATGTTGTGGTTGCGCAATACTAATAATGCTTCGACCAATGAACCGGTTTTTTGTGTTGTGGACATAATGAAAGTCGTTTTTGCCGGAACCAGTGGCGATACTTTAATTGGCTCACGGGCAACAATCAGAAAACGAGTACAGTTATCCGGCTGGTTAGCTAATCCACTGGCAATTTTAATTAAACCGTAGATATCACCACCTTCCGCACTGCCAATAGCGGCTGCATTAGGAGAAGCCAGTTCTTTGACCTTCAACATGGCTGCTGATGATGAATCGCAAAAAACTTTGCGAATATGCGGGTTGCTATCAAGATAATGCGATGACTGCATGATGGGTTGCGGATGCCCATAGATAACTTCAATATCGTTTATATTGGTATCCACTGCTGTCAGCAGGCAATGATCAATTGGGTAGGTTAGTTCAGCGACAATCGAGAGGCTGGTCTGTTGCATCAAATCATAAACTTCATTGATAGAACCCGAGGTCATATTCTCAATGGGCAATACCCCATACTGACAAGCGCCGCTTTCTACTTCATGAAAAACCTGATTAAAGCTGCTGCAACTTATTTCGCGAATATCAGATAGCTGGCGGCCAAGGAATTTACGGGCTGCAAGGCTGGAATATGATCCTAATGGCCCTAGATAAGCAACGCTGTTGCCTGCATCTGTGTGCTCAGGGTTTTTCTGTTGTTGCACAAAATCCTGCTGAATTAATACAGAATCTTCGATAATTAATTGGAATACCTGTTGAATAAAATGAGCAGAAAGGCCCATTGGGTGACCAACCTGAGTCAGATATGCCAGTAGCTCTTGTTCTCGCCGTTGATCCCGAATCGGACGTTGGCTAAATAATTTATTTTTAGCCACTTCGATACTGATTGCACGACGTTTGGCAAAAAGAGCGAGCAACTGGGTGTCAATCTCGTTAATGGAATTGCGGATCTCATCCAGTGTAGCCATGGCTTACTCTCCTTGTATAAATATCGAAACACATTACGCAGATGCAAATTAAAGAAAACATAATCGGATACAAATAATCCTGATATACACAAATGGTAACACTTCCTGCCTCCCTATATATAGAATAGTAGTTAAGAAATCATTCCTTTAATCATAGGCGACAACTTAATGGGTCCTTTGATGTTAGATGTTCAGGGCTGTGAACTGGACGCTGAAGAACGTGAAATGCTGGCACACCCCACAGTGGGTGGTTTGATCTTATTTACCCGCAATTATCATGATCGGGCACAATTATCGGCATTGGTCGCCGCAATCCGGCAAGCTGCAGCTAAACCCTTACTTATTGCTGTTGATCATGAAGGTGGTCGGGTTCAGCGGTTTCGCGATGGCTTTTCCCACATTCCACCAATGGGGCTTTTGCATAACGCTGGTAATCAGGCCGCAAGTTTAGCAACAGATTGTGGTTGGTTAATGGCGGCTGAATTGCTGGCTCATGATATCGATTTAAGTTTTGCCCCAGTGCTGGATTTGGAGCGGGGCAGTAATGTTATTGGGAACCGTAGTTTTAGCAGTGATCCACAGCAAGTGATTGATCTGGCATCAGCCTTTATTGATGGTATGCACCAGGCTGGAATGAAAGCAACCGGTAAACATTTCCCTGGCCATGGTAGCGTCAGAGCCGATTCTCATGTCGAAAGCCCGCGAGACCATCGTTCGTGGGAGGAAATAGATGCAACCGATCTGGTGCCATTTAAACAGTTAATTCCGAAGGGAAAATTAGATGCGCTCATGCCAGCACATGTGATTTATACCGAGATTGATGAACATCCAGCTGGTTTTTCCCGTTTTTGGTTGCAGGAAATATTACGCAAAAAGCTTGGTTTCAAGGGAGTTATTTTCAGCGATGATCTGACGATGGAAGGCGCAGCTGTTGCTGGCGGATATCCAGAACGAGCACAAGCAGCCTTAGATGCCGGTTGTGACATGTTACTGGCCTGCAATAACCGGGCTGGTGCAGTTGCTATTCTTGATGGATTAAAAAATCCACCTTCTAGCAATGCAGAGTCATTATTAAGTAAAAACCAAGGTGATTGG
>JAQUHG010000169.1 GCA_028683735.1 Tolumonas sp. | reverse complement strand
TGATAAAACCGCACACCAATGCCCAGTCGATCTTCAAAATTCACGCTGGAACCCAGCTCCCGATCTTCAATTTTGTTCCGACTAAATGCGGCTAAGCCGATCCCGGCTTCCACAAATGGCTGTATGGCGGCATTGGCAGAGCCAAATTCATAAGTCAGCACCGGTGAGGCCGATAAGCTGTGAGTATTCACCGCATTATCACTTTCCCAGTAGGTATAACCGAGTGTGCAATAACCACTGAGCCGGCCAAAATCCGAGTCAAACCAACGATCTTGCCATGGGAATTGCAGTCCGATGCGATAAGTCATGGTGTTGTCAGCGGAGTGGCCTAACGCCATTGATACATCCGCAGCGCTGGTGGTTGCGCTTAGCAATAAGGTTAATCCGCTTAATACCGTGGCCAATGAACGAGAGTGAAGAGTCAAAGCAGTCGACATAGGTGCCTCCTGTGGAACAAAGCAGTTTCACGCAGATCTGCGTGCAGAGGTTACTGATTTGAGTATAGGTTTTTTCTCAATAAATGCAGGCAGAACGACGAACATCGCCTGTTGTTCTCAGTTTTGCTAGACTAGTCCATCTTTACCCTCTTTTATTTTGCCTTTCTTTCGGATTACAGCATATGAGCGTGATTACAGCGGCAGTAATGTTATTTTTGATTATGGATCCGGTCGGAAATTTACCGATTTTTCTGTCAATTTTACGTCCGTTACCCGAAGGGCGTCGCCGTAAGGTGATGATCCGGGAATTACTGATTTCTTTGGCGGTTATGCTGATCTTTTTGTTCACAGGTCAGGAGTTATTAAATCTGCTGAATCTGAAACAAGAAGCGGTCAGTATCGCGGGTGGCATTGTGTTATTCCTGATTGCCTTGCGGATGATTTTTCCTGGCGAAGGCGGTGTCACCGGTTTACCGGAAGGCGAAGAGCCATTGATTGTGCCGATGGCGATCCCGATGATTGCCGGCCCCTCTATTCTGGCTGCGTTGGTGTTGTTGTCGCATCAATATCCGGCGCAGATGATGGATTGGGTGCTGGCCCTGTTATTATCGTGGGGCGCGTCGGCAGTCATTCTGATGTTTTACGAGCAAGTACATAAATTGCTTGGCGAACGTGTGCTGACGGCAATGGAACGCTTGATGGGGATGTTGCTGGTGATGATTTCGGTGCAGATGTTACTCGATGGCGCGGTGCAATACCTGCATCGTTAAAATCCCAACGGATGAAATGAAAAGGCAGTCCTTAGACTGCCTTTCTTTTTGCCTCAATTTCCGCTTTTTTCTTCTGCGCGGCTTCATAAATGGCGCCACGTAACTCAATCATGCGGAAGAAACCAAACAGCAATAACTCAATGTAATCGCGCTTGGTCAGCTTGATCATATCTTTCGCCACCAGTGTCATGATCGCGGCTTGGATACCATGCACCGTCAGCACTAACACCGCAAACACCGGGATCAGGGTGTGAATTTTTCCTTCCAGCGGGTGAATAAAGGTGAAATACACACTACCCAGCCAAAACCCCATAACGATCAACTTGGCTAACAACAAAAACAACCATTTCATGATGTTGGACTCTCCCGCAAATACAGCTGGTAACACACCTGACCAGCCTGTTTGTCTTTTAATAATTGCCAGTTCGCCGGGATCAGCGGCGCGGTACCTTCGTTTTCCCGTTCCAGATAAATCAATGCCCGATCCGCCAGCCAACCTTGCTGTTCCAGTAAGGGGATCACCGCAGTCAGCAGCTCTTTACGAAACGGTGGATCTAAAAATACCAGCTCGAACGGTTCGTTACATCCGGCCTGCAGCACCAGTAAGGCATCACGGCAGACGACCTGCGCCTGCGTACACTGCAGGGTCTGCAAATTAGCCTGTAACTGACGGGCGGCTTTCGGATCTTGTTCGATCATCATGACATAACTGGCATAACGGGAGAGTGCTTCAAATCCCAAACTGCCACTTCCAGCAAACACATCCAGGCAGCGGCTATCGCGCACTTCGGTGGCTAACCAGTTGAATAACGTCTCTTTTACCCGATCGGTGGTGGGGCGCAGCCCTTCAACGTCATGCACCGGTAATTTGCGTCCACGCCATTGGCCACTGATCAGACGGATGCTACCGGCACGGCCAGTCGATGGGGTGGAACGAGGAGAGGAAGTTTTGCTACGCGCCATGGGGTTTCTTCATCAAAAGCAGGAAAAGGTGGTAGTATGACGCCCAGTTTATGTTCCGTCATCGCCAGCGAAGGCGGCATTCTAGCAGTCAATGCAGCAAGTGAGTAATCGTTAATGGCAAAAGGACTTTTCTCCTGGTTCGGCCGGGGATCGAAAGATAAAGCAGCACCGGAAGAAACCGTAAAAACCACACCGGTAGCCGAACAACCAACCCCAGAACCGGTTGTGGTAACGCCGTCGATCGAATCTGAAGTAACACCCCACGCCACAGAAGCAGAACCTGCCGTGGTGGAAGCCGAAGTCGTAATGACAGAAACGGCGGAGCCAGAGGTTGTTTTCGAACCGGAAGCGCCAGTTGATGACTCGGTCAGCGACTTTATCGCCACTGATTCTGCCGAGGTGGCTGAATTTCACGAAGAGACGCAAGAGCGACCAAAACGTGCCGGGCTATTCAGCCGTTTAGTTAAAGGGCTGATGCGTACCCGTGAATCGATCGGTGCCGGCTTCATGGCGCTGTTTCGCGGTAAAAAGCTCGATGACGATCTGTTTGATGAACTGGAAACCCAGTTACTGACCGCCGATCTGGGGGTGGAAACCACTCAGCGCATCATGCAAAACCTGATCAAACAGGCGAAGTTCCATCAGTTGAAAGACGCCGAAGCGTTGTATGACCTATTGAAGCAGGAAATGGCGGCTATTTTGCAGCCGGTCAGCCAGCCGTTGCAGATCGACACCAGCAAAACGCCGTATGTTATTTTGATGATCGGCGTTAATGGCGTGGGTAAAACCACGACTATTGGTAAGTTAGCCAAACACTTCCAGGCACAAGGTAAATCGGTAATGTTAGCGGCGGGGGATACCTTCCGTGCCGCGGCTGTTGAGCAGTTGCAGGTTTGGGGTCAACGCAACCATATCCCGGTGATTGCCCAGCATACTGGTGCTGATTCTGCGTCGGTGATCTTTGATGCGATTCAGGCGGCGAAATCGCGCAACATCGATATTCTGATTGCCGACACTGCAGGCCGTTTGCAGAACAAAGGCCACCTGATGGAAGAGCTGAAAAAGATCGTGCGGGTGATGAAGAAACTGGATGACAGTGCACCACACGAAGTGATGCTGACGCTCGATGCCAGCACAGGTCAGAACGCGATCAGTCAGGCGAAATTGTTCGGTGAAGCCGTGGGTGTCAACGGTATTACCCTGACTAAACTCGACGGCACCGCAAAAGGTGGCGTGATTTTCGCCATTGCCAATCAGTTTGGCATCCCAATTCGTTATATCGGTGTTGGTGAAGCGATTGAAGATCTACGTCCATTCGAAGCCAATGATTTTATCGAAGCGCTGTTTGGCGGAGAACAACACTAAACCATGATCCAGTTCGACCATGTCAGTAAAGTGTACAGCGGTGGACACATGGCACTGCAAAAGGTCAGCTTCCAGCTGCGTTCCGGCGAAATGGCGTTTCTGACCGGTCACTCCGGTGCCGGTAAAAGTACCTTACTGAAATTGATCAGCGTGCAGGAGCGGCCATCCGATGGCCGTATTCTGTTCAATCGTCGCGATCTTTCACAGATCACCAAAGCGGATGTGCCGTTTATCCGCCGCCAGATCGGCATGATTTTCCAAGATCACCGTCTGCTGCTCGATCGCTCTGTGTTCGACAACGTGGCGCTGCCACTGCAGATCGCCGGTGCCTCACCGCTGGAAATTCAAAAACGCGTCATGGCCGCACTGGATAAAGTCCACCTGCATAACAAAGCCCAGCATGTGCCGATGATGCTCTCCGGTGGTGAACAGCAACGCGTCGGTATTGCCCGCGCGATCGTGAATATGCCGCCACTCCTGCTGGCCGACGAACCAACCGGTAACCTCGATGCCGCGCTGGCGCATGACATCATGCAACTGTTCCGTGAATTGAACGCACAAGGTGTTGCGGTGTTGATTGCCAGCCATGACCAGGCGCTGATTGCCGAAAGTGGGCAACGTAAACTGGTGTTGCAGCACGGGCGGTTAGTGGAAGATAGCTTGGGGGCAGAACATGGCGCGTAAACCGACTTCACATGTGCAGCCAACTCCGGGGCAGGGCAGTCGTTTTTCACTGTGGTTGTTTATCCATATTCAGCAACTGCGACAAACCATGCGTGAGATCTGGCATACGCCACTGACATCCTTGATGACCATCGGTGTGATCGGAGTCAGTCTGGCGTTACCGGCAACCTTACTGGTGATTTTGAAAAACGCGGAAAACGTCACCGCGCAGTGGGAAAATGGCACGCAAATTACTCTGTATCTGCAAAAAGGCACGACCGAACCGGAATTGCAGGCCTTGCAAGATCGTATCCGGCAAAACAATCAGGTGGAATCGGTTCGTTACATCTCACCGGAACAAGGCATGAGTGAGTTCAAGGCGCTGTCCGGTTTTTCTGAAGCGCAAGCCTATCTGTCGGATAACCCGCTACCGCCGGTGCTTGAAGTGACACCACGGCAAGCCTTCCGCACGCCGCAGCAAAGCGAGCAGTTACTGCAAAGCCTGCGGCAGGAAAGCGCAGTCCAGCAAGGCAAACTGGATATTCAGTGGGTCACGCGTCTGAACGGCATCATCGGTCTGGCGCGTCAGTTGGTGCATGTGTTTGCGGGTTTCCTGGTTATCGGGCTCTTGCTGACGGTGGCCAACACCCTGCGCTTATATATCTTTAACCGTCGGGCGGAAATTGAAGTGATGAAGCTGGTCGGGGCCACTGATGGCTTTATCCAGCGCCCGTTTCTTTACTTAGGCTTCTGGTATGGCGCAGTCGGTGGTTTAGTGGCCTGGTGGTTGTCAGAAGTGCTGCTTTTATTGAGTGAACGGGCCGTGACTTATCTGGCCGAATTATATGACAGCAGTTTCCGTCTGGTGGGGTTGGGTTCCGCCGATGGCGGTTTGCTGATCCTGCTTGGTGTATCGCTCAGCATGGGGGCGGCGTGGTTTTCCGTACATAAACACTTAAGCGAGATTGAACCGAAATAAAGGTTGCAGTTATCAGGCCCTAAAGACGTGCTCACAAAATTAATTTGAAAATTTTTGAAGAAAAACTGAACTTTTGTGCAAACGCGCTGTCTGATTATTTGAGGGTTAATTCTGTTGGGAAAGTTATCTTTCTCCTTTGGCTTGGTGATGATGTATTTTTGATACTTGGTATATCGGAAACATGCTCAGATTTCGGGGAGTCTTTAGGTCTCCCCTTTTTTATGTCTAAAATTTGTTAACAAGCGTGACAAGATATGCAAAACTTGATATTGAACAAGTTTAAATATCCCGATTGCTTGCGGGATATGTTATTACACCACCTTTGAATGAAGCATTCGACGTAAGGTAAAAGAGGTATTCGATGAGTACTGCACTTCAGCGCAATTTAGTTCTAGTTCCTCAGGGTAGTCTTGAGGGCTATATTCAGGCGGTAAACAGCATACCGATGCTGACGGCTGAAAAAGAACGGGAACTGGCTGAACAATTACAAAACCATGGTGACTTGGAAGCTGCCCGTCAGTTGGTTATGTCACATCTGCGTTTTGTGGTGCATATCGCACGCAACTATTCTGGCTATGGATTGCCGCAGGCTGATCTGGTTCAGGAAGGTAACATCGGCTTGATGAAAGCGGTAAAACGCTTTGATCCCACTGTCGGTGTGCGTCTGGTCTCGTTTGCGGTGCATTGGATCAAAGCCGAAATTCATGAATATGTGCTGCGTAACTGGCGTATGGTCAAAGTCGCCACCACCAAAGCGCAACGTAAGTTGTTCTTCAACCTGCGGAAAAATAAAAAACGTCTCGGCTGGTTTAATCAGGACGAAGTGCGCACCGTCGCCAATGAATTAGGCGTGTCACCGGAAGATGTGACCGAAATGGAAGCGCGGATGAGTGGTCAGGATCACTCCTTCGATGGTTACGACGATGACGACAGCGAAAGCAACTTCGCACCGGCGCAATATCTGGAAGATAAATCATCTGACCTGGCTGCCGTGTATGAAAACAGCAACTGGGACAACCATGCTGAACACCGTCTGACCTATGCCCTGCAAGGTTTGGATGAGCGTAGCCAGCAGATCATCCGTGCCCGTTGGCTGGATGAAGATAACAAGCTGACATTGCAAGAGTTGGCTGATCGTTACGGCGTCTCGGCGGAGCGTGTGCGACAGTTGGAAAAGAATGCGCTGAAGAAGCTCAAGGATGTACTGGAGGCGTAAGGCCTGACTAAACCACGAAAGGTCTCTGTAGCGAGGCCTTTTTTTTGGCAGTAAAAGGGAGAAAAGCATGAAACTGCTGAAGCAATTATTTGAACAGAATCGCCAATGGGCTGAGCAGATCAAAGCAGAAGACCCTCAGTTTTTTGAAAAACTGGCCTCACAACAAGCACCGGAATATTTGTGGATCGGTTGCTCTGACAGTCGAGTACCGGCGAATGAGTTGCTCGGTTTATTACCGGGCGATGTGTTTGTGCATCGTAACGTGGCGAATCTGGTGGTGCATACCGATTTTAACTGTTTGTCGGTGATCCAATATGCGGTGGAAGTATTAAAGGTGAAACACATCATCGTGTGTGGCCATTATCACTGTGGTGGCGTGATCGCTGCGATGGGCAACAACGAATATGGTTTGATTGATAACTGGCTGCGTAACATTAAAGATATCAATTACAAATATCGTGACCATATTGATGAAATTGAAGATGAGCATGAGCGGCAAGATTACATGTGCGAGTTGAATGTGCTCGAGCAGGTCGCCAATGTTTGCTACACCTCAATTGTGCAAAATGCCTGGCGACGTGAGCAGGAATTAGCGGTGCATGGTTGGATCTACGACGTCAAAGATGGCTTGTTGCGTGACTTGGATATCACGGTTAACGCGTTAGAACAGATCCCGGAAGTGTATCGTTCTTCCTGCCAAAAAGTATCGGCGCTGCATCAGCATAAATAAGGTCAGAAATACTGCCCCAACAACTTTGGGGCAGCTATCAAGACCAGCGCCCACAGACAAAGCCAGCCTAAATCAGAGACAATAAACGTCAGTGTTATCAGACCTATTCCGGCCAGTAAGGCCAAAAGATGGGATTGGCGTTTGCCATAGATAAAGTAACCGGCGCCGATAGAACCAATCACAATATTGGCGAATAGCAGTAGTGGATCGAGTTCCGTCAGCATGTAATGAGGTTACAGTTTCTGTTGTACGCTGGTGGCGGCATCTTTAACTTTTTCACCACCGCGCTGAATATCCTGCCCCATACCGTGGATGGTGTTGCAAGCGCTCAGAAAGAGTAGGGAAAC
>JAQUHG010000168.1:2877-7498 GCA_028683735.1 Tolumonas sp. | reverse complement strand
CAACGATGGTGACCAGATCCAGATCCAGCTGTTTTTCGACGATAATACGCAGCGTACCAATCGCAGCACGACGCAGCGCGAACGGGTCTTTATCACCTTTTGGTGCCTGACCAATGCCAAAGATACCGGCAAGGCTGTCTAGTTTGTCGGCAATCGCCACCGCACAAGCCACCAGACCATTTGGCAGATTGTCGCCGGCAAAACGTGGCATGTACTGCTCGTTTAACGCTACCGCCACATCTTCCGCTTCGTGATCGTGACGTGCGTAATGCATACCCATCACGCCTTGCGTATCGGTAAACTCCATCACCATGTTGGTCATCAGGTCACACTTCGACAGCAAACCGGCACGAGTGGCATGTTCCACGTCCGCACCAATCTGTGCCGCGATGAAGGCGGACAGTTCTGCGATACGTACGGATTTGTCTTTCAGCGTACCCAGTTGTTGCTGGAATAACACGGTGTCGAGACTTTCCAAACGGGAAGCCAGGGTGTGTTTTTTATCGGTGTTAAAGAAGAACTCCGCATCCGACAGACGAGGGCGCACCACACGTTCGTTACCCTGAATGATCTGACTTGGGTCTTTTGATTCGATGTTGCTGACGAAGATGAAGTTTGGCAGCAATTTGCCGGCTACGTCATACACTGGGAAATATTTCTGGTCGCCTTTCATGGTGTAAACCAGCGCTTCTGCCGGTACCGCCAGGAATTTTTCTTCAAATTTCGCAGTCAGGATCACTGGCCATTCCACCAGCGAAGTGACTTCTTCCAGCAGTGAATCTTCCAGATCAGCGATACCGCCCAGCTGTTTCGCCGCTGCTTCAGCGCCAGCTTTGATGAACGCTTTACGCGCTTCGTAGTCAGCTTGCACTTTGCCTTTTTCCAGCAGCAAAGCAGGGTATTGATCGGCATGGCTGATTTCAAATTCAGCTTCACCCATGAAACGATGGCCACGGATGGTGCGCGCTGATTGCAGACCTAACACTTCACCTGTCACCAATTCACCGCCAAACAGCATACACAGGGTATGAACCGGGCGAATAAATTGCGTGCGTTTTGCACCCCAACGCATTGGTTTTGGAATTGGTAAACCCGCTAACGCGGTTGCCACCATAGAGCCCAGCAGTTCAGTGGTGGCCTGACCGGCGACATTAGCGCGATAGACCAGCCATTCACCTTTGTCGGTTGCCAGACGTTCTGCCTGTGCGACTTCAATGCCGTTCGATTTCGCCCAGCCGGAAGCGGCGGGTGTTGGTGTGCCTGACGCATCAAATGCAGCCGATACCGCCGGACCGCGTTTCTCAACCTGTTTGTCAGCTTGCTTGTCCGCCAGTGCGGTTACTTTCAGTGCCAGACGACGAGGTGCGGCAAACCATTGTACGCCCTGATGGGCCAGACCGGCTTTATCCAGTTCCGCCGTAAAGTTGTCAGCAAAGGCTTGTGCGAGTTTTCGCAGCGCTTTCGGTGGCAGCTCTTCAGTGCCCAGTTCAATTAAAAAGTTTTCAGTTGCCATTTGCTTATACCTTTACGCTTGAGTTGCTTTGCACATCGGGAAACCGAGACGTTCGCGCGCGGCGTAGTAGGCTTCCGCCACCGCTTTGGAAAGAGCCCGGATACGCAGAATGTAGCGTTGACGCTCAGTCACGGAAATCGCGTGACGGGCATCCAGCAGGTTAAAGGCATGTGCCGCTTTCAGAATACGTTCATAAGCCGGCAGTGGCAGCGGCAGTTCCAGATTCAGCAAATGCTGGCACTCTTTTTCGCATTGATCGAACAACTGGAACAGGAACGGCACGTCAGCGTGTTCAAAGTTGTAAGTGGATTGTTCCACTTCATTTTGATGGAACACGTCACGATAGGTCACTTTACCCAGCGGGCCATCAGCCCAAACCAGATCGTACAGACTATCCACGCCTTGGATATACATCGCCAGACGTTCCAGACCGTAAGTGATTTCACCCGTGACAGGTGAACACTCTAAGCCACCGACTTGTTGGAAGTAGGTGAACTGAGTGACTTCCATGCCGTTTAGCCACACTTCCCAGCCGAGACCCCAGGCACCCAGTGTTGGGTTTTCCCAGTTGTCTTCAACAAAACGGATATCATGGACCAACGGGTCAAAGCCCAGCTCACGTAACGAACCCAGATATAATTCCTGAATATTGTCAGGTGATGGCTTCAGAATGACCTGAAACTGGTAATAATGTTGCAGGCGGTTCGGGTTTTCCCCGTAGCGACCATCGGTCGGACGGCGGGATGGCTGCACGTAAGCGCAGTTCATCGGCTCCGGACCAATAGCCCGTAAAAAGGTCATTGGATGTGAAGTACCTGCGCCCACTTCCATATCGAGCGGTTGTGAAATCACACAACCCTGGCGGGCCCAGTAATCTTGCAGGGATAAAATGAGTCCCTGAAATGTTTTAATATCAAATTTCTGCATGATAGATAATACGCTTGATTAGTCAGTGAATACTGCGCGGATAAACTCGGGAAGTATAACCCTGTAACCGGCGGGAATATAGGCAAATTGTGCCGTGGAGTGCGTATGGAACGACATTGTGCCTGGATCATGTCTGATCCAGACTATATTGCTTATCACGACCAGCAGTGGGGTCGTCCGGAATATGATGATCGGAAGTTGTTCGCTATGCTTTGCTTGGAAGGGCAACAAGCGGGGTTATCGTGGTTAACCATTCTGAAACGGATACCTGCATACTATGCCGCCTTTGCTGATTTTGATCCGGTGCTGCTGGCTGAATTTGATGAGCAAAAGCTAGAATTATTGATGAACGATCCATCGATTATTCGCAATCGGCTAAAAATTAATGCTATTAGACAGAATGCGCGCTGTTATCTGGCCTTACAGCAGCAAGGTTTGGTGTTTTCGGATTGGTTATGGCAGTTTGTTGACGGGAAACCCGTGATCAATCATTGGCAGCATGCGAAAGAGATACCCGTGACGACACCACAAGCAGAGGCGATGTCGAAGGCGCTGAAAAAAGTCGGTTTTAAATTCGTCGGCCCAACGATTTGTTACGCATTTATGCAGGCTGTGGGCATGGTCAACGATCATTTGATTGATTGTCCGTGGCATCGTATCTGCGAAAAAACCGCTTCCTGACAATAAGGTGAAGTATGTCAGATCAATTACCATTTCATGTTAGTCCTAAATCACTGCATCAGCCGAAGGCGTTGGTTCCGGCAGAACCGGTATTGGCTTTACAGCTGGATGCCAACGGGCGGTACCATAAATTGTCTGCCGGTGGTTCAGTGCCGACAGAACGTTGCTGGTTACATCTGGATTATTCGGCGGAAAGCGCGAAAGAGTGGTTACGTCATTCGCCATTGTTACCGGATGTCGTGCGTGAGTCGCTGTTGGGTGAGAGTAACCGGCCTAAATTGGTCAAAGTGAATGATGGGTTGTTACTGACGTTAAGGGGCATTAACCACAATGAAGGGCAGCGCCCCGATCAGATGGTGGCGATCCGTTTCTTTATTACCGATAAATTAATTGTCTCTACCCGTCATCGTCGCGTGTATGCCGTTGAGCAGGTCGTGCGGAATTTACGGCAAGGTTTGGGGCCGCGCTCTACGGCCGATTGGCTGGTCGATGTCTGTGAAAACTTAGCCGAACAGGCCGGGGATTTTATCGATGAAATGATGGATAAAATTGTCCGGCTGGAAGATGAAATTCTGGAGCAAAAGATTAACTCCCGGCGCGAATTGGTTGAAATCCGCCGGCAATTGATTGTCTTACGCCGTTACTTAGCGCCTCAGCGGGATGTGTTTAGCCGTTTGGCGAATGAAAAGATTGCCTGGTTGGAGAAAGATGATCTCCGGCGTTTACACGATATCGCTGATCGTATGGGGCGCTGGCTGGAAGATTTGGATGCCAGTATCGCGCGGACATCGTTGTTAGCCGATGAAATCAATGCCTTAATGACCGAAGCCATGAACCGGCGAACCTATATTATGTCGCTGTTTGCGATGGTTTTTTTGCCGTTGTCTTTTTTTACTGGTTTGTTGGGGGTGAATCTTGGCGGTATTCCGGGGAATACCTCACCGTGGGGGTTTATTAGTTTTTGCCTGTTATTATTAACCATTGCCGGCAGTATTTTGTTATGGCTGAAATTGCGCCGGTGGGTGTAGTTAGCCAGAAACAGGGTTCCTTTATGCTTTTTTTGGATAATTAAAGCGAATCTATTTAGTTCTGTTTGGGGCGCGCTTCCTGCATTTTACGCTCATGCGTTGTGAAGGAGTTCGCCATGAAAAAATCAGTATTGTTAGTCGCCGGATTGTTAGCAACATTAACCACGCAAACCGTACCCGCTGCAGAAGTAAAACTGCTGAATGTTTCTTACGATCCAACTCGTGAGCTCTATCAGGATTACAATAAGTCCTTTTCACAATTCTGGCAGCAGGAACATGGCGATAGCGTTAATGTCAGTCAGTCGCATGGCGGTTCGGGCAAACAGGCGCGCGCCGTCATTGAAGGGCTGGATGCTGATGTCATCACATTGGCATTGGCACAAGACATTAATAAGGTTGCGCAACAAGGTCTGGTTGCCCCTGATTGGGAAAGTAAATTACCCAATCATGCTTCACCGTTTACCTCTACCAT
>JAQUHG010000168.1:0-2777 GCA_028683735.1 Tolumonas sp. | reverse complement strand
GGCGACTGGGCCAAGGCGCAGCAACGTCATTTTGCCAGTGGCGGTACGTTTGACCAGTTGTACCAACCAGGCCAGTAAATTCCTTTAGTCACCACACAGCTTCACATCACGGTGGGGCTGTCTGTTTTAAGTAAGAGTACAGCGATGAACAATATTCTGCTCGTTCCCGGTTTGTATGACAGTGGTCCACAGCATTGGCAGACCTTGTGGCATCAACAGCACCCGGATTGGTTACGCATTCAGCAAGCCGATTGGACAACCCCCGATCTGCATCGCTGGGCCGCGCCGGTGCTCGCTGCATTACAAGACAGCCAAGAGCCATTAACCATAGTGGCTCACTCGTTTGGTTGTTTGGCCAGCTTGTATGCCGCCACGCAATTACCGGAAAAAATAAACTCACTGTTTTTAGTGGCGCCTGCTGACCCCGAACTATTGGGGGTGCAAGAAGGGCTGATTTACCATCCGACGTCAGTGCCAGGTCGTATTATTGCCAGCAGTAATGACCCTTGGATGTCATTGGATCGCATTTGTCTATGGAGCCAACGCTGGAGCTTACCGCTAAGTTTGTTAGGTCCGTTGCGTCATATCAATGCGGAATCAGGTCATGGCGAGTGGCCGGAAGGGTTGGAGTTGCTGTGTTGGCATTGTCAGCAATTGGCTAAAGCGGCTTAATTTTTTGCGTTGTTTCCCCTTATTTTTCATTTAATTATCTATATCCAAAAACTAGATATAGATTGCATTTTTTCTTATTTGTTTTAAAGCCAAAGAATCTCAACAATACGCATATAACGGTGTGACATGCACTGTATTGTGAGGAAGTAGTCATGCGTTTTCGATCTCATTCCGTTCTGCCGGGTTTTGCCCCGACCTTAGGTTTCAGCCTGTTATATCTCAGTCTGATGGTGTTGCTGCCGTTGTCGGCGCTGGTGCTTTATAGTGTGACCAAACAAGACATGAGCCAGTTCTGGCAAGTGATTAGTAACCCGCGGGTTGTTGCTTCCTTCAAACTCAGTTTTGGCGCGGCGGCGATCGCGGCGCTGCTGAATACGTTGTTTGGTTCCATTATTGCCTGGACCCTGGTCCGTTATGAATTTTTTGGCAAACGGATCATGGATTCACTGATCGACTTACCGTTTGCCATGCCGACCGCCGTATCCGGTATTGCGTTGTCTGCCATTTTTGCGGGTAACGGCTGGATTGGCCACTATTTCGCGCCTTACGGCATCAAATTGGCGTTTAACCCGATCGGTGTGGTGATTGCACTGACCTTCATTGGTTTGCCATTTGTGGTGCGCACCATGCAGCCAGTTTTGAAAGAACATGAGCGCGAGTTGGAAGAAGCCGCCGCTTGTCTCGGCGCCAATCGTTGGATCACCTTCCAAAAAATCATTTTTCCCGCTTTAGTGCCAGCGGCATTAACCGGCTTTGCTTTGGCGTTTGCCCGTGCCGTAGGGGAATACGGTTCAGTTATTTTTATTGCCGGTAACTTACCCATGGTGTCAGAGATTGCACCGTTGATGATCATGAGTCATCTGGAAGAGTACGACTATGCCGGTGCAGCAGCGATTGCTACGGTGATGCTGGGTATCTCTTTTGTTCTGCTGTTGTTGATTAACCAGTTGCAAGCATGGAGCTGGCAGCGTCTGGGAGGAGCCCGCTAATGAATCCAATTACTACGGAACCGCGTTGGGTTCGCTATCTGCTCATTCTCATCGGTGCAGGTTGGTTTGCTGCTCTGTTGTTACTTCCTTTAGCTGTGGTTTTCACTCAGGCGCTGGCAAAAGGTGTGGTCTTTTTCTGGCAAAGTTTAGTGGATACCGATGCTTTGGCGGCATTACGCCTGACCTTGTTTACGGTCATTTGCTCAGTTCCCATGAATGTTATTTTTGGCTTAACCGCGGCTTGGGCGATTGGGCGTTTCCGGTTTCGTGGTCGGCAGGCGCTGATCACCTTAATTGACCTACCTTTTTCAGTGTCACCGGTTATTGCCGGTCTGATGTTTGTGCTGTTGTTCGGCAACCGGGGCTGGTTTGGTGAATGGCTGCAGGCCCATGATCTGCACGTTATTTTTAATACTCCCGGCATCATTCTGGCGACCATGTTTATCACGGTTCCCTTTGTGGTGCGTGAACTGTTACCTCAGATGGAAGCGCGTGGCGCGGAAGAAGAAGAGGCCGCACAGGTATTGGGCGCCAATGGCTGGCAGACTTTCTGGCGAGTCACCTTACCGGGTATTCGCTGGAGTTTGTTATACGGCGTGATCTTATGTACTGCCCGTGCGGTCGGTGAATTTGGTGCTGTATCGGTGGTTTCCGGCCATATTCGTGGGCAGACCAATACGCTGCCGCTGCATATTGAAATTTTATATAACGAGTACCAGACCAACGCTGCATTTGCGGTAGCGTCACTGCTGGCGCTGTTTGGTTTGTTTACCTTGCTGGCGGACACGTTGTTAAGCCGCTTGCGCCATCGTTAATTGATGAGGAGATGTAAGTCATGAGTATTCAGGTAGAGCATATCGAGAAACGCTTCAACCAGTTTGCTGCGTTGCATGACATCAACATCACTTTCCCTTCCGGGGAGCTGGTGGCGCTGCTGGGGCCGTCGGGTTGTGGTAAAACCACGTTATTGCGTATTATCGCCGGGCTTGAACAAGCCGATAGTGGTCGTATTCTGTTAAATGGCGCTGATGCGTCAGAATTGCATGTCCGTGAACGTAATGTTGGTTTTGTATTCCAGCATTATGCACTGTTCCGCCATATGACTATTTTTGAAAA
>JAQUHG010000167.1 GCA_028683735.1 Tolumonas sp. | reverse complement strand
GTTCAGTAACGCATTCATGGTGATCGGTTTGATTGCGCTGGACTTAGTTATCTACCTGCCATTCTTCAAAATCTATGAAAAACAACTGCTGGCTCAAGAAGCTGAAAATGAAGCAGAAATGAATGCACAAGCTGATGCTGCGTAATTAACAACACATAAGAATAGGAAATTTGGCAATGAGTGAAGAAGCTGAATTCAATCTGGAATCCACCGTCATGGAACTCATCATCAATGCAGGCGAAGCACGCAGCTTCGCCATGCAGGCCCTGCGAGCTGCGAAACAGCACAACTGGGCACAAGTTGATGTGTTACTGACACAAGCGTCTCAAGCGTCAAAACGGGCCCATGATGTACAAACCATGCTGATTGGGCTCGATGAAGGCTGCGGTAAAATTCCGGTTAACTTGATTATGGTGCATGCTCAAGACCACATCATGACCTCGATGCTGGCGCGGGAGATGATCGAAGAGTTAATTGAACTGCATAAATTATTAGCGAATGGAGCAACAGCATGAGCGTATTTCCAAAAGACTTCCTGTGGGGCGCCGCAACCGCATCCTATCAGGTAGAAGGCGCTCATGATGCCGATGGCAAAGGGCTGTCGAACTGGGATGTCTATTCCCACTTACCCGGCACCACTTACATGGGCACCAACGGTGACGTCGCCGCCGACCATTACCACCGCTTTAAAGAAGATGTGGCCCTGATGGCGGAGCTCGGCATGAAGAGCTATCGCTTCTCAGTATCATGGCCTCGCCTGTTCCCGAAAGGCCGTGGTGAAGTGAATGAAGCCGGGGTGAAATTCTACAGCGACCTGATCGACGAATTATTGAAATACGGCATCGAACCGATGCTGACCATGTATCACTGGGATCTGCCACAAGCACTGCAAGATGAGATCGGTGGTTGGGAATCACGTGAAATCATTGATGCCTTTGAAGGTTATGCCCGCCTGTTGTACGAACGTTACGGCGACCGCGTGAAACTGTGGGCCACGTTTAACGAAACCATTGTCTTCACCGGTTTGGGTTATCTGACGGGGATGCATCCGCCGGGAGTGAAAGATCCGAAACGGGCGATTCAGGCGTGTCACCATGTGTTCATCGCCCACGCCCGTGCGGTAGAAACTTTCCGCAACATGGGTGTGCAAGGTCAGATTGGTTTCGTGAACGTGTTGCAACCGAACGACCCGATCACTAACAGTGCGGAAGATGTGAAAGCCTGTGAGCTGGCCGAAGCCTGTTTTACCCACTGGTTCTATGATCCAGTATTAAAAGGTGAATACCCGGCAGAATTACTGGCAATGGCACAAACCGCGTTAGGCGTGCCGGTGTTTGCCCCTGGCGACGCTGAGCTGATGAAAAACAACATCTGTGATTTCATCGGGGTAAACTACTACAAACGGGAAATGGTTGCCGCCAACTATGATGTCGATGGGTTCGAGATGAACACCTCGGGTCAAAAAGGTTCCGGTAAAGAGCTGGGTTGGAAAGGCTTATTCAAACTGGTGCGTAACCCGAATGGCCGTTACACCGACTGGGACTGGGAAATCTATCCGGAAGGTTTGACCGATGCCATTATGCGCATCAACAAACGTTACGGTAATGTGCCTATTTATATCACCGAAAACGGTCTGGGTGCGAAAGACCCAATCGTCAATGGCGAAGTGCTGGATCAGCCACGTATTGATTATTTACGTGAGCACATTCAAGCAACTGGCGAAGCAATCAAGCTAGGTGCCGATGTTCGCGGTTATTATCCGTGGTCATTCATCGACCTGCTGTCATGGCTGAATGGTTACCAGAAACAATATGGTTTTGTTTACATCGATCAGGCTAATGGTCTGGCACGTAAGAAAAAACTGAGTTTCGGCTGGTATCAAGACGTGATCCGCAGTAACGGTGAAAAACTCTAATCTTCACATCCCCTCGTTACTGAGGGGATTCATTTTTTGTTGTCAGGAATGTTGTACTCATGGATGCTTCATCAACTGAATTATTGGGTCTGGTTGCAGGCTGTCTTACTACCGGTTCCTTTATTCCACAAGTTATCAAAATATTGAAAACCCGCGATGTTTCCAGTATTTCGCTGGTGATGTATGTGGCATTCACCGTGGGCGTGCTGTTGTGGTGTATTTATGGTTTTATTAATGGGCAAGCATCTATCGTCGCCGCAAACGGCATTACACTGGCATTAGCATCCATTATTTTGGGAATGAAAATTCGCTATCGTTAACGGCTTCTGTGACGGTCATAGCGACAGATAACAACATCCCTTGCGATAGCCAGCCTCAACACTGATAATTCGGGGTTTGAGCAACAAGCTGCTCGCCCGATGTAGTTTTAAGGGATGAAACATATGGCAACAATAACCGATGTATGCCGTTTAGCCGGGGTATCGAAAGCCACGGTATCGCGAGTGCTGAATAACACCGGACAGGTGAAAGAGAGCACCCGAGAACAGGTCTATAAAGCCATTCAGGAATTAAACTATCGACCGAATGGGTTGGCACAAGCGCTGGCAACGCAGCGTTCAAATACCATTGGTCTGATCCTGTCTGATTTTAACGGTAACTTCTTCGGCGATTTACTAAAACAAGCTGCACAGAGTGTGGAAGAAGCCGGCAAACATCTGATCGTGACCGACGGCCACGATAATCCGGAACGCGAAATTGCTGCCGTTAACATGCTGATCGATCGTTGCTGTGACGCCATTGTGTTGTATAGCCGCTTCCTGCCAGAGGAAACATTGATGCAGTTGATCGATGAATCCCCAGTGCCGTTAATTGTCATGAATCGCCAACTGCCGAAAGCGCCCGATCGTTGTATTGTCTTCGCCCAGCAGGAAGCAGCTCATGCCGCAGTCACCCATTTGCTGAAATTAGGACATCGTAATATCGCCTGTATCACGGCCCGTATGCGGACCCCGACGGCAAAAGCCCGTTTGCAGGGTTACCGCGACGCACTGGCCGATTACGGTATTGAATATAACCCTAATTTGGTCGCACACGGTGAGAACCTCATTCCAAGTGGTTATACGGCTTGTCAGGAGTTACTGCGCGGTGGTAATCAGTTCAGTGCACTGTTCAGCTGTACCGATAATATGGCGGAAGGGGCTTACCGCGCACTGAGCGAAGCGGGTTTAAAAATTCCTGATGATGTATCGGTTTTTGGTTTCGATAACGAACAGATGACCGCCTTCATGACGCCATCACTATCAACCGTTAACATTCCGGTGATCGAAATGACCAAAACAGCCATCGAGCAGTCTATCAAATTGATTAACGGCGAAAATACCTTTGCTATTCCGCTATTTCATGGCGAGTTAGTGTTAAGAGAATCCGCCATTCCGTATCATGCCAATTAAGTCATCACGAAACTAAGAGCCTCCGCAGAGGCTCTTTCTGTTAGTGCATTAATGCAGTTTATGCTGCCACTGTTTCACCAGTGCATAAATCGCCGGGATCACCAGCAGTGTCAGCACGGTCGATGACACCATACCCCCGACCATCGGTGCGGCGATACGACGCATGACTTCGGAGCCCGTACCGGTGCCCCACATGATCGGTAATAAACCACACATGATGGTCACGACCGTCATCATTTTCGGCCGTACCCGCTCCGCAGCCCCCACCACAATCGCGACATAGAGATCGGTCATACTTGGTATCTCGACAGTCAACGTCGACTGTTTTTCTTTCCAGGCATGTTCCAGATAAATCAGCATGATGACGCCAGTTTCCGCCGCTACCCCGGCCAGCGCGATGAAGCCGACCACCACCGCCACTGACCAGGCATAGTTCAGCCACCACATCAGCCAGATCCCGCCGACCAGTGCAAATGGCACCGACAGCAGCACAATCAAACTGTCGGTCAGATTGCGGAAGTTGAGATACAGCAGCAGGAAGATGATGAGCAAGGTAAATGGCACCACAATCGCCAATCGGGCTTTGGCGCGTTCCATATATTCGAACTGGCCGCTCCAGCTTAAGTGATAACCCGGTTCCAGTTTGACCTGCTTATCGACTGCCGCTTTGGCATCGGCGACATACGAGCCGATATCCCGATCGCCTAAGTCGACATACACGTAAGCGGACAATTCGGCGTTTTCCGTACGGATGCTTGGCGGCCCTTGCTCCAGCAATAAACTCGCCAGCTGACCTAACGGGATCAAGCCAGTATTGGTCGGCACTAACACCTCGCTGGCAATCGACTGCGGCGTATCACGCAATTCGCGCGGATAACGCAAAATCACGCTGTAACGCTCACGCCCTTCCACGGTATTGGTAATGGTTTCCCCACCCAACGCCGAGGCAATCACCTGTTGCAGTGTATTGATGCTGACACCATAGCGCGCCAGTGCATCACGATCAGGGTTTAGCGTCAGATAATAACCACCGGTAATCCGTTCCGCATAAGCGCTACGGGTACCCGGCACCTGCTTCACCACCTGTTCCACCTGCCGGGCAATCCGCTCAATGCCGGCCAGATCAGGGCCAAACACCTTGATACCAATCGGCGTGCGGATCCCGGTCGACAGCATGTCGATACGTGCGCGGATCGGCATGGTCCATGAATTAGCAACCCCCGGCATTTTCACCGCTTTATCCATCTCGTCCACCAGCTTTTCAGCGGTCATCCCTGGGCGCCATTCCGCTTCCGGTTTCAAATTCACCACCGTCTCAAACATCTCCAGCGGCGCCGGATCGGTCGCAGTATTCGCCCGCCCCGCTTTGCCAAACACCGACGCCACTTCGGGGAAGGATTTGATGATGCGGTCCTGCTGCTGCATCAGCTCCGCTGCCTTGGTGACACTCAGGCCCGGCAATGCAGCTGGCATAAATAACAACGTGCCTTCATGCAAGGTCGGCATAAATTCACTGCCGATCTGTTTGAGCGGAAACCAGGTCGCGACCAGCATCGCCAGTGACAGCAAAATCGTGGTTTTCTTAAAGCGTAACACAACAGAAATAAAGGGTTTATAACCGGCAATCAGCACCCGGTTGATCGGGTTTTTCTGCTCGGCGATGATGTGACCACGGATAAACAGCAGCATCAGCACCGGCACCAGCGTCACCGACAGCAAAGCCGCGGCGGCCATGGAGAAGGTTTTGGTAAATGCCAGCGGGCTGAACATCCGGCCTTCTTGCGATTCCAGCGTAAACACGGGCAGGAACGAGACCGTAATGATCAATAGCGAGAAAAACAGCGCCGGCCCTACCTCTTTGCAGGCTTCATAGATGATGTCGCGCCGAGCCGTGCCGGGTGCCGCACGTTCCAGATGCTTATGCGCGTTTTCCACCATCACGATTGCCGCATCGATCATCGCGCCAATGGCGATGGCGATACCGCCGAGACTCATGATGTTGGAATTCAGCCCCAGCAGATGCATGCCAATAAATGCGGCCAGTATGCCGACCGGTAACATTAAAATCGCCACCAGCGCGCTGCGTACATGCAGCAAAAACAGCACACAAACCAATGCCACGATGGCACTCTCTTCCAGCAGCGTGTGTTTCAGTGTATCAATTGCCCGGTAAATTAATTCCGAACGGTCATACACCGGCACCACGTCCGTGCCTGCGGGCAAGCTGGCTTTCAGGCTTTGTAATTTCGTTTTTACCTGTTCGATGACATTCAGTGCATTTTCACCACTGCGCGCCACTACGATGCCAGAGGCTACTTCGCCTTCACCATTCAACTCGGCCAACCCGCGTCGTTCGTTCGGTGTGAGTTCAACCTGTGCCAGATCACCAACCCGTACCGGCGTGCCATTCACCGATTTCACCACCAGTTGGCGGATATCATCCAGCCCGCGCAGATAACCCTTGGCACGCACCATAAACTCGGTTTCTGCCATCTCGATGACACGGCCACCGACATCCTGATTGTTATTGCGTACTACATCCATTACCTCAACCGGCGAGATGTTGTAGGCCTGCAATTTGCGTGGATCGAGCACCACCTGATATTGCTTCACAAACCCGCCGACACTGGCGACTTCGGCGACACCGGGGGTAGCGGAGAGCGGATAACGCAGCGTCCAATCTTGCAATGATCGCAGTGCGGCCAGCGACTGATTTTTAGCCACCAGCGCATATTGATACACCCAACCAACCCCGGTGGCATCTGGCCCCAGCGTCGGTGTGATGCCACTCGGTAATTTGCCCGACACACCGTTTAAGTATTCCAGCACTCGTGAGCGCGCCCAATACAGATCGGTGTGGTCGTCAAAAATGACATACACAAAGGAAGAACCAAAAAACGAATAACCGCGCACCACCTTGGCTTTCGGCACCGACAGCAAGGCCGAAGTCAACGGATAAGTGACCTGATCTTCCACAACCTGTGGTGCCTGACCGGGATAATCGGTGTAAACAATCACCTGTACATCCGACAAGTCAGGAATGGCATCGAGCGGGGTTTTCATGACCGCATAAATACCGCCAGCGATGGTCAATAACGTCAGCAGCAACACCAGAAACAGATTATGCAGCGACCAGTGAATCAACCTTTGTAACATGGTTACTGCCCTCCCATGCTGGAGAAGGCGGCTTGCAGATTACTTTCGGAATCGATGAGGAAGTTGGCTTGCGTCACCACCTTTTCGCCAGCCTGCACACCGGAAACCGCAACCTGCCGTTCGCCATTTTGCACTTCCCCGCGCGCCAGCACCTGCACTTTGCGTGGCACATATTTACCGTTGCCTTGATCAATCAACACCACCTGCCGATGGCCACTGTCGATCAACGCGGATTCCGGAATGACAGGCTGCCCCTGCGCACTGATGGGCACTTGTAAGCGCGCTTCGGCATACATGCCCGGTTTGAGTTTGTCCTGTTGGTTATCTAACTCAATGCGTACCTGCACGGTGCGTGTTTCTGCATTCATGGTCGGATAGATAAAGGCCAATTTGCCGGTAAACGTTTCTGCCGGATAAGCATTCACTTTCACCTGTACCGTTTGCCCGACCTGCACCGCCGCCAAATCTTGCTCAAACACCTCAACCAACAACCAAAGCTGTGACAGATCGGCAATTTGGTACAAGGCATCTCCGGCACTGAATTTCATGCCTTGGGTAATATTCTTGGTCATCACAATGCCATTGGTCGGGGCTTGCAGTGCCAACGTGCGTTTAACTTCGCCACCATCTGCCAGCCGACGAATAGCGCCGTCCGGAATATCCCAATAACGTAACCGCGTCAGCGCGGCCCCCCCTAATCCGGCGGGTGACAATTTATCCGCATCAACATTGGGTTGGGTTTGCCGTGCAATATGATATTCCTGCTGCGCCACGATCAGTTCCGGGCTGTAGAGTTCAAACAGCGCTTGCCCGGCTTTCACCATCTGCCCCGTGGCATTGACGTAGAGTTTATCGACCCAGCCATCCAGTTTACTGGTAATGGTGTATTGCCGACGCTCATCAACCGCAAACATACCCACGGCTTTGATTTGGCGATTAAGCGACGCCGTTTTTACCGTAACCGACGTGACCCCCAGATTTTGCCGGCGAGTCGCATCAATA
>JAQUHG010000166.1 GCA_028683735.1 Tolumonas sp. | reverse complement strand
CGTCCATCGCCAACCCTTTGAGCTGAATGCGCAATGGATGACATAAGGTGCTGAGGCCCGGGTAGGTTAATCCTTCACACAAAACGGTTTCGCCCACTGCGCCACATGCCATTAAGCTAAGCAGCAGACCATTTTGCGAACCAAAGCTGAAAAACAGCCGCTCCGGAGTGGCGGTAAAACCATATTTGTTCAGCCAGGCACAAACAATTTCCCGCTGTGGTAATTCGCCATTCACTGAACTGTATTCCATCAACGCATTAACCCGCTCAGGGGTTGCTAAGAGTTGTTCTATGGCATTGCGAAATGCTGGTTCGCGATCTTGCAGGATCGGCAGGTTTTGCCAGAGCTCGATCCGCGATGGATCAGGCTGGCGAATGTGCCAACTGACGGCGGGCTCCAGCGATTCCTCGCGCACATAGGTGCCTGCACCGACACGAGCGGTCAGCCAGCCCTGATGCTCTGCCTCTGCATAAGCCCGCGTAATAGTGCCAACGGTAACACCTAACTTATCGGCTAAGGCCCGATGCGTTGGCAGGCGTTGCCCTGCTTGTAATTCGCCTTGTTCCACGGCCTGACCGATGGCTTGCGCCAGCTGACGATAGACCGGACCTTGTCCGGAAAGTTGGGGTGTCCAGATTGTCATGGTGACAATAAACCTGTTGATCCATTGAATGGCTTCAATATAACGTGAATTACACGATTGATGTAGCCAGAAATCGGTAATTTTTACTAATTGTATCGATACAATTAATTCTAAGGAGCAAACATATGGAACAAGGTTTGTTATTGTCGCTGATTGCCTTTGCCTGGATCACCTGTGTCACGCCGGGACCAAACAACATCATGCTGACCAGCTCCGGTGCCCGCTTTGGTTTCTGGCGCTCAATCCAGCATATCGTTGGTATCAGCGGTGGTTTGATTTGCATGCTGATGATGATGGCGCTTGGCGTTGGTGCTCTCTTTCAGCAATGGCCGGTGTTGCAATGGATCTTAAAGATCGGTGGTTCGGGTTATTTGCTTTATTTGGCTTGGCTTATCACCACCGCTGGCACACCTGATTTGAATGCCAAGCCTAAAGGGCAAGCGGTGAAACCGTGGCGTTTTCATCAAGCGGTGCTGTTTCAGTTTATGAACCCGAAAGCCTGGCTGATGAGCCTGTCTGCGATTGGTAGCTTTACCTTATTGGGCGAGCACTATTGGTCGTCGGTGATTTGGGTGCTGGTGGTGTTTTTTCTGGTGTGTCTTAAAACCAGCTCAATGTGGGCGCTGTTTGGCGTCAAGGTGGGTCAATGGTTAACCACGCCACGCGCTTGGCAATATTGGAATCGCGTCATGGGGACGCTGACCGCGGCGTGTGTGGTCTTGATTTGGTTTGAATAACTATTTTTGAATTCTTTTGAATAATGAGGAAGGAAAGACAATGAAAACGATTGGTTTGATCGGTGGTATGAGCTGGCAATCTACCGTGCCGTATTACCGGCTGATTAATGAAATAGTCAGCCAAAAATTAGGTGGTTTACATTCGGCTAAGTTGATTCTGTGGAATATGGATTTTGAAGCCATCGCCAGTTTACAGCGACAAGATCGCTGGCAGGAAGCCGGCGAGGTGATGGCGGATGCCGCGCTGCGTTTGCAACAAGCGGGTGCCGAATCCATCGTGATCTGTACCAACACTATGCATAAGCTCGTGCCAGCTATGCAACCGCATCTGCAGATCCCGATTTTGCACATTGCCGATGCGACGGCGCAGGTTATTCGCCAGGCCGGTTTGCGGAAAGTCGGCTTATTGGGCACCCGTTTTACTATGGAAGACAGTTTTTATGTGTCGCACTTACGTGAGCATTATGGGCTTGAGGTTATAACGCCGGATGCTGCTGCTCGTCAGTTGGTGCATAACGTCATTTTTAATGAGTTATGTGTCGGTGAAGAAAAAGCGACATCACGGGCACAATACCGCGAAATTATGGCGGCGTTAGTCCAGCAAGGTGCGGAAGGCATCATTTTTGGTTGTACGGAAATTGCCATGCTGGTTGATCAAACTGATGCGGCTGTGCCGGTATTTGATACGACAACCTTGCATGCGAGTTACGCCGCTGAATGGGCATTGGCATAAAGCAGCAGGGGTTATTTCCTGTCAATGAATAGTGTTTATGCCAAATCCGTGTAGAATTGCGCCGTTTTTAGTCGCAGTGTAGAAAGAAATTGGCATGACAACATCGCTTGATGAACAGGATCGTTATAAAGAGATCCGCCCTTACAATGATAATGAAGTTCCGGCTGCTATTGAGCGTCTGATCAGTGATGAAGAGCTGATCAGCGCTGTATTGCGTTTTCGTTTTCCAAAAGCAGTCAATTATTTTAGTTGGCTGCTGAAACCATTGGTTCGTCGTGCATTACGTAACCGGGTAAAAAATGTCCGCACGGTCGATGACGTACAGCAACAAGTTGCCCATTTTATGGAGCAGATGATTGCTAAGACCACGGATGCGGTGACGTATTCGGGTTTGGAAAATCTGCAGTCTGATAAGGGATATCTGTTTATCTCTAACCACCGTGATATCGCGATGGACCCGGCTTTCGTGAATTGGGGTCTGTATCAGTGCGGTCTGGATACAGCGCGTATTGCGATTGGCGATAACCTGCTGCGTAAACCTTGTGCCACAGAATTGATGCGGTTGAACAAAAGTTTCATCGTGAAACGTTCCGCGAAAGGCCCGCGTGAGATGGCGAAAATCTTTAGTGAACTTTCCTCTTATATTGCGGATTCACTGCAGGAAGGTCACAACATTTGGATCGCACAGAAAGAAGGGCGGGCGAAAGACGGTGATGATTGCACCGATCCGGCGATCCTGAAAATGTTCCATATGGCTGGCAAGCAGAAAAAACTGGGTTTTGTGGAATACATGCAACAGCTGAACATTGTACCGGTAGCGATCTCTTACGAGTACGATCCAGGTGATGAAGCCAAAGCGCGTGAACTGTATGAGACGTCAACTAACGGCTCGTATCAAAAGAGCGAGTTTGAAGACATCGAAAGTATCGTGGCGGGCATTATCGGTTATAAAGGTCGTGTGCATGTGAATGTCGGTAAACCATTGACTGACGGCTTTTCCACACCGGAAGAGTTAGCGGCCGTGATTGACCAGGCGATTCACGCACAATATCGCTTGTTTGCCTCTAACCTACTGGCTGCAGGCGTTGATGCTTCGGATGTGACGCCAGAACAGCGGACACAGTTTGAACAGCGCATGGCGGCGATGGATCCGAGATGGCGTGAGATTGCGAAAGCAATGTATGCCAAACCGGTCGAAAACCAGCACAGCTGAGCCAAATGTAAACAGGCAGGTTATCCAACCTGCCTGTGTGCTACCCCATCTACGATAGCCATTGCCCCGATTCCTGCTTAACTGCTTTCATAATATCCAGCAACTCCAGCAATTCCGGTTCAAATGCCGTGCAAGTTAAACCGGAACGTAATCCTTGTTCCAACTCTGCACAACTGGCTTGCAACTGCGGCACACCACAATAAGCCGCCCCACCGCGTAATTTATGGATCGCATCCAGTAACTCGGCACATTCATGACCAGCTAATGCGCGTTCAATGAGCGAGATCAGTTCGTCAAAACTGGCAACCAGCATTTGCAGCATCTCTTTCGCCAGCGCATCTTTGCCTTTTACTTTTTCCAATGCCATCGGCCAGTCAATAAAAGTGGCACTTGTCACGGCTGTGGTGTCGCTAAATTGCAGCAACAGGCGCTTGAGCTGAACTTCATCAATCGGTTTGGACAAATATTCATCCATGCCATTGGCCATCAACCGTTCACGTTCGCCCGGCGAGGCATGTGCCGTGACGGCGATGATGGGGGTTTGTTTGTTACAGGTATCCTGATGGATCAGACGGCAGGCTTGAATACCGTCCATGATCGGCATCTGCACATCCATAAAAATCAGGTCAAAGCGGGTTTTCTCCGCCTGAGCCACCGCCTGATGACCATTTTGGCAGGAATAGACTTCCTGCACTAAGTCATGCAGCAACGCCACAATCAGTTTCAGATTCGCCGGATTATCATCGACCGCGAGCACACGCAGCGGCAATTTTTCTTTTTGCTGTTCCACCGCCAGTGTCAGCGTTTGCGCTGGTGGCAGCGGTTGCAACAGTGCTTGCAGTAATTTGTTATGGATCACCGGTTTGCTGATGGAGTAAACCTTGTGGTTTTGCATCAGCTGTTCATGCAGCGTCGGGTCGCTAGAGTTGAGCAACACCACTAACTTATCTAATTGATAGTTTTGCAGGCAGAGATCGACGGTTTGCTGAATTTTGTCGGTTGGTGTATCCGGCGCAAAACCGATCACCATGGCATAGAAAGTGGCGCCAACGAAGGTTTGTTCGTCGCTGGCCAACACGGTTTGCATGTTCCACTCATTGAGCAGGCTGAGACAAGACTCGCGGCTCCACGGATCATTTTCCCACAGCAGTACATTTTTCCCTGCCAGCAACAGCTGTTCGCTGGAGACATTGCCTTCTTCTGACACCAGCTCCAGCGGAATATTGATGGTAAATTCCGAACCCTGATTGGGTTCAGAATGGACATGCATGGTGCCGTCCATCTGTTCAATGAGTTTTTGACTGATCACCAGACCTAAGCCAGTGCCACCATAACGGCGGGAGATCGAGTTATCCCCCTGAATGAATGGCTGGAACAGGCGCATCAGCTGATCACCACTCATACCGATGCCGGTGTCGCGAATGCGGATCCGCAACAACACGGTTTGTTGATCGGTGGCAAAGGTGGTGCTGATATGAATGTTGACCATACCCTGTTCGGTAAATTTAATGGCATTACCGACGATGTTAGTGACGATCTGCTGCAAACGCAGCGGATCACCCGCCACCAGATCCGGGATCGGTTGGCTGACCAGCAGCGAGAGTTCCAGTTGTTTGTCATGCGCAGACGGCGCCAGCAGCGTGACGGTATCGTTGATCATCTCGCGGATGTTGAACGGAATATTTTCCAGTGTCAGCTTACCGGCTTCCAGTTTCGAAAAGTCGAGAATATCATTGATAATACTGAGTAAATTTTTTGCGGAATGTTCGATGGTGCTCAGATAATCGCGCTGATGCAGGCTGAGTTGGGTTTTAAATAGCTGACGAGTGAAACCAATAACCCCGTTGAGTGGGGTACGCAACTCATGCGACATGTTGGCCAAGAATTCTGATTTGATACGCGCGGCTTCCTGGGCACGTTTCTTGGCCATATCCAGTTCGACGTTCTGGATCTCGATCTGCTCCAACGTTTCCCGCAGATCGGAGGTGGCTTGATCAATACTCTGCTGCATCTCGTTATGGTATTCGCTGATCGCTTTCGCCATTGCGTTGATACCATTTTTCAGCATATCAAGTTCACCATCCATCTTTCCGCGCACACGGGTGTCAAGGCGGCCTTCCCGGATGTGATACACCGCACGCACCATACGGTTGATCGGTTCAATGACTACATGCACCAGATTCAAACCAAAAATCACACTCAATACTAAACCGAGCAACACGATAAAAATCGCGGTCGCGGTATCGCGGTATTGTGCGATCACTGAGCTGTCGGTATTGAGCTGCAACGCCATGTAGCCGATCACTTCCGGCGTACTGCTTGATTGCAGGGATGTTTCACTCAAACTGTTTTCCGCCAGAATCGGTGTGCGCAGAATGATGTAATCATCCATGTGTTCCACGCTGGTCAGCTCGGGAATAGCCTTGCCATCGGGCAAGCGCATTGCCATAAAATCACGGTGAAAGTTCGAGGTGACAAACAGGTTGTTGTCTTTGGTAAAAATGGCGATGGATTTAATCAGTGGCGAGTTACGACGATGGCTGGTGCTGATCAAACGCCGCAGATCTTCACGGCTGGAGCGGGTCAGGCCATATTCACTGGCTATCGCCAGCGGTTCTATCACGCTGGTGCCTTGCTCGATCATGAAATTTTCGATTTGCTGGTGGCGATGAAAAATAAAATAACCAGCTAAAAGCGTACCGATCAGCAGCGTAGGTATAATAGTGAATGCGAGAACGCGGGCGCGCAGGCCATATTTCGTCATAGTCTGTTTTTGTTGACCCGTACTTGTGGGACAATAAAGTATTCCGGTGCTTTTCCTTCAGCATCATACCTACCTAACGATAAGCCACCAAGAGATATGGTTCAGTTTTTCCAACCCAAGCCAAAAGCATTACCTACCCAAGCGGTAGAGATAACAATCGATAACTTAGATCACCATTTAACCGGTGTGGGTCGTTATCAGGGTAAAGCCTGTTTTGTCGAAGGGGTGCTGCCTGGCGAAAAAGTCAGTGTGCAGATCACCGAACAGAAAAAACAGTATGCGCATGCCCGTTTACGTAAGGTGATTGAGCCATCTGCCGATCGCTGCGAACCTTTCTGCCCGGCATTTAAACAATGCGGTGGATGTAACGCACAGATGATGCCGCAAGCGCTGCAGTGTCAGGCCAAGCAAGAGGGGGTACAGCGTTTATTCCGTCGACTGGCCAAAATTGACCTGCCTGCACCAGCATGGATCGAAAACAGCGAACAACAAGCCTATCGTCGCGTTTGCCGTCTGGCGGTGAAATACGATAAAAACAAACGTTGTGTGCTGGTTGGTTTTCGCCAAAAACAAAGTCAGGCGCTGGTAGAAATCAGCGGTTGCCCCGTGCTGACAGCCGCATTATCAGCGCTCATCGTGCCATTGCGCACGCTGATCAATGAGCTGAGTTCGGCGCGCGATGTGGGTCATATCGAACTGTATGACACCGAAAGCGGATTGGCGCTGCTGCTGCGTCATAATGGCCGTCCGCCAGCACGCGATAAAGAACTACTGCTCGCGTTTGCAGCCCAATACCAATGTGCGTTATATCTGCAAACCACCGGTTATCCGGAACCATTAAGCGAAGTGGCGCCGAGCTTTTATGAGCTGGATGCATTGCGCCTTTATTTCCAGCCGGGCGACTTCCTGCAGGTCAACTCACAGGTCAACCAACGTCTGGTCAACCATGTGCGTGCGTGGTTAGCGCCGACCGCCACTGATCGGGTCTTGGATCTGTTCTGTGGTATTGGTAATTTCACCTTGCCGTTGGCGCGTGATGCCGCTTCGGTTACCGGCATCGAAGGTGTCGATGAAATGGTACAAAGAGCCATGCACAATGCTGAACAGAATCAGCTGGTTAATGCCGAATTTCATCGCGCCGATCTGACAAAAATGGCGGAATATGCCAACGCAGGCTGGCAGCAACAATGTTATGATCTGGTGCTATTGGATCCAGGTCGTACTGGCGCCGAAGAGGTCATGCCTTGGCTGGCCAACAGTGGCGCCCGTCGGATCGTGTATGTTTCTTGCAACCCGGTCACAGCGGCGCGTGATTGTGCACTGTTACAGGCGGGTTACACCTTGAAGCAGTGGGGGTTATTGAACATGTTCCCGCATACCGGGCATGTTGAATCTCTCTTCTTGTTTGAACGAAAATAATAAGGACGAACGTCTCATGGTTGCGGTTCGTGATACTC
>JAQUHG010000165.1 GCA_028683735.1 Tolumonas sp. | reverse complement strand
GGCAAACCATCATTGATGAAGATTTTTGATAACGTCTGGAGATTTGATACCAGCCTGTCTGGCCGGATGTTACGGAAGGTGCGTTAACGCTGACGAAATTAATTTACCGGAAGCCAGAAACTAAAAAACCAGCTTTCGCTGGTTTAATTTGGCAGGGGCGGAGGGATTCGAACCCCCAACCATCGGTTTTGGAGACCGCTGTTCTACCAATTGGAACTACGCCCCTGCAATTTACGCTGGCGATTATACAAACTGACCCTAAAAGGTAAAGCGATTTTTCTGTCGGTTGATTCTTTTGCTGCTTTTTTAGCTAATTGCTTATGATTTCAGCAAAAAAATCGATCATCCGGTGTTTTTTAAACACAGATCTTTGTGTCTGCTCGCTTAACACACTCCCCCCCATCAACTATAATCAGCGCGCACTGACAGAATGGACGCCTTATCATGCATCAAGACATTGCTCTGACTTTTTGCGCACTGCCGCAACAGCCTGCCGGCAATGGTGTTGCCATTCTTCCGATCTCATGCCAAAAGCCCCTGCAAATGGGGCTTTTTTCTGTGCCTTACACCCAGAGCAACGCCGGAACGCGTGCTCCAATCCTGTCTGAGGACACTACAGCCATGGCCAACCCCCTGTATAAAAAACACATCCTGTCGATTGCGGATCTCACCCGTAGCGATCTGGAATTGGTCGTAAAAACGGCCAGCAGCCTGAAACAGACGCCACGTCATGATCTGTTACAGCATAAAGTCATTGCGAGTTGCTTCTTTGAAGCCTCAACCCGTACCCGCCTCTCTTTTGAAACCGCGGTACATCGTCTTGGCGGCTCCGTGATTGGTTTTGCTGATGCGGGTAATACCTCGCTGGCAAAAAAAGGGGAAACGCTGGCCGACTCAGTGCGCGTGATCACCTCTTACACCGATGCGTTTGTGATCCGTCATCCGCAGGAAGGTGCTGCGCGCTTATCGGCAGAGTTTTCTTCTATTCCGGTGATCAATGCCGGTGATGGTTCCAACCAGCATCCAACCCAGACACTGCTCGATCTGTTCAGTATCTATGAAACCCAAGGCACGCTTGATGGTCTGAAACTGGCCTTTGTTGGTGATCTGAAATATGGCCGTACCGTGCATTCACTGGCACAGGCTCTCAGTTTGTTTGGCGCACGTTTCTATTTTATCGCGCCTGAAGCGCTCTCTATGCCCGACTACATCTGTGAAGAATTAACAGAAAAAGGTATCAAGTTCAGTTGCCATGAATCGATTGAAGAAGTCATGCCTGAGCTGGATATTCTGTATATGACTCGCGTGCAGAAAGAACGCTTTGAAGAATCGGAATATCGCCACATTGCGGCTAAATTCGTGCTGACTGCCGATGAGCTGGCAACAGCAAAACCGAATATGAAGATCCTGCATCCACTACCACGCGTGGATGAGATCCACACTGATGTGGATGAAACGCCACATGCCTATTATTTCCAGCAAGCAGGAAATGGCGTGTATGCACGTCAGGCACTGCTGGCATTAGTGTTGAACGAAGAAGTATAAGGAGCCGATCATGCCAGAGAAAAAACAGCTGCAAGTCGAGGCGATCTGCAACGGCTCAGTGATAGACCATATTCCTGCCGGTCAGGGCATTAAGATCCTGAAACTGTTCCATCTGTTGGATACACGTCAGCGCATTACCGTGGGTTTGAATCTGCCTTCAGCGGCACTGGGCGCGAAAGATTTGATCAAGGTGGAAAACACACAACTCACCGCCGATCAGGCCAACCAGTTGGCGCTGTTTGCGCCACAAGCCACGGTGAATATCATTGCGGATTTCAAAGTGGTCACCAAACATCAACTGCAATTACCTGAGGTGATTGTCGGTGTGTTTGCTTGCCCTAATTCGAACTGCATCAGCCACCGGGAGCCGGTACGCAGTCGTTTTGGCGTGCGTTCTGCACAAGGTGAAGTGCGTCTGAAATGCCATTTCTGCGAAAAATCGTTTACTAAAGAAATCGTCAGCGACGCATTCTGATTCCCTATTCGACTAATTTAGCTACGCTGGTTTTAAACTGGCGTAGCTACTCCCATTGCAACCGGTTACATAATTCATCTGTCTTATACTGGCATTAGTTGCCGCAAACTGTTAATTTTTTGTTACTGCTCTATTTTCTTTCATTATCAGAAAAGGTTCTGTAATGCCGCCGTTTGTCCTGATTATTCTGC
Organism: Tolumonas sp.; assembly: GCA_028683735.1. Taxonomy (GTDB): domain Bacteria; phylum Pseudomonadota; class Gammaproteobacteria; order Enterobacterales; family Aeromonadaceae; genus Tolumonas. Next base: position 5,374 of record JAQUHG010000165.1, on the reverse strand, counting down.
TGGCTGGTTTTCCAGCACTGGCCACTGATATGTATTTGCCTGCCTTACCCATGCTGCAACATCTGTGGCAATTGTCGCTGGCGGAAGCCAACTTTTCATTAGTCATATTCTTCATCACGTTCAGTCTGTTTTTATTAATTTATGGCCCGTTAGCCGATCGTTTTGGTCGCCGCCCCGTGCTGTTTGCCGGGTTACTGATCTTCATTGCCGGTAGCCTGTTTTGTGCGATGGCACAATCAATTGGTCAACTGGTGCTAGCTCGTTTTCTGCAAGGCTGTGGCGCTGCTGCGGCATCTTCGTTGTGTCTAACGCTATCAAAAGATCTGTATACCGGTGAACAGCAGAAAAAAGTCATGGCCTATATCGGTGTGATTGTGCCGCTAGTCCCGATGCTGGCACCGATGCTGGGCAGTTGGGTCATAGAACATCTGTCATGGCGGGTGATTTTTATTTCCCATGTCATTTTGGCATTAGCATCACTAGTTGGTACGATGACACTCAAAGAACCCGCTATTCACCGGACAAAAGGTGGTCTTTGTGCAGTCTTACGCCGTTATATGGTGTTATTTCAAAACCGGCCATATCGCTCTCTGACACTGGTCTTTTCCATTACCCCGCTGTTTTTCTATTCGTTCCTTGCGGCTTCCGGCAGCATCTATATGCATGACTTCCAGTTAACCTCACAACAATTTGGTCTGCTGTTTGGTTTCAATGCGATTGGTTTAATGGCGGGTTCTTTTAGTTGCGCGAAACTCAGTTCTCGCCTCACATCGATGCAGATCCTGAACTGGTCGTTGGCCGGTATGTTTATCGCCGGCTTAGTAATGTTATTCTGGCACCCGACCAGCATCAGTTTTGCCATCTCTATGTTTGCAGTTTCATTTTGTATGGGCATCAGTCGTCCGCTGTGTAACCATATGGTGCTGGAACAAGTTCACAACGATGTCGGTGCCGCTTCGTCATTACTGACATTTTCATCGTTTATCTTGGGTTCCATTGGTATGCAGATGGTTTCTTTGCTACCCGATGCCAAAATAATCATGATTGCCGTTATGGCACTGGTTGGCAGCTTTATTCCATGGCTGGCCCTACGCCGTATGGCAAACAACACCGCACATTAACAGGAGAACCTGATGCCCCACACTTTGCCCCTGATCACGACGCTGGTAGGTGGTCTGACTCTGGCATTCATATTTGGCATGATTGCGCATCGCTTGCGCCTTTCCAACATGGTGGGCTATCTGTTAGCCGGTGTGTTGTGTGGTCCATTCACACCAGGTTTTGTTGCTGATCAGGCACTGGCTGCTGAATTAGCCGAGATCGGTGTGATTTTATTGATGTTTGGCGTTGGACTGCATTTTTCGGTCAAAGATTTATTATCTGTTAAATACATCGCCATCCCCGGCGCGATTTTACAAATTGTATTCGCCACCCTACTGGGAGCAGTGGCCGGTAAGTTATTTGGCTGGTCATGGACCGTGGGTCTGGTATTTGGCTTGAGTCTTTCTACCGCCAGCACGGTCGTGTTATTACGGGCGCTGGAAAGCAAAGGCCTGCTCGCCAAACGGGAAGGTCAAATCGCTATCGGTTGGCTGATCGTGGAAGATCTGGTGATGGTGTTAGCTCTGGTTTTATTACCAGTGCTCGCCCCATCTGATGCAGCAAATTCATCCACGGATTTATGGCTACAGTTGGCCGTGACTCTGGGAAAAGTGTTTGCCTTTATATTGTTTATGTTTGTGATTGGCCGTCGTTTGATCCCGTGGATTTTATCGCGTACCGCCGATACCGGTTCAGCCGAGCTGTTTACTTTAGCAGTATTAGTCATTGCGCTCGGTATTGCCTTTGCTGCCGTAAAACTATTTGGTGCTTCATTTGCGCTGGGTGCTTTTTTTGCCGGTGTGGTACTCAGTGGCTCTGAACTCAGTCATAAAGCGGCACAAGACACTTTGCCCTTGCGCGATGCTTTTGCGGTCTTGTTTTTCGTTTCCGTCGGCATGTTATTTAACCCCAGCATATTACTGCAACAACCCGTGGCGGTGATTTTGACGGTACTGATCATTATTGCCGGAAAATCGCTTGCCGCTTATGGTTTAGTTCGGCTGTTCGGTTATTCCAAATCAGTCGCATTAACGATTTCTGCGAGCTTAGCCCAGATCGGTGAGTTTGCGTTTATTCTGGTTGGCTTAGCCATTTACCTGAAATTATTGCCCAACGAAGCCCGTGATTTAGTGCTTGCTGGCGCTATCTTTTCCATCATGCTCAATCCATTCCTGTTTAGCTGGTTAGATCGTTATCAGCGCAAGCAAGTTGGCAATGTATAGGTAAACCGTCTATCTATTCTCAAAGCCCCGGCATTATCGCTGGGGCTGCATATTTTCATCCTTCCCCACTCAGCGTTAATTATTATTTAGCCTGCTATATCAATCAGTTGACCTAACTACGTGCTGGTAACTGATGATTGATCTTTTAGAATCCATGGGTGTTATCAGTATTGATATCCCCTCTTACTGATAAGCATAAAACACATCACACGGATATGGGATAGTCGTTCCCAACGGCCATCCAGTCTAATCATAATAATTCGGCCACGGATAAACGGAGAACATGAACAGGTAGCCAGCCAAGCATCTTATCTTCTGATCTCGATGCCATACCTACCCAATGTCTATTTGGGGTTTCATGAAACATACAATGAACAAATCAATACTCAGTGCATGGGCATTTATTCTTTCTGCCGCAGTAACCGGCTGCTCTTCATCAGGTGAACAGTATTCTGCCAACGTTTATAAGGCCGGTCAGGTCAACAGCCGCCAAGCAGCGAAAACAGTAAAAATCTTGGCAGTAATGCCGGCCAAAATCGAAGTAGATAATACCGAAGGCAAACAAAATACCCAGATGATTGGCGGTATTCTCGGTGCAGTGGCTGGTGGTGTGATTGGTAACAAAACCAGTAACCATTCGAAAAGTGGCACCGCTATTGGTGTTGCAGGTGGTGCTGGCGTAGGTGCAGCAGCGGGTTCACTAGTAAAAGATACCGTGTTGGTTGATGGCGTGTCACTAACCTATATCGAAGATGGCCAGACGTATAACTCAGCACAAGTCGGTAAAATGTGTGAGTTTTCACCTGGTGTAGCGCTTGTCATTTCAACCGATGGGGAAGAAACCCGTTTACAACCGAATGCTACTTGCCCGGCCAAGTCATAAACATTGAGAGTTAGTATGAATAAATCGTTGATTGCTCTCTCATTGTTTTTAATTGCATCATCTGTGTCTGCGCAATCCTTACAAGATCAATTGGCAACTATTGATCAGGTACAGCAAGATCGAGTGGCGGCAGAACAAGCAGCACAGCGTAAAGCTGAAGCAGAAATGAAAGCAGAAGAAGAACGCGAACGTAAAGCGTATGAAGCGCAAGAGCGTAAAGAAGCGCGTGCAAGAGCTGCGGTAGCTGCGAAAAGTGCGGCAAGGGAGAAAGCCAAAGCTGAAGCAGCACAAGCCGATAAACACCGCGACCAGAGTTATGAAGATCAGCTGCGGGAATTAGAGATTGAACGTCAAAAGGCTGAACTGGCGGCATTGAAAGCAAAAGCGAAACGCGCTGACGATTACATCGACCGTGAACTGAAACAACAAGATGCGGAAACCGATAATGTTCAGGCGAAAGCCGATGCAACCAGAAATGTATCGGAAGGCACCAAGTCGATGATGACCAGTGAAGGTAAAGCCAAAGAGAAAAAAGCCTCCGGTTGGTTTAGCAGCGACAGCGAATAATATCGAACAACAAACGTTTTCAGGGATACATTCTGGTATCCCTTTTTTCTATCTGTCATTTATTGCTGACACTTATTTTTGACGTGCCAGATAACGATCCAGAGCATTCGCAAAGTTGCGTTTATCCGTATCATTGAGTGCCGCCGGGCCACCGCTTTGAATACCGCTGGCACGCATGGTGTCCATAAAATCGCGGATATTCAGACGCCCGCGGATATTTTCTTTAGTAAACTCTTCACCGCGCGGTGATAAGACAAATGCCCCCTTATCGATGACATCCGCCGCAAGCGGGATATCACTGGTGATCACCAGATCGCCGGCTTCCGCGCGTTTCACAATTTCATTGTCAGCAACATCAAAACCAGATTCGACTCTCAGTGTGCGAATATTACGACTGGGAGGGATAGAAATAGTTTGGTTTGCCACCAAAATTAATGCGGTAGCCGTTCGTTCAGCTGCGCGAAAGAGTATCGTTTTAATCACATTCGGACACGCATCGGCATCCACCCAAATTGACATACCCTATCCTGTATCAGGTTCATTTTTCACATCATACCGTGAAGTAAGCATTCATTCGCCATGAAAAAACAGCCTGATTAACCTACAATTGTTAATAAAATGTAATAGCACCTTCATTAAAGCAACCGTGACATAAGGATTGTGTCTTACGCTGCATCTATCAGGACACCAATACCATGCTGACATCACTCACGATCCGCACAAAAATTGTTTTTGGACAGGCCATCTTAACTATTCTGCTACTGATACTGAGTGTGAGCAGTTATCAGACATTAGCAACACTACAACACAATACCGACATATTTGCCGGCCACTTACTAAAAGCCCAGGGTGTGGTGCTCAATGCCGATCGCGATTTGTATCAGGCGTTAACTGCGCAACATGAATATTTACAAATGGGGGCAAACCGGAGCAATTCGCAAAAATTACGTGCTGATTTCGATGAAAACAGCCAGCAAGCGTCTGATCGCATGATGAGTTTTTTATCCAGTATGAGTGCTTATCCTGAGGTCACTGCAAAATTCGGTAATTTTAAAACTGATTTTGAAACGTGGAAGAGTGCCGCATTACAAGTGTTTTCGTTAGTCGATGCAGGGCAACAGGATGCCGCAGTGGCCAAAACGATTGCCACAATGCCTGTGTTCCAGAAGGTACGTGATTATTACAATCTGGGAACCGACGACCTTGAGGCTATTGCAACCAAGACACAAGAAGCATCCAGCGATGTCGCTAATTCCCGCCAATGGCTGACCATATTGTTATCGGCCGGTGCGATATTGATCGGGATTTTACTGACCTGGCTATTACCAAAAATCATCATCAACAGCATTAATCTAGTTCACGATAAAGTTGAAGATATTAGCCGTGGTGAAGGCGATCTCGTCAGCCGAATTCCGATCACCTCACAAGATGAACTCGGCGCACTGGCAGGTAGTGTTAATCAGTTTTTGAATAAACTACAAACGCTGATCCGAGAGATCCAACAAAATGCCAACACCTTAGATGTATCAACCAATGAGTTGCATGATATTTCAGAGCAATCTGATCGTTTAACACAAAAACAACGTCAGGAACTGGATAG
>JAQUHG010000164.1 GCA_028683735.1 Tolumonas sp. | reverse complement strand
GAGCAAACAGCAAAAAGTTATGAACAAAGCTATCAGCTGATTGAACAGCGTTACGAAGCCGGGATCTCGTCTTCACTGGATGTCAGCCAGTCGCGCAGTAATTTAGAAAGTGTGCGTTCCAGTTTGGCACAATACCGCCGTCAAGTGGCCCTCGATCAGAATGCGTTGCGTTTATTACTGGGCACCGATATTCCAGCCGGATTATCCAACGGTTTACCAGAGCAAGATCTGACCCTGCTGACATCGCTGGGAGCCGATATGCCGTCGTCACTGCTGACGCGCCGCCCTGATATTCTGGCAGCGGAACATGCGTTAAAAGCGGCGAATGCCAACATTGGCGCGGCTCGCGCGGCATTTTTCCCCAGCATCAGCTTAACGGCGAATGCTGGCAGCATGAGTTCATCATTGAACAAACTGTTTGATGGCGGCTCTGGCACTTGGTTATTCCAGCCAAGCATCAATCTGCCGATCTTTGATTTTGGCAGCCGCGAAGCGCAACTGGATGTCGCCAAAGTGCAGGAAAAAATCGAAGTCGCGACCTATGAAAAAGCCATTCAGACTGCCTTTAAAGAGGTCTCAGATGGTTTAGTGGCGCAAGATGGTTATCGCGAACAATTGCAGGCGCAACAAGCGCTGGTCGATGCGAACAAAACCTACTATCAGCTGGCACAAAGCCGCTATGAAAAAGGCGTCGATAGTTATCTGACACTGTTAGATGCCCAGCGCTCACTCTTTACCGCCGAACAAGGTTTGGTCAGCACTCGTTTAGCCTTGCTCAGTAACCGCGTCAGTTTATTTAAAGCGGTTGGTGGTGGCTGGCAGCAGAAGTAATGGATCGTCATCGCCAAAATGAGGGAGCCAAACTAAATCGTAACGGTTAAAGGATGGTTCTAACCTGGTAACAGGTTATTTTGGTATTTTCCGGCATTTTGCCGAACCGGCTTCATATCATTGATATGAAGCCTTTTTTCTTTTTACAACCACGACAGCGCCATCGTCATTGCTGGTTTTTCCGCCAGCAATGCACTTTATAACTGCTTCTGTGCTAGTATTGCGCCGAATAACAGACCCTTAATTAAGTCAGTTTTGGTTGTATGAACAAAATCAGAAAATGCCTACTCAGTTGTGGCCTACTGCTGCTGCCTTCGCTTGCTTCAGCTGAACCAGTCGCTGAATTCGTCGATACCCTGTTTATTGGTGGCGGCGTGATGCTGTTTCTTGCCGGTGTATTACTGCTGTTAGTACCCGGGCTATTCAAAACCGGCGTACTCACTACGTTACTGGCCGATATTTTATTTATGGCCCGTATGCTGTTCCCTGATGCACTGGAGCAAAGTATTGCCGCACAACCCGACTGGCAACCACTGATCGAATCAGCCTCTATTGGTAGTGGCCGTGTTTATGCTGCCGTTGGTGTTGCTATCATTGTGGTCAGCATCCTGTCGTTACGCTGGTTGTTGCACTCATTTTTTGCGCCATCGACCACGCCCAAGAAAACACCACGAGCAAATCGTGCATCCACTCCTGACCGGGCGACAACCAAACCAAGTCGCAATAAAACACGCCTGAATCGTGATCGTGACGATTTCTCCGGCTACACCGAAGAGCCACCAGCAGCTCGACCTGAACCACCATCACCGCTACAGAACAAGCGTTTTCGGGTGCATGATTATCTGGAAAATTTAGAACACCAGCAGGCACAACCAGCCCCACCTCGCCAGCAGGATGCTGAGCCCGTCATTCACTTTGACCGAATTGAACGCTGAGGATGTCAGGTAATCACATGGATGCACATCAGAAACAATCATTACCAGCCATCACGCTGGCAGCCATCGGTGTGGTATATGGTGATATCGGCACCAGCCCGCTGTATACGTTTAAAGAGTGTTTTTCTCCGCACATCGGTTTGCCGCCGATACAACCAGTAATTTTTGGTTTTTTGTCCTTAATCTTCTGGGCCTTGATCTTAGTGGTATCAGTAAAATATCTGGCTTTCGTACTGCGGGCTGATAACCGTGGTGAAGGCGGTATTTTAACGCTGATGTCTTTAGCGGGCCGTAACACCTTTGCTGGAACAACGACCGTTTTACTGGTGTTAGGTTTGGTCGGTGGCGGCTTCTTTTATGGGGAAGTGGTGATCACGCCGGCCATGTCAGTGCTATCGGCACTGGAAGGTCTTAGTGTTGCCACGCCCGCGCTCAGCCCCTATATCTTACCCGCCGCAATTGCCGTGTTAACCGGACTGTTTTTTATTCAGAAACACGGCACCGGCAACATGGGCAAACTGTTTGGCCCGATCATGCTGGTTTGGTTTGTCTCCCTCGGGATATTAGGCGCGATCAGTATTTTTAAAAACCCGCAGGTGCTCGCAGCGCTGAACCCTCATTGGGCAATTCAATTTTTCTTTACCTATAAAACCGTAGCCTTTTTCTCGTTAGGCTCTGTAGTTCTGGCTATCACCGGTGTGGAAGCACTTTACGCTGATATGGGCCATTTTGGTAAGTTCCCAATTCAGTTGGCGTGGTTTACGGTGGCATTGCCTGCTCTGATACTGAACTATTTTGGTCAGGGCGCGCTGATCCTGAGCCACCCAGAGGCGATAGAAAACCCATTTTTCCTGTTAGCACCGGAATGGCTGGTGTTTCCAATGGTAATTCTGTCCACCATGGCGACAGTCATTGCCTCACAAGCCGTGATCTCCGGGGTGTTCTCACTGACGCGACAAGCCGTGCGTTTAGGTTATCTGCCGGGTATGAATATTCTGCATACCTCGGAAGTGGAAGCTGGCCAAATTTACATCCCGTTCGTGAACTGGATGCTCTACATCGCCGTGCTGATTGTGGTGCTCGCCTTCAAAGAATCGACCAATCTGGCCGCAGCCTATGGTATCGCCGTAACGGGAACCATGGTCATTACCTCCATTCTGGCCTGTACTGTGGCGCACTATAACTGGGACTGGCCAAAACGAATGGTTAAAATCTTACTGGTCAGTTTGCTCGTTATTGATGTGCCACTGTTTTTAGCCAACGTTGTTAAATTTCTCGCCGGTGGTTGGTTACCCGTTATGTTAGGCGCCATCATGTTTATGGTAATGGCAACCTGGAAATGGGAGCGTTTCCTGCTATTACGTCAACTCAGCCGCATGAGTATGCCACTGGAAAGTTTTGTTGCGATGGTGGAAAAAGAGACACCGCAGAAAGTGCCGGGCACCGCGATTTATCTGTCACGCACGCAACAAGGGATTCCACACGCTTTGTTACACAACCTGAATCACAATCATGTATTGCATGAGCGGATCGTGTTGATGACCTTCCGTACCCAAGACGTGCCATATGTCGACCCGGACCAGCATATCGAGATCAAATCCTTGTCACCGAATGTCTGGCGAATTTCAGCCACTTATGGTTTCCATGAAACACCCGATGTGTATGAAGTGTTCCGTCGCTGCGCGATGAAAGGGATGTCTTTTAACCTGAATACCACCTCGTTTTTCCTGTCGCGAGAGACTTTACTGCCATCACATCGTTCGATCTTAGCGAGACTGCGGGCAGCCTTGTTCATCTGGTTAAGCAAAAATTCACTGCGTACCAACGACTTCATTCATGTGCCCGCCGACCGGGTGGTGGAAATGGGCGTTCAGGTCGAAGTGTAAATCTATTGATTCGACGAGCCGGGGCCTGCCCCGGCTTTTTTGTCTGTTGGGTCTCTGCGCAACAACAGGTATACTCTTTTCACTGTATAAAAACCCACCCCCAAATCACGCGGGTGGCGCACTATTTCTGGAGCTGCGATGGATATCTCCCACCTGCTGGATGGCCTGAACGATAAACAACGGGATGTAGTTGCTGCCCCGCAACAAAACATGCTGGTGCTGGCGGGTGCTGGTAGCGGTAAAACCCGCGTGTTAGTCCATCGTATTGCCTGGTTACTGCAAATAGAACAAGTTTCACCACACAGCATCTTAGCCGTGACCTTCACCAACAAAGCCTCGGCGGAAATGCGCGGTCGTATCGAACGTCTGCTGGGCAGTAGTCTCGGTGCTGGACGCGGCGGAATGTGGATCGGCACCTTCCATGGTCTGGCGCATCGTCTGTTACGCGCCCATCCGCTGGATGCCAATCTGCCAGAAGATTTCCAGATCATCGACAGTGACGATCAATTGCGTCTGCTGAAACGTATTTTGCGTAACCTGAATCTGGATGAGAAACAGTGGGTGCCACGTGCTGTCGCCGGTTATATCAATAACAAAAAAGATGAGGGTTTACGCCCACAACACATTGATGCCTTTGATCCGGTTGGCCGTATCTATCAGCAGATTTATGCCACCTATCAGGCCACCTGTGATCGCGCTGGCTTGGTCGATTTTGCTGAATTATTACTGCGTGCGCACGAATTGTGGCTGAATAAACCGCATCTGCTGGAACACTACCAGCAACGCTTCCGTCATATTCTGGTTGATGAATTTCAGGATACCAACGGCATTCAATACGCTTGGATCCGCATGCTGGCCGGCGACAGCAGCAAGGTCATGATTGTTGGTGACGATGACCAGTCTATCTATGGCTGGCGTGGTGCTCGGGTCGAGAATATTCAGCGTTTCATGCAGGATTTCTCTGATGTGCAGACCATTCGACTGGAACAGAATTATCGATCTACCAGTACCATACTGAAAGCAGCCAACCAGCTGATCGCGAATAACTCCGCCCGTTTGGGTAAAGAATTATGGACCGACGGTGTCGCTGGTGAAGCTATCTCGGTTTATGCCGCTTTTAATGAAGTCGATGAAGCCCGCTTTATCGTCGGCAGACTGAAAGCCTGGCGTGAGCAAGGCAACAGCCTGCTGGATGCCGCCATTCTTTACCGCAATAACGCCCAATCGCGTATTCTGGAAGAAGCTTTAATGCAGGAACAGCTGCCCTACCGGATCTATGGCGGCCTGCGTTTCTTTGAACGACAAGAAATTAAAGATGCCCTCGCTTATCTGCGATTGGTCAGTAACCACGGTGACGATGCCTCGTTCGAGCGGGTGGTGAATACACCAACACGTGGTATCGGTGATCGCACCTTAGGTTTGATCCGCGAAGCAGCACGCGATCGCAGCCTGAATCTGTGGCAAGCCGCATGGCAGTTGTGTGAACAGGGTGTGCTGGCCGGGCGTGCCGCCAGTGTGGTACGTCATTTCCTGGCATTGATCAATCAACTGGAAAGCGACACCGAAGAATTACCCCTGCATGTGCAAGTTGACCGCGTGATCCGCCAGTCGGGTTTGTGGGCGCATTACGAAAACGAGAAAGGTGAAAAAGGCCAGTCGCGGATAGAAAACTTAGAAGAGCTGGTCAACGCCACCCGTTTATTCCGACCCGCCGAAGAATATCTGGATATGAGCCCGCTCACCGCCTTTCTGGCCCATGCCACGCTGGAGTCGGGTGATAAGCAGGCGGATGAATTTGAAGAAGCCGTGCAGTTAATGACGCTGCACAGCGCCAAAGGGTTGGAATTTCCGTTAGTCTTTATGGTCGGCGTTGAGGAAGGCATGTTCCCTAGCCAGCAAAGTTCGGAAGAACCCGGCCGTCTCGAAGAAGAACGCCGCCTGTGTTATGTCGGCATGACCCGCGCCATGCAGAAACTTTATCTGACGCATGCCGAAAGCCGTCGCTTATATGGCAAAGAGAGCTACAACCGCCCCAGCCGCTTCCTCAAAGAGCTACCGAGTGACTGTCTGGAAGAGATCCGCTTACGCACTCAGGTGAGTTGGAGCAACAGTGCGCAATCACAAGGGCGTTTTAGTCAGGAACGCCTGCAAGACAGTTTCAGCAGCACCGGTTTTAAACTGGGACAACGGGTGCTTCATCCTACCTTTGGGGAGGGTGTCGTACTGAATTACGAAGGTGTCGGTGCACAAAGTCGGATCCAGGTTAATTTCGCTACGGCAGGCAGCAAATGGCTGGTCGTTGCTTATGCCCGTCTGGAAGCGCTTTAATCTACTCCCCCAAATACCCGCCAAAAACGCACGGTCGTCAGGCTGAAATTCCGCCTGACGACATGGTTCGTACAATCAGTTACACCCCGATACCATTCATGCACTGAACACGATGCAACTCAGATCTACTATCTGTTCATGGTCAAACGAAACGGCCATAACTCATTTCTACATACTGGAGTAACCGATATGAAAAAACTGATTGCTGTTGCTGTTGCTGGTGTTATTGGTCTGGCTTCTTTCGCTGCTGCGGCAGCTGATACCGCTCCAGTGTCTGCAGCTGCGACAACCGAAGCCGCTGCACCAGCAAAACCTGCAGTTAAAAAAGTAATGCATAAAAAAGCCACTGCGGTACACAAAACTGTTGCGAAGAAAAAAGCACACAAAGCAGTGGCTAAGAAAAAAATGATGAAACCAGCTCCAGCTGAAGTAGCGCCAGCTACTCCAGCACAATAATCCAGTGTGACTTAGCAGTACGCTGCTGTACGTTAAAAGGGGAAGGCTACTTCCCCTCTTTTCTGTTATCCGGGAGGTCGGACTTATTACCCTGACCAGTGATAACCAACTCTTCTGTACCTCCCGGGCCATCATTTCGTGATCTCATCATGAGCATCCTGATTAAAGGATGCGACTAACTCCCCCGTCTGCACTACACTCTGTAACAGCATAAACATTAAAACAGGGATGTAATTTATGACCGGATTTCTGGTGGTGTTAGGGCTACTTCTGCTTGTAACATTCTGGTTAGTTTCTATTTATAACCAACTGGTGACGCTCAAAGGCCGTTATCAGAATGGCTTTGCACAAATCGAAGTACAACTCAAACGCCGTTATGACTTGATCCCGAATCTGGTCGAAACAGCGAAGGGTTATCTGCAACATGAAAGCCAAACCCTGACAGCAGTAACCGAAGCTCGTAACGCAGCACTGGCCGGGCTCAAAGCGGCAACCGCAGCCCCTGGCAGTTCACAGGCCATGCAACAATTGGCTGCTGCTGAACAACAACTACAGGGTGCTTTGCAAGGTCTGAGTGTGCAGATCGAAGCGTATCCTGAGCTAAAAGCAAATCAAAACATGCTGCAATTATCCGAAGAGCTGACCGCCACCGAAAACCGCGTCGCTTTTGCTCGCCAAGGATTTAATGACAGCGTGACCGCTTACAATATTTATCGTAATCAATTCCCCAATACACTGGTTGCTAACCGTTTCGGTCACACGACCGATGCGTCATTACTGGAAATAGAAAATCCGCAGGAATATCGCCAAGCACCAAAAGTCAGCTTCTGAGTACGGATAACTCATGGATTTTTATCGTTATCAGGATCAAGCAAAAAAGCTCAGCACGCGTTTGCTCATTCTGTTTTTCGCAGGACTCATCAGTTTATCTGCGGCGCTGACGCTGGCGGGTTTATTTTTGTGGCAGTTAACCGATCAGGTAATTCATATCGATACCAACAGCCAATTCTGGCATTGGTACGTGATCGGAAACATCACCATTTTCGCCGTCTTAGTGCTGATCACACTGCTGAAATATTCCAGCCTGTGTAAAGGTGGCCGAGTGGTTGCTGAAACATTAGGTGCCCGTTATGTACACGTGAATACACAAGATCCTGGCGAT
>JAQUHG010000010.1 GCA_028683735.1 Tolumonas sp. | reverse complement strand
GCAGCCACGAGACCTTCAAATAACTCCTGCTCTTTTTGCGGAAATTCACCCGTGGTTTCATTGATAAACCAGCCTAAGCCCAGACAGAGTAAGCAAGCGATAATGACGCCGGCCCAAACCGAACGCATCCACTGACTACGGTTGGTGCGTTTCAGATAACTGGCAATTAAGCTGACGATCAACGCCGCTTCCAGCCCTTCGCGGAACATGATCAAGAATGGGACGAAGAACATACCAACCTCAAATAAAAATCATTCTCGTAAACAAGATGAGAATGATTATCGTTAGATGTATATCAAAGGCAAGTTTTTTTGTTCAATCTTTTCAACATTAAACCAATCGTATGGGATATTCAGTTGGGTGGCACAGGGTTTTATTAGGTGGTGTTGTCGATATACAGCGGTGTGTTACTGGCGGGAAAGAGTGAAACCAGAGGGATAAACATTAAGATAGGAAACAGCCCGCTACGGAGCTGTTCCTATAAAATCATCGCCAGCGATACAGTGATAAAAACAGTATCAGCAGTCAGATTTGATTATTTAAATTCGCACAGGTAAGCCGTGTCTACCGCGACTTTCAGCTGGAATTTGCTGTTGCCTGGCACGTTGAACTGCTGGCCATCAGCGAAAGTCTGCCATTCCGTTTCACCTGGCAGCAGCACGGTCAGGGCACCGCGGATCACCACCATCAGTTCTGGTGCGCCAGTACCAAATTCATATTCACCCGGCGCCATAACACCGACAGTCGCGCGCTGGTCAGCGTTATCAAAACCGATTGATTTTACGTTACCGGAAAAATATTCATTAACTTGCAACATGATTCAATGCTTCCTTGTAGATAAACGCAGAAAGCATAGCACAGAGCAACTCGCTTCGGCATAGGGTGACGAGACATAATGCGATCAAAAACCATCTGGATATTTGAAATAATGAACTGCTATTAAATGCAGGTTTAAATTTTAAATAAATCAAATTTCCAATAATAAAATAATTATTAATGCCCATATATCTAACAGGTTTGCCATTATTTGACTTATAAAGCTAATGACTCATATTGCGCAAGATTTATTTTTTACATACCATTTTTTGCACACGGTAAATCATGTAAAACAGAAAATGAAGCAATCAAATTCTGATATTGTAAAAACAATCGTAGCACCAGTTGGCGGTCATATTTTACCGCAAGGTGAAGATATACGCTACGATCCTGATTTTGAAAAAATAGAGGCAGAGATAGCTAAATTAACCAGTCTGCATAAAAATCAGCAGACAGATTGGAAATTGGTTCAGAAGTTAAGTTATCAATTGTTAATTAATAGTAGTAAAGATCTACGTCTAGCTTGCTGGTATTCTGCCGCACTATTGAAAAATGAGGGTTACGCTCAACTGGTTAATGTTTACGAATTATTATGTGAATTATTTGGCCACTATGGAAAATGTTGTTTTCCTTTAAAACCAAGAGCCAGATTGGCGGTGCTAAATTGGCTGTTCGAACGGATTGATTTTAATGCGAATGACTTTGTTGAAAAACAGGCCAATGACACAATTGAACAGCTCATTAATGTATTAATGGTTTGTGATACTGAATTGAATAAACAGTTCGGTGATGATGCGCCGTTTTTAGCCCCTAAAATACAACAACTGCAGGATATTCAGCGACGCCAACAACAAGATAAACCACCTGAATTAGCCTTAGCCGCAATTCCAGCTGTACCGTCGGGCAATCCATTGGCGGTTATGGCACCAGCAGTCAGCGCTATTACTGAAGATAGCGACAGTGTGCGAATAGCCCGTTATCTGCAGGAGCAGTCACGGTTGTTGATTCCGTATTTGTTGCAGAAAGACCTCGCTGATCCGCGCGCATATTTGCTTACCCGCAGCTGTGCCTGGTTGCAGATATCAACCGTACCAGCGGCAAATGAGCAGAAAATTACCTCGTTAAAACCGTTAACGGTGAATAAATTACAGGAATATCAACAACGATTGGCTGCAAAAAAGTTTGCAGCATTAATTCCTGATCTGGAGATGAGTCTCTCTAAAGCACCATTTTGGTTTGATGGTCACTACTGGTGTGCTCAGGCGCTGCAAGCTCTGGGGCATAACGCGATGGCAGAATATATACGGCATTATTTGAGTTCATTCTTGTTGAAATTTCCCGAACTGGTGGTTCTGCGCTTTGATGATGGATCACCGTTCATGGATGCTGAAACGCAAAGTTGGCTATATGCACCAACCGCCGAACATTCATCTGATGTTAGTCATGTTGATGTGTCGGTCGATGAAACGATCGATCTCCCTTGGCACAGTGCGTTAAAAACCGCGCAGGAAAATGTCAGACAAAATAGCAAATTATTAAAACAAGAGATGCGTGGTTTACAAATACTGGCAAATACAGCAGGGAGTGCGAGAGAAAAAGTGTGTTGGCAATTAGCATTAGTTAAGTTGGCACAACAATATCAGCGTCACGATTTGGCTATTGTTTTGTTAGAGGATATTTACCAGCTTGTTTGTCAGTTTCAGCTTGAAATCTGGGAGCCATTGCTGTTCAAGGAAATATTACAGCTATGGCAATGCAGTCTGGAAAAAATAAACTTGAAACAACATCAAGAAAAACTCAATGAAATAAAAAATAACCTCTATCGCTTGGATATATCCATGGCGTTTTAATTAGGAGTATTAAATGTCGGGAAAAGAGAGTTCGGTTGCACCCAAAGAGCGAATTAACGTTACCTTTAAACCATCTAATGGTGAAGGGTTAGATGAACTGGAATTGCCATTGAAATTAATGATGATGGGTGACTACACATTAAAAACAGATGACCGAAAACTAGAAGATCGTAAAGCCATCAATATTAATAAAAACAATTTTAATGAAGTGTTAGAGAAGCACAATTTAAGTCTCGAATTGCAGGTTCCTAATCGTCTAACCGATGAAACAACGGATGAAGAATTAGCCGTTAAATTGCAGTTCCAATCGATGAAAGATTTTGACCCTGCCAGTTTAGTGCAGCAAGTGCCAGAGATGAAAGCATTGATGGAATTACGCGATGCATTGGTGGCATTGAAAGGGCCGCTAGGCAATGTGCCCTCTTTCCGTAAAGCGATAGAAGAGGTGCTAACCAATCAGGAGTCCAGAGACAAAGTGCTGGCGGAATTGGGCATGAACGCAAAATAACAAGCAAGGACACGGGACATGAACACGGGTTTACAAGAGCAATCAGCGGTGACGTTGGCGTCTGGCAATATTCTGGATCGCATCATTGCAGAAACAAAACTGACCCCACAAGACGAGGCTTATGACATTGCTAAGCGTGGTGTGAGTGCGTTTATTGAAGAGTTATTAAAGAGTAACTCTTCAGCCGAGCCAGTCAAAAAGGCGTTAGTGGATAAGATGATCGCTGCAATCGACGAGAAATTAAGTCGTCAGGTTGACGCCGTTTTACACCATGAAAAGTTTCAGCAATTAGAGTCGGCGTGGCGTGGACTGAAGCTGGTGGTCGATCGCACGGATTTCGATCAAAACGTGAAATTGGAAGTGTTGAACGTTTCGAAAGACGATCTGTTAGATGACTTTGAAGATGCTGCCGATGTCACGCATTCAGGTTTATATAAGCACATTTACAGTGCCGAATATGGTCAGTTTGGTGGTGAGCCAGTGGGGGCCATTATTACCAACTATGCCTTTGGCCCTTCGGCACCCGATATCAAAACGCTGCAATATGCTTCGGCTGTTGCTGCCATGGCGCATGCTCCGTTTATCTCTGCGGCTGGGCCCAAATTCTTCGGGTTAGAGAGTTTTGAAGGCTTACCCAACATCAAAGATTTAAACGATCATTTTGATGGTCCGCAATACACCAAATGGCAGAGTTTTCGTGAGAATGAAGACAGCCGCTATGTTGGTTTAACTCTGCCTCGTTTCTTGTTGCGTCAGCCTTATAGCCCGGATGACAACCCAGTCAAAAGCTTTGTTTATAACGAAGATGTCTCTGTTACCCATGAACATTATCTATGGGGTAATGCGGCTTACACTTTTGCTACGCGCTTGACCGAGAGTTTTGCGAAATACCGCTGGTGCCCGAACATCATTGGCCCGCGCTCTGGCGGTGCGGTGAATGATTTACCTCTGCATCACTTTGAAAGTATGGGCGAAATTGAAACCAAGATCCCCACCGAAGTGTTGGTGTCTGACCGCCGTGAATACCAATTGGCGGAGCAGGGCTTCATTTCGCTGACGATGCGTAAAGGTTCCGATAATGCGGCTTTTTTCTCGGCGAATTCTGTACAGAAACCGAAATTTTTTGGCACCAGCGAAGAGGGCAAGAAAGCGGAGCTGAATTATAAACTCAGCACGCAGTTGCCTTATATGTTCGTGGTTTGCCGACTGGCGCATTACATCAAAGTCTTACAGCGCGAGCAGATCGGTTCCTGGAAAGAGCGTACCACGCTGGAAACAGAGCTGAACAAGTGGCTGCGTCAATACATCGCCGATCAGGAAAACCCGCCAGCCGAAGTGCGCAGCCGTCGTCCGCTGCGTGCCGCGCAAATTACCGTTGAAGATGTGGATGGTGAACTGGGTTGGTATCGCGTCGGGATCGCCGTGCGTCCGCATTTCAAATTTATGGGCGCTGATTTCACGCTGTCATTGGTCGGTAAGTTGGATAAGGAATAGACGTGGCTTACGGCAGTTTGTTTGAGCGTCTGAATGGGGAAACGGCTGGTCGTGATATGCGGCTAACGGAAGAGACATTATTGGCATCGATATTAAATCACCTGAACAAACTGCTGCAGTCACGGCAGGGCAGCGTGCTCTGTCTGCCCGACTATGGGCTACCTGATTTAAATGATGCCAATGCCAGTATTTACGATTCTATCAATCGTATCCGGCGGCATGTGACGTGGGTGATCATGCGGTATGAACCACGCTTAACCGACGTTAGGGTGATACATGCCGCAGAGGCGGGATCTCCACTGGCGTTAATTTTTCGTATCACGGGCACGATGCGAAAAGATGATCTGGTTGCGCCATTTTCGGTGGGTATTGATGTGTGTGGTCGTTCTGAATTGAGGTTGCAACGTGTCGTTTAACCCCTATTTCCAGCGTGAATTACTGGTACTGAAAGAGCTTGGGCAAGATTTTTCCCGTAAAAATCCGGCCTTAGCGCCGTTTCTGAGTCAGGATGGTTGCGACCCGGATGTTGAGCGTCTGTTTGAAGGTTTTGCGTTTATCGCTGGCCGGTTGCGACAGAAAATCGATGATGAATTGCCAGAGTTAAGCCATTCGTTACTGCAACTGTTGTGGCCAAACTATCTGCATCCGACTCCCAGCTTCGGGATGGTGGAATTTAAGCCGGTTCATCAAGCGAACCGCGTGCCAGTGATCCCGAAAAAAGCGCAAATGCGCTCGAATGTCGTGGGTCATGCGGTCAGCGGTCAATTTCAGACTTGCTATGCAACCGAATTACAGCCGCTACAGATTGCCGATGTGAATTATTATCCGCAAGGTGATGCTGGCGTTTTGCAAATAGAGCTAACACCGCTCACGCATGTTGCGATGACCGATGTCGCACTTTCCAATTTACGGTTACATTTTGCGGGTGAACATGCGATCACCAGCTCGCTCTATTTCAGTTTGTTGCAGTTAACGGCGCGGGCTGTGTTGGTGTTAAAAGATGAACAAGGGCAGGTGTTAGAGCAATTCACGCTCGATCGCGCACACATCAAACCGGTGGGTTTTCAAAAGGAAGAGCGACTACAAGATTATCCGCTGAACTGTTTTGATGGCTATCTGTTGCTGCAAGAGTATTTCTGTTTTCCGCAAAAATTTCTGTTTGTTGATGTTGGTGGGTTTGCTGTTTTACAGCACAGCCAATATCGACAACAGGCGCATCGCTTGTCGTTGCAATTTGAGTTGTCGCGCTCACCAATGTTGCGTTTTCAACCGAAAAAAGAGCACGTAAGGCTTTATTGTTCGCCGATCAGTAATATTTTCGAATCGCATGCTGTGCCGATCCGTTATGACCAGCGGCAGACCGAATATCAGGTGATACCGGCAGACAACAGGCTCGACAGCGGTAGCATTTTGTCTATTGATGCGGTGACCGGCTGGACGCCTGGCGATGTTGGGATGCGGGAATTTAGTCAGTTTGAAAGTTTCCGTCAGCAAGGGGATGTAGGCAACAGTGCTTGTTTCCGTGTGCGTTATAAGCCGGGTATTAATCATCATGGCACCGAAACGTGGCTCAGTTTTACCAATCAACAGGTGGACCGGCAGCAGGCGGAAACTATCTCGGTTGAGATGACCTGTTGTGATCACACGCTGTCGCAATACATCAAAGAGGGTGATATCGCGATTGCTGCCGATGGTATGCCGCAATACGCCGTTTTCCGCAATATAACGCCATTATCGTCAACGTATCCGCCCCCAATTTCTGGCGACACGCTGTGGCGGATCATCTCGAATATGTCATTGAATTATCAGTCGCTGGCTGATGTGCAGGCCTTGCGGGTCGTGCTAGCAACCTACGACTTCCCTGGCTTTTATGATGATAAACAAGCCCGCCGCACTCGAAAAATGCTGGAAGGCATTCAGCAGATAACTCAGCAAGCACACGACAATATCTGGCAAGGGCTCCCTGTGCGGGGCATGTGCACCACGATAGCAATTGATGCGGCACATTTTTTATGTGAAGGCGATATGTTCCTGTTCGCCTCGATTCTGAATGAATTTTTTTGCAGTTTTTCCAGTTTAAACACCTTTCATCAATTAGTAGTCACCAGCAGTGATGGAGCAACGTACACATGGGCACCACGTATGGGTCAGCAAATTCTGAACTGACGTGCGGGCCTTTTCACGGCTCGGTCAGTCGCTACAACTTGTTTCAGGCAATTGATTTGTGCTGCAAATGGTTGGCACAAGTTAACCAAATCGATGAAGAGCGCGCGTATGAGCTGATCACTTTTACGGGCAATCCGTCGTTGGCATTTCCAAAAAGTGATATTGAAGCGGCGCATTTCTATCTGGAGCAGGAGTTAGTCAGGGCGACCTTAGTCATCAACAGTCTGAATCTGTTTGGTGCCGGTTCGCCGCTGCCTGCGCATTACTGTGAACCGGTGGCGTGTGATGATGCGCAAGGGCAAGTCGCCCGCGATTTTATTGATCTGTTCAACCAGCGCTTGCAGGCGTTGCTGTATCCCATCTGGAAAAAATACCGCTATTACCTGCAATTTGAAGCAGCGGCAGACGATCCGTTTTCTGCCCGCATGTTTGCCTTGATTGGGTTGGGTTATCCACAACTGCGATCGAAAAGTCACATTGAATGGGCGCGTTTACTGCCCTATCTGGGGTTGCTGAGTATCAAAGTGCAATCGGCCGCGGTGTTAGAAGCGGTGCTGCGTTATTACTTCAATCACAAAGATCTGTTGATTGAACAGTGCATAGTGCGTTGTGTCACCATTCCGCCAGAGCAGCGCAATCGGCTGGGGCTTGCGAATCATCAACTGAACCACAGTCTGGTGTTGGGCGAGTCGATCCATGACCGCCGGACGACCTTCCGCATTCATATCCGCCAGCTGGATTGGGATACCTTTCATTATTTTTTACCGATCGGTGCCGGTTACGCGGTATTGCGTGAGCTGGTTGGTTTTATTCTGCGGGAACCGCTGGCCTATGACATCAGTTTGTCGATGCCAGATCGATCATCACAACCACTACAGCTTGCTCATAACAATAAATGCCGCTTGGGCTGGACTTCATGGCTCGGTCATCAAGCTGGCGACGGCACGATCACGGTCGCGGGTAATAAGAGAACGGATAAATGATAACCATTAAATTAGACGAATTGATCCAAACACTGGATTTGGAAGAGAAACAGGCACTTGAAATTGCGGCCAATCATTGTGTCGCACGGGCGGGGTGCGAGATTCTGGTCGAGGATTATCTGTTAGCGCTATTAGATAAGCCGACCAGTTTTTTAAATCAGGCATTACTGCAATTTTCATTGAACGCAGAGACGTTGCGAACGGCGTTACTCACTTCCGTCAGTTGTCAGGTAACTGAGAGCCGCAATCCGGTATTTTCGGTTTTGCTGGTGAGTTGGCTGGAAGAGGCGTTATTGGTGGCTAAATTACAGCTGCAAGCGCCAACGATTTCCAGTTTGGCGCTGTTGCTGGCGATTTTGGATCATCCGGAAAAGTATGGTCGTACCTGTTACGGCCAGTTTTTCTCCGACATTCCCCGCGATCGCTTAATGGCGTTGATGGATGGTCTGCTGGCCACGGCGAAGAGCCAGCAACCGGCCGCGCATGAACAAACCGTCTTACAGCAATTCACCAAAAATTATACTCAACAGGCCCGTGATGGTCAGCTAGACCCCGTGCTGTGTCGTGATGAAGAGATCCGTCAAACGATTGATATTCTTTCCCGTCGCCGTAAAAACAACCCGATCTTAGTCGGGGAGGCCGGCGTCGGCAAAACAGCGGTAGTGGAAGGGTTAGCACAGCAAATTGTAGCGGGGTTGGTGCCACCAGCATTGGCCGACATTGAGTTGTTGGAGCTGGACATGGGGCTGTTGCAGGCTGGTGCCAGTGTCAAAGGTGAATTTGAACGGCGCTTGAAAGCCGTGATTGATGCGGTACAGGCTTCAGTTAAGCCGATCGTGCTGTTTATCGATGAAGCACATACCCTGATTGGTGCCGGCGGGCAGGCGGGCGGCAGTGATGCGGCAAACTTGTTGAAACCAGCGTTGGCGCGTGGGGCCTTACGCACATTGGCTGCAACCACGTGGTCGGAGTACAAAAAATATTTTGAAAAAGATCCGGCTCTGGCGCGTCGTTTTCAGCCGATCCAGGTGTTGGAACCAACGGTAGTACAAGCGACTACGATCTTGCGCGGTTTGGTATCACGCTACGAGAGCACACATGCTGTCTATTTACGCGATGATGCGGTGGTTGCTGCAGCAACCCTATCTGCACGTTATCTGTCGGGCCGTCAGTTGCCAGATAAAGCGATCGATTTGCTCGACACGGCGTGTGCTCGAGTGAAAAACAGCCAGCATGCCATGCCGATTGGCTTGCAAATTTTGGCAACGCAATTAGCAGAGCAACAGCGTCAGCTCACCGCATTATTGCGCGATCAGCAGCACGGTTTACCGGTCGATAATCAACTCATCAGTGAATTGGAAACACAAATTCCAGTGCTGGAACAGGAAGAGGCGAGCTTAACCGCACACTGGCAACAGCAGGCGGTGTTGGTTGCCCAGCTGATGGCCAGCCGCAGCCAGACAGACCATAACGCGTCATCGGAAGCCACATCGGCGGCCTTATTGGCGCATCAGCAAATGCATGGCGTTCTGATTCATCACGAAGTCACACCGCATGTTGTCGCCGATGTGATCGCCAGTTGGACCGGTATTCCCCTGGCAAATCTGATTGAAACGCCATCAACGCAAGTCACGGAATTTGCAGCGCGTCTGCAGGGCCGGATCCGAGGTCAGGATCAGGCGATTGCTTTGATTGAACGCGCTGTGAAAGCAACCGCTGCGGGGTTGGGTAACCCGCAAGCGCCGACAGGCGTCTTCCTACTGGCGGGGCCGAGCGGGGTGGGCAAGACGGAAACCGCATTGGCAGTGGCCGAATTGTTATACGGCGGTGAACGTTTCCTGACCACCATCAATATGTCGGAGTTTCAGGAGAAACACGCGCTTTCCCGCTTAATTGGTGCACCACCTGGTTATGTCGGCTATGGGGAGGGCGGTGTGCTCACGGAAGCGGTGCGACAACGCCCGTATTCAGTCATTTTGCTGGATGAAGTGGAAAAAGCAGACCCAGATATCATGAATCTGTTCTATCAGGTGTTTGATAAAGGTGTTGCCAATGATGGCGAGGGGCGGGCGATTAATTTCCGCAACACACTGATTTTTATGACGACTAATCTGGCTGCCACACAGATAAATCAACTGGCAGCGACGGAGCCGGTCTGCTCGACCGAGGCTATCACCGAAGCGATCCGCCCATTGCTGGCGAAGCATTTCAAACCGGCATTACTGGCGCGCATGAGCATCATTCCTTATCTGCCGATCGATAGCGCGATCATGCGAGAGCTGGTCGAAGTTCGTTTGCAACAACTCACGCAACGTATTGCGCCGCGCGGTATTGCATTGACGTTTGACGCAGCAGTGATCAGCGCCATTGCCGAGAACTGCACCCGTGTTGATAGCGGGGCCCGCAATATCGATTTTCTGGTGAATAACTATCTGTTGCCGGCGATCGCTGACCGCATTTTGCTGGCATTGACCCAACAAGAAACGTTGCAATCTATTCATGTGACTCAAGATGCACAAGGTAATTTTGAACTGAATATCGGATAAAAACCATGACTAATAATAACGCCGTAGCACGGCAAGAGCCGGATAACCCGTATGCCTTAATTGGCAGCAGCCCGTTGATGAAACAAGTCTATCGCTTGATTTCCAAGGTGTTACACAGTGAGGCGAATATTCTGCTGACGGGTGAAACCGGCACCGGAAAAGAGTTAGTGGCACGCGCGATTCATGAATATGGTCACCGGCGCATGCAGCCGTTTGTGGTGCAAAACTGCGCCAGCCTGCCAGATGGTTTGCTGGAAAGTGAGTTGTTTGGTTACAAGAAAGGGGCTTTCACGGGGGCTGATCGCAATCACTTAGGGATGTTTGATGCCGCGAATAACGGCATCCTGTTTTTAGATGAAATTGGCGATTTACCGCTGCTGTTACAGGCGAAATTATTGCGTGTTTTGCAAGAACAAGAGGTGCGCCCGCTTGGTGATACGCAATATCACAAAATCAATGTCAGAGTGATTGCCGCTACTCATCGCAATCTGGAAGAAATGGTGGCGTCGGGGGAGTTTCGCAGCGATCTTTATTATCGCTTGGCACATTTCCCGATTGAGTTACCACCCCTGCAGGCCAGAGAGGGCGATATTCTCAAGCTGGCTAATGCGTTTATTCAGGAGATCGCACTTCGCGAGCGGCGACCTGGTATGCAGCTCTCTAACGCAGTTGAGCAGGCGCTGCAGCGTTATGACTTCCCCGGTAACGTGCGTGAACTGAAAAGTATGATTGAGCGTGCCATTTTGCTGGCTGATGATACCGATTTGCTGGAGCTGCACCATTTCCCAAACTTACCCACTCCGTCTGTTGCTGGTGATATCTCTCATGATCGGGGAGTACTCAAAAAGCTGGTCGATCGATACGAGCGGCAAGTGCTGATTGAGAGCTTAAAAACACACCGTGGTAATCAGCAAAATACCGCAATGGCATTGGGCGTTGCCCGCCGAACTCTGCTGTACAAACTCAGTAAGCACAACATTAATTCCCGAGACTGGAGAACATGATGCGTCTGGTAATTGCTTTCTGTCTGGCAAGTTTGCTGCTCACTGCCTGCAGCAAGAAAGAGGGCTATCGGTATATCGGTGACACTGCACCGAATCAACAAACCAACGCCCAAAACACATCAAATGAGCAGGAGTGATCATGCCACTTATTTTCGATTTAGTGAGTAAAGAGCAGCTTTCACCGTCGCTAAAAAGTTCCGTCACATTTCGGGATGCCGGTGGTACGATTGGTCGCGCCGAAACCGCGACATGGAAGCTGACCGATCGCAGTCGCCATATCTCTGGTGTGCATGCTGAAGTGAGTTATGACAATGGTGTTTATTATCTGACGGATCGCAGCACCAATGGCACTTTCGATGCCGGTAAAAATGCCCGTTTACAGAAAAATGAAGATTATCCGATTGCGCACGGCGACAGTTTTCGGATGGGCAATTTCATTTTTAAGGCGCGGATTATTCAAGATGCTGAGCAGTTTACCCATCAGCATTTTGGTGAGTCGGCGAGCATATCGGGGTTGATCCCTGACGATGAGTTTTTGGCTGTTGACCCGATTTCATTGCTGGAATCACCGCCAAACGACGATCAGTTTTTATCCTCTTTCTCCGCTTCAGATGATGAGCGCATGGCCTTTGACGAATCATTGTATGATCTTAATGAGCCATTTCAATCGCCGACATTAGTTGCTGATACAACCGATCAATCGCCTGATTTTCTGACTGAGCTGGCGATTACTGACCCGGTGCCATTGCGTCCTGTGCCGGTGAAAACAGCCTCAAAATCGTTAACAACAGCCCATACTAACGTTGAAGCAAACGCTGATTCATCACGTCTATTGATGTTGTTAGGTCAGGCACTCGATTTTGATTTCAACAAGTTAACCCCTGCAGAAACAGAGTTCGCCATACAAAATTTGGGGGCGCTTGCCAAACAGAGCATTCAAGGTCTACAGCAGGTATTACGAACCCGTGCTGAGATAAAAAACAAACTGCGCTTAGGTAATACCATGCTGCAGGAAAGTGGTAATAACCCATTAAAACTATCAGGTAATTACGCACAGACACTGGATAACCTACTGCTTGCGCAAAGCGGATATTTAGCGGGACCACAGGCCATTCGTCAGGCGCTGAAAGATCTGCAAGCACATCAAGTGGCGAGTTTTGCAGCCAGCCGAACGTCGCTGGATTCAGCTTTTGAGCAGTTCTCGCCGACTCAATTGATCTACCGCTTCGAGACGTCAGGTCAACACAACAAATGGGGTAATAAACAGGCCTACTACTGGCAGCAATATCAATTGCATCACCAGAAAATGGCAGCTGATCAAGAGTGGCGACACAGCCAGTTTACTCACGATTATGCTCGAGTCTATGAAGAGCAAGCGCAATACATCCATGCGGCTTGGTCAGAGTTTGATGCACGGTGAACAGCATGAAAAGAAACCTATTTATAGCCCTATGCGGCCTGATCTTAACCGCGTGCAGTAGTACGCCAGACCCTACATTACTGGATTTGACGCTCACTGCCTCAGCCGATTTGAATCCGGATTTAACCAATCGGCCATCACCAATGGTGATCAAATTAGTTGAGTTGAAATCACATACGGCATTTGAAAATGCCGATTATTTTGCGTTATCGGCGAATACCAAAAGTGTGCTCGGGCCCGATTATGTCGCGGAAGAGATGATGCCGGTGCGACCCGGCGAGATCAAAAAATTCAAACTCCGTCTGCATCCCGAATCGCGTTTTATTGGCGTATTGGCAGAATATCGCGCACTCGACAAAGCGGTTTGGCGTTATGTAATCCAACCTCAAAAAGAGGATTTTTCTGATATCCGTCTGGCATTAACTAAAGATGCAATCCGACCTTTGAATGCGGAGAAATACAACGATAAAAACGAAAGTGACGTAACGATTAATGCCAGCCAGGCCCAACAGGCAACCAGCATACTGCCTAACGCAAATGCGGCCACAGAGGCAGGCGCTAATTCTGTCGCGCAGGCACAAACTAGCACGATCAGCACTAAGCCATCGTTTAAATTAGATATCACTGAATAACATAATAATACGGGATAAAAATGGATAAAATCGTCTGGCGCGAAGGGATGCTGCTACGCCCGCAGCATCTGCAACAGCAAGATCGCTATTATCAGCAAAAATTCAATGCACTATTACAAACCGTTGCTCCCTGCAATTGGGGTTTCTTCTCGGTTGAGATCGACAAACAGTGTTTGATGATGGGCAAGATAGTGGTTTCTCATGCAGCGGGGGTGTTACCCGATGGCGCATTATTCCATCTTGGTGAAGATGATCACCCAGCTGTCAGCATTAACCCCGATTGCTACGATGCAATGGTCTATCTTGCACTACCGCTGGTAACGGGAAATTCAGTGGAAAACCGTTTAGCGGAAGAGCACCAGGTCATTACCCCCTATGTGAGTTTTGAAAAACTGGCTTATGACACCAATTATGGTGAACGGAACAGCTGTGCGGTGCTTTGTTGCCGCCACGATTTTCGTTTGCTAGTCGAGCAATCGGGTAGCAATCAGGGCCTGCTGGACGCTGCAAATTGGATAAAAATGCCGCTGTGTCGCATCTCTGATGTCAGTACGGATGGTGTCGTCACACTAGATGAGCAATTCCAACCCAGTTTTCTGCATTTTGGTGAGTGTCAGCCATTCCAAAGCTATTTACGTGAGTTGGTCAATTTGCTGGCCCATCGCGGCGATACACTGGCGGGGCGAATTCGCAACAGTGGCCGTTTCGGCACGTCGGAAGTCGGCGATTTCCTGATGCTGGCGGCCATCAACCGCAATGAAACGCGCCTGCGCCATTTGTTGCAGTTAAAACAAGTGCATCCAGAGCGGGTGTTTATGGAAATGGTGGCGTTGCACAGTGAGTTAGCCTCATTTAATGGTGATAGTCGCCGCCCTTTGCCTGATCTCATATACAGCCACCGCGAACAACATGCCTGTTTTGCCCGCGTGATGAATGAGTTGCGTCAGCATTTAAGTCAGGTCATTGAGCAACATGCCGTTGAGTTGCCATTGCAGACGCGTAAATACGGTATTCTGGTCTCGCCACTGCAAGATAAATCGTTACTGGAACATGCCCAATTTGTGCTCACTGCGCAGGCGGATTGTGAGCCAGAGCAACTACGAGCCAAATTGCCCGCACAACTGAAAATTGGCCCGGTGGAGCAGATCCGCCAGATGGTCAATCTGCATTTACCCGGTATCACATTACGTCCGCTTTCAGCGGCGCCGCGTCAGCTCCCTTTCCACGCCCGTCAGTTGTATTTCTCGCTGGAACTCGAGAGCAGCATGCGCGCGCAGCTGGAAAGTTCGGGAGGTTTTGCACTGCATGTCGCGGGTGATTTTTCCGAGCTGCAACTGAATCTCTGGGCGATAAGGAATAGCTGACATGGCGAGAGCAAATACAGAACATACGGTATTTTTGGGGCATCAGGCGACAGATGACGAAGAGATCATTGTGCCATTGCCTCAGACCAAAGCCAGCACGGCTGCACGCTATCAGCACTTGGATGAGCGTATGGTTTACGCTGCCCGTTTGCGTCATGAAAAGGTATTGAACATTGGCTGCAATGTCTTGCTGACGGCAGCGACACCACTGTTCCAGGCGATTACTGACATCTCTGCGGAAACCTACGCAGCCCCCGCTGAGTTAAAAGAAGAGCTGGTCACTCGCATCAAAGAGTTTGAGTTTATGGCGCAATCGCAAGGTTGTGACAGCACGGAAATCATCGCCTCCCGTTATGTGTTGTGCACAGCATTAGATGAAGCGATTACCACTAAACCGTGGAGCAGTAAGTTGGAGTGGACCAAAAATAGCCTGCTGATCATCTTCCACAATGAGGCCAGTGGCGGGGAAAAACTGTTCCAACTGCTGGACAAGCTATCTCGGAATCCAACCAAACATATCAACATATTAGAACTGATCTATGTCTGTCTGAGCCTGGGTTATGAAGGGAAATATCGTGTATTGCAGCGCGGCTTGGCCGAGTTAGAGGCGATCCGCAGCAGTGTCTATCGCCAAATTCGGCTGATCCGTGGTGAACATCCGCAAGCTCTCGCCATCAACTGGCAACAATCAACGCCTCGTGTGCAACGACTGCCTTGGCATATACCGCTGTGGCTGATTGTGCTCATGGCACTGTGTTGCCTTGGCTTGGTCTACAGCGGTTTTAACTACGTGTTAGAGCATCAGACACAAACCATCATGCAGCTGTATCAGATGGTAGGTCAGGAACAGGGGCACAGTGCACGATGAAAAATTTTTACCGTTGGTGCGTGCATCAACTCAAGCAAACATGGTGCTGGACACTATTACTCACTTTATTGGGTTGCGCGTTGGTATTTTGGGTCGGTCCACTGATTGCCATCGCAGGGCATTCTGTTTTGTCGGCATTGGAAACACGAATTTTGGTGATCGTGTTGTTGCTGTTTGGCTGGTTGCTGGCGTTGATGGTGATGCCGGTATTACGGAAAACTCGCCGTCGTCGCACGCTTAATGCCGAGCAACTACAGGGCGAATTGATCAACGATGAACAGACTGACGATGAATTGCACTTGTTAAAAGAGCGGCTCAACAAGGCACTGTCGATCGTCAAACATTCGAGTTTCTATGGCCGACGTCGTGCATCACGCTATGAGTTGCCGTGGTATTTGCTCATGGGCGATCAGGGCAGTGGCAAAACAGCCTTGCTGGAAAATGCCGGGATCGATTTTCCGTTGAATAAATGCGATGAACGCATAACGCGTGACATAGGCCACACGCAATCATGTGACTGGTATTTTGCCAATCAGGCTGTCGTTATTGATGTCAGTGGCCGTTATATGTTGCAGGAAGAACACTCTGTTGCAGCCCGTGTTTGGCCACAATTCTTGCAAATGCTGTATCAAAAGCGTCGTCGCCGGCCCTTGAATGGCATTGTGTTTACACTCGATGTCACTCAACTGCTGAATCAAAGTGAAAATGCCTTAGAGCAGTATGCCCGCACGGTGCGAGCGAGAATCCAGCAGATCCAATCTCAGCTGTGTGCTGATATACCAGTCTATCTGTTACTGAGCAAAGGTGACTATCTCGAAGGTTTCCAACCCTTTTTTGATCAACTCAGTAAAGACGATCGCGAACAGATCGTTGGCATCACGTTTAAAGAGGGTACTGATGGTACGCAAGCCGCGACATTACGCACCGAGTTTGAAGAACTGATCCGACGCATTAATGACATGGTGTTATCGCGCATTCATAACGAACGCGATATTAAGCGCCGTGGCGATATCATTCGTTTCCCGCTGCAGTTTGCCGCTATCGTGGAACCACTGACGTTATTTGTCGAGCTGGCGTTTGGCCTTAATCGTTATCACCTGCCAACCCGTCTGCGTGGTATCTATCTCACCAGTGCGCCGCATGTGGAAGCCAGTCAGCAATTAGCTGAAACGACGGTTCGCATTGGTCGCAATTTGGGGTTACAGCGAGAGTTGTTACCGATGGCCTCGCAAAATCGTGGTTTCTTTATCCGCCGCGTGTTGGAAGAGGTGGTGTTTAACGAAGGTGATTTGGCGACGGTCGATACGCGTTATGATCGTGGTCGTCGCTGGAGTAATCGTTTTGCCTGCCTGTGTGCCTTTGTGGTGGTGCTGGGTATCGGTTCAACGTGGATGCGGGTGTTCTATGACAACAGCAGTCGGCAACAGAACCTGCGCGATCTGTATAGCAAGCTTGATAATGAGCAGCAGAAAGTCCCACCGATTTCTGATGCCTCTGCTGTGTTACCGGTGCTGCGTACCCTTCGTCAAGCCACGGAAGTTTACCCACAAAGCCGCCGTGCTGATTGGTTATATAAACTCAGTCTACATCAGGGGAATCGTATCAACCCCGTCGTTGAAACGGCCTATGAGCAGCAATTACGTCAGTTAATGTTGCCAAAAATCAAGCAGCTGCTGGAAGAGCAGTTACGCGCGAATACCGACGATCGCGACTATCAGCTCAATGCGCTGCGGGCTTATCTCATGCTGCACGACCACTCGCATTTAGATAATGACTATTTGCGCCGCTGGATCAGCTTGTCATGGGCTGATCTTTATAGTGGTCAGGCTTCGTTACAAAACAGTTTGCTTGATCATTTCGACAAATTACTGAGCATTGGTTTTTCTCCCGTCGAGATTGATTATCAGCTGGTGGAAGACACTCAACATCTGCTGAAACAAGAGCCGCCGGCACGCTTGGTTTATCGCATGATCAAAGAAGATCCGTTAGCCGTGACTTTGCCTGCAGTACATTTCGATGATGTGCAGGGTCTGCAATATCGCAGTTTTATTGGTGGCGATTATAACATTCCGGGGTTATACACCCAGCGTGGTTATCAGGATGTATTCCTACGTAAAGGCTTGTCTCTCATCAAAACGATTGTGCAGGATAACTGGGTGTTGGGCACATCTGGTGATATGAGTGAACAAGAGTTTCAGAAAGTATATGCCGATGTTGAGAACCTCTATTTTCAGGATTACATCAGCTATTGGAGTGAGGCGGTCAGTCAATTACAGCTAAAGGGTATGAGTGATCTGACGGATGCCAGCAACATGTTGAGCAACCTGAATAATAACCAGCCTATGCAGCGCATGCTGGCGTTGATCCGCGATAACACCCTCTTTGCACTGCCGGAATCGGTGACGGATGATGCAGAAGTGGCGGTATTAAAGAAAACCGGCAAAGGGCAACTTGCGAAAGCGGTGGTGGGAAAAGCCAGTTCCACCTTAGCAAAAGCACAGGCGCAAGGGCCGAAACAAGCCGTAGCGCTAAAATTTGCCGTCTACCAGCAACTGTTGCAGGAAAACGGCACGCCTACCCCGGCAATGCAAGATGCGTTAACGGCATTGAACACGCTGCAAGCCATGTTGACAGGGCTGGCGCATGCGCCAGATCAAGAGTCGGCCGCGTATCAGATGGCGAATAACCGCATGTCTGGCCGGCCTGATGAGCTGACGCAGATCCGGATTGCGGCAGAGCGATTACCGGAGCCGATGCGCACATGGTTTATGGATATCAGTGATCAGACTTGGCGTCTGACGTTAGATAAAGCAGCTGATTATGTTCAGTCGCAATACCGCACCGATGTGATGTCGGTTTATCAAAACACCATTCAGGGGCGTTATCCGTTTGCCGATGCTGAAAAAGACGTCACGCTTGGTGATTTTAATGAGTTTTTCAAAAAGGGCGGTGTGTTAGATCAGTTTATCGCGGGCCCGCTGAAACCATTCTTTATTGTCAAAGGCGGTGAGCTGTTATCCCGTTCCATTGATGGTCAGGGAATCCGGCTCAGTCGTCGTGCGCTGCAGCAATTTCAGCATGCGGTGCAAATTCAAAAAGCGTTCTTTGCCGATGCAAGCGGGCAGGCTGCGGTGTCATTCAAAGTACAACCGCTGGAGCTTGATCCGAGTGTGTTGAAAGCGGAGTTTGTCTATTCCGGCCAGTCACTGGTCTATCAACATGGGCCGATTGTGCCGATCGATCTGAGCTGGCCGATGTTGCAAGGCAGTAGTATTGCCAGTATCTCGTTGCAAGATCTGAATGGCCGGGAGACCTTACAGCTTAAACAAAGCGGTCCTTGGTCACTCTTCCGGCTGTTAGATCACTGTGAAGTGCGACCACATGGTGGCGACGATCAACTGGAAGTATTGATCAATCATCAGGGAGTACAAGCGCAATATCTATTCTCCGGCAGTCATTCGCCAAACCCGTTGCAACGTCGGTTGCTGGCTGGTTTTGACCTATCTGAAAACCTGTGAGCGGATCATGTTGCGATGTAGCTCAGGTAAACACTGGTCGTCGGCAGCGGCGACCAGTCGTGGGCACGTGCGCCCCGAGAATGAAGACACCTATCTCATCGATGGCATCCACGGTTTATGGGCTGTCGCTGATGGCATGGGCGGGCACCAGCAGGGGAGTCTCGCCAGTCAGCTGGTGGCTGAATCATTACTGGGTATCTCAGTGGAAGATGAGCTTGAGTCACGCTTAGAGCAGGCCGCCCGCGCACTGCAAGCGGTTAATTTTCACCTGAGTTGTGAGCGAACACTCACGGCTCCGCGGCAGATGCTCGGGTCGACGGCAATGGTGTTGATTGCCCAATCAGGTCGCGCCAGTTGCCTTTGGGTCGGCGACAGCCGCTGTTATTTATTACGGCGTGGCGTGCTCTATCAAATCAGCGAAGATCACAGTCTCGTGCAGCAGTGGGTAAATGCAAAACGTATCACACCTGAGGAGGCTAAACAGCACCCCCAGAACAATGTCATCACTCGAGCCATTGGTGCTAGCCCTGATCTACTGTTGGCAAGTGCCGAGTTTGAGCTTTATGCCGATGACATGTTGCTGTTGTGCAGCGATGGGCTTTATCGTGAAGTGACCACCGATGTGCTCATCAAAAGTTTAAGCTCATTAGTGCCTGAAAAAGCCGTTAAAACCTTAATGCAACACGCGTTGGCAGGTGCTGCCAGCGACAACATTACCGCAGTGGTTGTGCGGCATAACTAACGATAACCGCACCAAAATAGGCGATTTAGCATGAATGTGGCGCTGCATAACGATCTGAGTCTTTCGCCTGTTTCAAGGGGACTATCCACCGAATATCCATGTCTGCAAATGCGCTACGCACTACGTAATATCGCGGGGGTGGGGGGCATGGGCGTGGTATATCGAGCCCATGACACTCTGCTGAGTGCACTTGGTGCGATAGACGATATTGTTGCTGTAAAGATGTGCAGCAGTGACTTGATTGATCACCCACAAGCGGAACAACGGCTGCTCATGGAATATCAAAATACGATACACCTGAAACATCCCAATATCATTGCTGTGCGCCAGTTTGATGTTTGTCGGCAACAACAAAAAGCGTTTCTGGTGATGGAATGGTTGGATGGTTTGTCGCTAGAACAGTTACTTTATCAGCAGGTGTTGCCAGCCGATATCGCGCTGAAACTGGCTCGGCAGTTGGTGGATGCAGTTTTGCATTGTCATGACCGAGGGGTCGTGCATGCGGATATTAAACCCGCCAATTTTCAAGTATCGCCGGACAATCATCTGACTCTATTCGATTTTGGCATCAGTCGTTGGCTTTATCAGCCATCGACAACTCGCAATGACATGATCCGCGCGTGCAGCTGCCGTTATGCCGCTCCTGAATTATTCAATGAGCAGCCACCAACCATTAGTAGTGATCTTTTCTCTGTTTGTTGTGTGTTGTATCGCTTATTTAGTGGCGAGCACCCATTTAAAGATACGACCGATGAAGCCGCTGCACGAAATGATGAGATCACACCAATATTTGGCCGTCGTCATCCGCTCGATAAAGTCTTGCTACAAGGTTTGAAATGGCAGTCACGAGAACGCAGTACAAATCTGACGGTGTTGCAGCAAGTGTTGTCACGGCTATCTGTCGCTGATTTGAGTCGTTACTGGTTCTAATAAGTACTGATGAATATGAGGAAGAGAACATCATGTCCGTTTTAGATAGCCTGAGCGAGGCACTATCGAGCCTTGGCTGCTCCCTGTTTAGTGCCAATGAGCCGCGTTTTCTACTCGAACTTGCTGAGCGTCACGAGTCTGTGCAGGTATTGCGCTTTTCGGGGCAGGAAGCCTTAAATGTACCGTGGGAACTTAACATCACCATGGTGAGTGACGTTGCGAATATCTCACCAGAGACGATGCTTGGTTCATCGGCAACATTCACGTTAATCGGTAGTGCAGGCAAAAGTTACTATCACGGTCAGGTGTGGCAGTTTTGTCGACAGGCACAAGGCAAGCGTCTCTCTCAATATCAATTGATTATGCGGCCAGCATTGTCATGGTTGGCGTTAGGGCAAAATCAGCGGATTTTTCAGCAAAAAAGTGCGCCACAAATTATCAAACAACTGTTGCAAGAACGGCACATTCCCGCTGATCAGGTCGTGTGGAAATTAAATGCAACTTACCCTATCCGTGACTACTGTGTGCAATATGCAGAGAGTGACCTGCAATTTATTACCCGTCTGCTGGGCGAAGAGGGTATGCACTACCACTTCACTCATACTGAAAAATACAGCCAGGTGGTGTTTGCCGATCACCCCTCTGGCTGGTCAACCGATTTGGCTGCTGTCATCTATAAACCTGGTACAGGTCAGACCGCGGAGGCTGATACGCTGCAATCTTTTCTAATGCGGCACCGTATTGTGCCTTCGGTGGTAGAGCAGCGTTATTTTAACCAGCAAAAACCGCTGACATTGACCAATGCGCAACATTCTGTCACGCCCACAATCGCCAAGAAGACGACAAATAAAGAAACGGATAAGGGTAGTAAGCAAGAGCCTAACGAGTTATCTCATTACCACTTCTGCAGCAGTGAGGTGAGCCAAACCACCGCACAGCAAACAGCACAACGTCACTTGGAATCGTTACAAACGCAACTCGTCACTGCGGAAGGCAGGGGCAATTTGTCACAGTTGCGGGTTGGGCATCTGCTACCCGTAACCGGACATGCTTGTCACGCAGCGAACACGCGCTGGCTATTAACCGAAGTTGTTTTATCTGGCGAACAACCTCAAGTGCTGGAGGAGGTCAGCAGTGGTCAGTCGCGCTGTGATGTTCACTTCAACGCTGTGCCATGGGATACCCCGTGGCGGCCAGCCATCTTCACAGAAAAACCACGGCTACACGGCATTCAGACAGCCACTGTTACGGGCCCTGCAGGGGAAGAGATTTATACCGATGCACTGGGTCGTATCAAAGTGCAATTCCACTGGGACAGAGAGGGTAAGCACAATGAGCAAACCAGCTGCTGGATCCGCGTCATGCATGATTGGGCCGGTAATGGCTATGGTGTGGTCAAATTGCCGCGCATCGGCCAAGAAGTTCAGGTGAGTTTCGAAGAGGGTGATCCTGATAAACCACTGATCACGGGGTGTCTGCATAACGGAGAACAAACAACCACGTGGGATCTCCCTTTGCATCAAACGCGCAGCGGCATTCGCACCCGCTCAACGCCCGGAGGTGGTGGTACCAATGAATTACGATTTGAAGATAAAAAAGGCAAAGAGCAACTACGTTGGCAGGCGGAAAAAGATTGGGATGCCAAGATTCTACATAGCAGTCACACGCAGATAGATGGAAGTCATCATCGTGTAGTTGGGGGTAATGATTATCGTGAGATACAAGGGGAGCAACATCAGACTTTTGAAGCGAATGTGGCCTATGAGCGACAACAAAGTCAGCATAGCACGGTTGATGGCAGCTTAGAGCAAGCGATCGCACAAAATTATCTGTTACAAGCAGGGCAGAATCTGAGCTGGCGAAGTCATCAGCAAGCGATTTATCACGCGGGAGTTGAGCTTATCCTGCAAGCGGGTGGCAGCTTTATCAAACTCGACCCCAACGGGATCACGCTGAGCGGGCCTGTGGTGACAATGAATCAAGGGGGCAGTGCGTTATCAGTAGAAAGTGAAGCCGCTGAATTACCACATAAACCTGCGAGTGCACACTGTGCTGGTAGTGGAAAAGTCCCGCAAGCAAAAGCGCCGGAATCAGTTGTTAAGTTTAAACCTAAAAAAATTAACCAAGTTATTTATTCGGATTAAGAAATGAAAAAAACTATCCTAGTTTTATTGCTATCTTCATTTAATGTTGGTGCTACGTCATTAGACCAACAATATGCTGGTTTTTTTAAATGTAAAACTGATACTTACATAGATCAACTAACGGGGCGTGTTCATGGTCGATATTTTGAAGAAAGAAAATTAAAACCATGCAAAATAAATGATGAAGTTGCCTCATTTTGTATCAATGATTTATATCAAGGGTTGCCAATATCAAGAATAGATATACCGAATAATTTTTCATTGGTTCTATTCCGAATAGATAAGGAAATTGAATATGTGAGAAATTATCTAAAATTAAAAAATAAAATAGAGCTTGGTTCAAAACAGGATTTTACAAAACCATACATTATAAAAGATCCTGATAACAAAAATAAAACTTTAATTATCTGTGATTTGGAGCCATAGCATGGAGTTATACAATCCAGGCACTTCTTTTCGTTATACCAGCTCTTGGTCAATAGCACGAAAACATCCGGTTTCTGGTGTAGTAAAAGCCCATAGAGGCGAAGATTGGGCTGCAACATCAGGAACATCAATCTCTGCTGCAGGAGATGGTATCGTTGTTTATACAGGCAGTATGAATGGCTACGGAAACTTAATTGTACTTGAGCACGTGGCTAAAGATGATGGTGAAATTATTCACACACTTTACGCGCACATGTTCAAGCTATCTCATTTAAAAATGAATACGGTAGTTAGGTGCGGTGATTCTATTGGGCTAGTAGGTAATAGTGGTACTGGTACTGGGGCACATCTTCATTTCGAAATTTTACGCAATGGTAAAAAAGGCTCTCCAAATCTAATCAAAGGCCATGAAACAGTTAATCCTCGGGAATTTGATATTTCCAGAATAAGAAGTGGAAAAACTAGATCAGCTTCAGTTGCTAATGAAAAAACATCTCGGACATCTAATTTTAATTTTCCTATCGTCAATGAAAAAGGCGAACAATATAGTAATGCTGACGCGATTTATCAGTTACTAGAAAAAGAGAGCAGTGGCTTTTATTTGCTCAGCGCACATAACTTCTGGCACGGCGGCATTCATTTCACCGATGTATCGGTGCCACATCATGTAAAGGGTCAATCCCTTCGTTGCATGATGGATGGCAAGGTGATTGCTTACCGTCTGAATAAGAATTACCTGACCAGCAACTGGTTGGGTAATGAACTACAATACTCCTCTTCCTTTTGCCTTATTCAGCATGAATATGAATCACCGGCTAATACGGAAGAAGGTGCCAATAAAGGCAAAAAAAATAAACTCACCTTTTACAGTTTATATATGCATCTGGCTCCGTATTCGGTTTATGTTTCTGCCTCGGATGATGTGAAAAAAACGCAAGGAAAAAAACAGCTCAAATTAACTCAAACTATTCGTGTCCGGCAGGGTGATGATGCAGCCAACGGTACACCACCGCCCCTGGGTTATCTGGGGGCGGGCAGCATTGTAGATTTGAGTGGCGAAACAGCCCGGTTTACGGTGCAGGAACAGAGTGGCTCACACAGTTACACTTTTGTAAAAGGCACTATTTCAGAAACCTGTAGCAAGACCGACAGTCACATTACAAAAGGCACCTCCGTCTGGGTGGTGGATAATACGAAATATACAGAACATGTGGATCAGTCAGTTACGGGCACACTGTGTTCTCCCCCGGCTTAT
This sequence comes from Tolumonas sp., assembly GCA_028683735.1. GTDB lineage: Bacteria > Pseudomonadota > Gammaproteobacteria > Enterobacterales > Aeromonadaceae > Tolumonas. Next base: position 6,584 of record JAQUHG010000010.1, on the reverse strand, counting down.
TGGCAATGCAAAATGAAAGGCATTGTTAAAAACAGGGTGAATGCCCGTCAAATTAAAGACAACAGTCAGCCTTTTAGCGACGCCAATAGTGAATCGTTGGGTTTGTTAAACATTACTGCTGAGTTTGAATTTAACAGTAACGATGTTGTGTCCTGTTCTATCGGCGGTAAAGCCCGCAAAATGGCAAAAGCGACGTTGCTCAGTGGCGGTTACGCGGAAAAAACGGGGCAACCACCCGGCCCGTTTTGGGTGTGTATTGATGAACCGTTTGCTGAGGTTAGTGCACAAGCACCAACGCAATTTGATAGCATTGTGAAATGTAATCAGCCCATTAAGGCTGGTGATGCTATTGGTTTTATGGGGCTATATGAAGTGCCCAAAATGCCTGCTGCTTGCCGGCAAAAAGTAAGTAAATATCAGGTCCACATTGAGATATTTAGTACCGATAGCGATAGCAAAATACAGGCTTTTTTGAATAATGAAGCAGGGCTAAAATCAGGGAAACAATATATAAGAATCTCTGCGGGCGCGAGTATATACATTAAAGACAAAGACAAAGACAAAGACAAAGACAAAGACAAAGACAAAGACAAAAAAGAGGCTATCACATTTAGTACTGGTGGATTGAAGACGCAAGCAGAATATATTGTTGAATTAGCCATCTGCAAAAAAGTGTCTGATAAAAGTAGTGCTATCTTCTATAAGGTTGACAAATTACCAATTCTGAATGGTGCTTTTGATGGCTATATTAGCGAAAAAGAGCTGGAGATATTGTCACAATATGAATTGTCCAAACTTGGTTTTAAGCCGCTGGAAGAGAAAAACACTAACGCGGATGGCTATCTTGACCCAGAAAAAATGCCCGCATTCTTTCAGCAACTCTATAAAAATATTGATAAAGATGGCAACAATAGCGTTGATAGCACAGAGATTGCTGCTGCATTCAAAGACCAATCAAAACGTAATCAATTAGTTAAACTAGTCGTCAGACACCCGAGCGAGTGGCATAAATCGACCATTAATACGATCAAAACCACGTTTTCTAATTGGGCAAGTGAAGCTACCGAAGATGAAACCAAAGCGCTGATGAGTCATGAAAAAGAGAGAATGGAAAAACTGGAATGGATGAGTCAGATTGCCACTGCTCCTCTCGTTTTTGGGCCTGCGGTTTGGCATTTTAATCCAATTATGTTAATCAATTCTATTAATCAATTAACTAATGGTAAAAATTGGGCTCATAGTGCATTTGGTAATTTATTGGCTAAGGTTGAATCTAATGGAGACTATTCAGCATATAATCAGCTTAACAACTCTAAATTGAAAGCATTCTATAATACAAACATTACATCATATACATTAAATGAATTGATGGAGAAACAAAAAAACAATGCTGATGGATTCAGGGAAATATTTGCTGCGGGAAGATATCAAATAATACCTGATACATTAAAAGATGCAGTAGATAAACTGTCATTGTCTTGCGAAGAAAAATTTTCTCCAGAATTGCAAGATAGAATGTTTAATGAGTATCTTATTAAAATAAAAAGACCAAATATCATTAAATATTTGGAAGAGAATGGGGATGTTGAAGATGCTATTCATGATTGGGCAATGGAATTTGCATCTGCTGGTGTAAGAAAAGGCCGAGAAATAAAATCAACCAAAAAGAGAGACTCTGAAGGTCGAGTTATGTTTGATGCGGTGACAAAAAAAGCAATATATCAGAAGCGATATGCAAATTTTGAAGGTGAATCGTATTATAATGGTGATGGTTTTAATGTGGCACATATCATGCCAGATGATATGGTTAGTGTTTTACAAGAGTCAAAACAGAATGGAGGTTGAGAGTGTTTAAATGGTTATTTATTTTATTGATGTTTCCTTCAATAGCTGTATTCGCGGGAACACCAAAATTTAATGATTTTAGCATCATGGATATATATGTAGGCCATGTAAGTCCTTTAAATGAACCTTCTAGTGGAAGCAAAAATTGGGATGCATATAGAGTAGCAGCATCTCATCAAAAGGTAAATTTTGCTGGTCATTATATAGTTTTTACTGGGGGATGTGGCGGAGGTGCAATTTGTGGTGAGGTTTTAGATGCCAAAACAGGAAAAGTTGTAGCATCATTGCCAGATCAATATCTTATTTCTACAGATGAAGATACTGGGTTTGATATTTTTTATAAGATAAATAGTCGGTTAATTGAGATATCAGGTATATCTTCATCCAGCCATGCTAAATATAGCACTAAATATTATGAATTTAAAAATAATAAGTTCATAAACATTATGACTAACAATTAATATATTTTCTCAACTCTTACTCAACAATACTTTCAACCCCAGTCCAACCATGGCGATGCCAAATACGCGATCGATCCAGTGACTGATGGCGAGGAAACGGCGGCGAATGGTGGGCTGGCTGAAAAACAGCGTGATGAGGCTAAACCAGAATAGCTGCAGCAGCATGATCCAAACACCATATATCACTAAGGTGCTGGCTGGCAGATTCGGAGAAAGCACGATCGTGAATAATGACAGGAAATAGATCGGTGCTTTCGGGTTCAAGGCATTACACAAAAAACCTTTGCCTACTAAGTGATGCGCGGCAACATCCATGATAACAGCGGGTTCATTGGCGATAATGCCAGATTGGGCTTTAGCACGAATGCCTTGATAACCGAGGTAAAGCAGGTAGCTGCCACCAATCAATTTAATTGCATTCATCCACATGGTGGAATGAGCAATCAGCGTGGCTAAACCAGCGGCAGAGTAGGCAATGTGAATACCTAGGCCCAGCGCGATGCCGAGGCTCACCCATAAACCGGCTCGACGCCCTTGTAATAATGTTTGGCGTGAAACTAACGCAAAATCAGGGCCTGGAGATGCAGCAGCCAGCAGATGAATTACCGTTAACGTAATAAAACCGTGCCAGAATTCCATTGTGTATTCCTACATTATTTGGGGGAGCTTAGTATAAATTATTGACGGCTTCAGTTATATCCAGAATATGTCCAACCGCATCAACCTGATTAATTTGATCTAATGTTAATTTAGCCCGATTCGGCGCATAGCGGGTTAGATAAGCGAGTTCATCGCGGAAATATTTATTAAAAACCTTCCCCTTTGGTGTCAACATGACTCGAAGTAATCTGGTTTCACCCATCATGGATGATTGCTGGATCGCCGCTTGCATTTGTCCATTTTTCATCAAATCATCGGCATTTTTTATAATGATATAATGGCCAGTTTGATTTGTTTTTTCTTTAACAGTAACCAAAAAATTAAAAGAAAATATGTCTTGTCGTTCTTTGAGTTTGCCCCATGCATCATTAAGCATTTGAATGAAGTTCTCATGCTTCAGAATGACTTTTAAGATGGCATTGTTTTCATCTTCATTGATGCTTATTTCAGGCATGACGGTATTGTCAGATAAAGCAATATCGCTGATATAGCGATTTTTGTCGTGTCTTTTGACTAGAAATACTGGGTGTGGATGATTAAAAGTAAATAAATTTCGAATTACTCTTGGTAAACCATAAATAACATCTCTGCAGCCTGTTGCTGTCAATGAATTAAGATTGTTTTGGATGAGTTTTTTGATGCTTTTTCTTGCTTCGTGAGTTTGTATGTTGCCGTGGATTAATAGATGAACAATGTTCCCTTTGGCGTTAACAACAATGTAGGGTTGACGAATGATCTGTTCACCATTCTCATTTTCTAAATGAGAGAAATTAACAGATAACAAATCCCCAGCAAAAAAACCAAGCGGTTTCTCAGTCTGAATTTTTAATCCTTTTGTTGATATGTCAATCGTCAACGCTGAGAGTTTTTCTTTTGGTTTTTTTGTGGTGAAAAATGAGATAGGCATTTTATATAAAAAACGATCTTCTTGTCGTTTGTCATCCACTTCGCTTTTTACAATATGAAGTTCAGATTTAATGCCAACATGCTTAGGAATGAACTGAAATATTTTATTCTTTTGAATGTTTTCTTGTGCTGGTTCAGAGAACAAATCCAGTTTAGCGAGTAAATCTGATTCATCACTGATACAGATCATCCGTTTGTATGCAGAGGCCAATAATCTTGCTCGCTCAACAGGACTTTGATTAATAAGCTGAAACACTTCACCTGAACTATCAGGTAGTGAGCTAGGAATGTGACATTGCTTGTCTGGATGAATAGTCATACCGTCTAAACGATATAACATTAAGTTACCTTTACTTTTTAAATAAGCTAATTGCGCAATTGCACGTGCGTCGGGGTCATTAATACAAACGGCTAATGGCATACACATGAAATTAGCAAAACCTTCAGGGCTGGAAACGGGTGCAAATAAGTAGTAATGGATGAATCGTTCGCCTGTTAATAAGGCATCTTGTATGGGAGTCTGACAGATGAAATCATTCAACACGGAGGTATGATTTTCATCAGTTAAACGTTGTAAAAGAAATTCATTATATCCAGTGAGATATAATGAATTAGGAACCCATTTGCCATGCTCATGTTGCATGAATACTGGCAGACTATTAAGTTTGCCAACAATAAATTGCTCATACGCTTTCACAATTACGGCTTCTTGCGTGTTTTCTATCGGAACTCGGTGTCTGCGTAGTTGAACAAAGATAAATTTTTTCAGATGATTATGAAACTCATGCACAATCTCTTCTGTCTGGTTATCCGTCATTTTTATTTTGTAATAAAAATTAGTCTGTTTTGACATGACTGATAAAATGTCATAACTCACAAATGCAGGCGAGGAGAAGGAGAACTCTTTTTCAAACCCGACAAAACGTATATATATTGATTTGGTATCTTTCGGTATCTGTATGCCTGATAGTTTAATACACATACCTAAGGGGGATATATCGGTCGTTGACCCGGTAATAGCCACTTTTTTTTGTTGCGAGAGCGACATTCCTCTCGGGTCATCAACATAAACCTCGATTGGTGAAACAAAATAGAGGCGTTGTTCTTTCCGTTGATAAAAATGAGTCAGGGATGTGTAATTGACTTCAGGAACACTAATCGAGTTAGGGTTAGTTATTGCTTCTCTTTTTTTCTCACGCGCTCTTTTAATAATGAGCTCATAAGCACCAAGGGTATAACCTTTATAGCTTTTAACGGTGTCGATGAAATCTTGGGCGGTGATGTCATTAATATAATGTTTAACCCCATTATATTCGAATGGTTTCCAGTCAGACTGTAAGTCGCGTAGATCAATGATCCGGTTACAGGGTTTGGCAAGTCGCGCAATTTCCATCTTGACTAAAAATCGGCTGGAAAGTGATTCATCCGGTGCATATTGTGCAAGTTTTTCATCCAGCGTCGGGCTACCGTATTCGTAACGGAAAACATCAACCATTTTTAATTGGTGCGGTTGCAACGATAACGCTGGATTTTGTGCGGTCATGTATTCGTTCCAAAAACTTTTCGTGGATAGTTTTTTTCTTTGTTTATTGAACTATGACACACTAATTTATCAGGACATACAATCGATTCACTACAGACTCGTTATGCCCATCTCATGTTATTATGCATCTATATGACATGATTACTGATCTGTCTATTTTGCCGTCATTGCCCAGTCATGAGGTCTTCTATGTCGTTGCCGTTTTCTTTGTCTGAAATCATCGAGCAGTTAAGTGCTCCGGAACGGGTTTTTGCTGTACGCGGCATTCGTCGTGGGATCGAACGCGAGTCATTACGTATTACTCCGGAAGGCCGCTTATCTCCTCTGAATCACCCTCGTCAGTTAGGTGCGGCGTTGACGCATGCCAATATTACGACCGACTATTCCGAAAGTTTGATGGAATTTATTACCCCGGTATCCGATTCGCTGGACATTCTGCTGGCGCAACTCGGCGATATTCATCGTTTTTCGCAGCAAAACTTAGACGAAGAGCGGTTGTGGCCGTTGTCGATGCCTTGTTTTATCGGTGGGGAAGAGACGATCCGGCTGGCGCAATACGGTAATTCCAATATCGGTCGCCTGAAGACGTTATATCGCCAAGGGTTACACCACCGCTATGGCAGCATGATGCAGGTGATTGCCGGGGTGCATTTTAATTTCTCGATGCCGGACAGTTTTTGGAATGAATGGCAGCAATTAAAACAGCAGGAATGTTGTCAGTGTAAACTCATATCCGACAGTTATATGGGTTTGATCCGTAACGTTTACCGGTTTGGCTGGCTGATCCCTTATCTGTTTGGTGCTTCACCAACCATTTGCAGTTCGTTCCTGCAAGGGCGTGAAACCAGTCTGCCATTTGAACGCGTGGGTAAAGGCACATTGTATCTGCCCTATGCGACGTCATTGCGGTTGTCTGATTTGGGCTATACCAATAAATCACAAGCCAGCTTAAATATCAGTCACAGCAGTTTACACGAATATCTCACGTCGGTGCGTCGGGCGTTGGCGACCAAAGAAAGTTCGTTTGCCGACTTGGGCGTGAAAGTGGGTGATGATTATCGTCAGCTGAATGATCATGTCTTGCAGCTGGAGAATGAATTGTATGCGCCGATCCGGCCTAAACGCACACCACGTTCCAACGAGCGAGCTTTAGTGGCACTGGAGCGACG
>JAQUHG010000163.1:3634-7656 GCA_028683735.1 Tolumonas sp. | reverse complement strand
TGGGTAAATTGCCTACAGCAGCCATTCTGGGTGGTGTGCTGCTGAATCAAAAACTCAACCCGGCGAGTTTGGAGCAACCGCGTGATCGTCAGAAACTGATGGTATTACTGCGAACTTTCTTTGAAGTGCATAAAGGCTGGCATGTGCAATACAACATTGTTTCCCGCGAAACCTTGTTAGCAGCCAAAGAACATCCGGATCAATATCGGGATCTGGTGGTGCGGGTTGCGGGTTATTCGGCGTTTTTCACGGCTCTATCACCAGATACTCAAGACGATATTATTGCGCGGACAGAACATACATTGGCGTGAAGTTGAAAAGTGAAAACCCCGCAATGCGGGGTTTTTTATTAGAGCGAATAGAATGTCTAGCTACTGTGACAGTGAAAAATAGTAACAAGCATGTTTGGTGATGCCGAAAAATTCCTGCTGTTGTGGCGTTAGCTCTTCATGTGAAACGATACCGCTGATGGTGCGTTCATCATTTTGTAAGGCAATCAGATCCACGCCTTCCTGTACGCGACCTTTCTCATAAGGCAATACCATTGGTTTTAACGGTGCTGATGGTTCGCTCGACATGACCAATGCTAACGTACCATCACTTAAAGTGACAACGCTGCCTGGTGGATAGACGCCTAATACTTTGATTAACAACTGAGTAAACTGATTATCAAATTGCTTATTGGCTTTTTTATATAAACTGGCGATCACCTGGTTGGGGTGGGCGGTGCCTAAGCCATTACGTGGATGCAATTGTTCTTCATAATAATCCACGACCGCGATCAGACGGCTTAATGGCGCAATTTCACCATCTTTTAAACCTGACGGATAACCTGATCCATCGAGATATTCATGATGCTGTAGTGTGGCTTGGCGGACTTCCGGCGTATATGCCTTTAATTGGGTCAGTTGCTCGAACCCATATTGCACATGCAGTTTAAGAAAGTTGAATTCTGCTTTTGTCAGTTCGGTGCGTTTACGTGTGACCTGAGTGGGAATACGTAATTCACCAATATCGTGAACCAACCCGGCTAAACCAGCATCTTTAATGGCTACCGGATCCCAACCGGCCTCTCTGGCGATAAGCATAGCAATAAATGCGACATTAAGGCTGTGCAATAAATGCGGGTCACCGTTACGAATCGAGCGCACTAAATGGAAACCTACCGATCCTTCTTGTTCTGCCAGACTAGTTGCTGCACTACGAACCAGTTCTGCGACTGTCGCTAATCCTTCATCCGGTTTCAGATTTAATCGCGTCAGCGACTCACGCAAGGGCGACAGGGCGTTAGTATAACTGCGTTCAGCGTGCCGGATTGAGCGTCGGGCGGCTTGTTGTTGTGCTTTGTGCGGGTCAGGAATAGTTATTTCAGGTTCAGCAACCGGTTCTTCAGGTTCTGGCGGCGCAGGTTCTTCTTCAATAATAACGCTTTTAGCTAAATCGACAGGAATTGCTCTGACACCAAGATCGCGCAGTATTTGCAGCTGTTCTTCATCTTTAATACGAAACGAACTAAACAGAAATGGATGATTTTTCCAGCCGAAAGGCAGAACAACATAATGACCGATTTTAAGTTGATCGACTGAAATGGGCGTCGTCTGACTCATTAAATACTGTTCTCACTATCGCAGAGTGATATGTTTCAAATATATTTATAGCATTAACTACATAATGACAATAGTGACTTAATTTTTATGCTGGCAAAGTAAAACAATAAAAAAAGCCCGCATTCACGGGCTTTTTTAACATGCGTCAATTTAGACGTTGAACAGAAATTTAGACGTTAAATAAAAAGTTCAGTACGTCGCCATCTTTAACGATGTAATCTTTACCTTCTGCACGCATCTTACCGGCTTCTTTTGCACCCTGTTCACCTTTGTAGGTGATGAAGTCTTCAAACGCGATAGTCTGAGCACGGATAAAGCCTTTTTCAAAATCGGTATGAATTTTACCGGCGGCTTGTGGTGCGGTGGCACCGACCGGAATGGTCCAGGCGCGCACTTCTTTCACACCAGCAGTGAAATATGTCTGCAGATTCAGCAATTGGTAACCGGCGCGGATCACACGGTTCAAACCCGGTTCTTCCAGACCCAGTTCTGCCATAAATTCAGCGCGGTCTTCCTCTTCCATTTCCGCTAAGTCAGCTTCGATGGCAGCGCACACAGGCACAACTACCGAGCCTTCTTTGGCCGCAATTTCACGGACCTGATCCAGATACGGATTATTTTCAAAACCATCTTCATTGACGTTAGCAATGTACATGGTTGGTTTCAGGGTCAGGAAGCTCAGATAACGGATCACGGCTTTTTCTTCTGCACTCAGATCCAATGCGCGCAGCATGCCTGCTTGTTCTAATTGCGGCAGACATTTTTCCAGTACTTCCAGTTCAGCTTTGGCGTCTTTATCGCCGCCTTTGGCTTTTTTCTGGATACGCTGAATAGCGCGTTCACAGGTTTCCAAATCAGACAGGGCTAATTCGGTATTAATAGTCTCGATATCGTCAGCCGGATCAACTTTACCCGCAACATGGATAATGTTGTCATTTTCGAAACAACGCACAACGTGGCCAATCGCTTCGGTTTCACGAATGTTGGTCAGGAACTGGTTACCCAGACCTTCACCTTTGGATGCACCTTTTACCAGACCCGCGATGTCTACGAATTCCATGGTGGTTGGCACAATACGTTGTGGTTTGATGATTTCAGCCAGTTGATCCAGACGTGGATCAGGCATAGGAACCACACCGGTATTCGGTTCGATGGTACAGAACGGGAAGTTGGCAGCTTCGATACCAGCCTTAGTCAGCGCGTTGAACAGGGTTGATTTACCTACGTTTGGCAAACCGACGATGCCGCATTTAAAACCCATAGTGGTTGATTCCTCAATATCAGGCAGTAGCCTTGAAGCTGTGTAAGCGATTCATGGCTTTGGTCATATCATTAGTGAATAGTATATCAGTTGCGCGCACGGCTTCATCCACTGCGGCATCAATCAATTGTTGTTCTGTTTTTGGTGCTTTATTTAAGACAAAACCGACAACCAGCTCTTTACTACCTGGATGGCCTATGCCTAAACGCAGGCGATGGAACTGGTTGTTATTGCCTAATTTGCTGATGATGTCTTTTAAACCGTTATGGCCGCCATGGCCGCCACCTTGTTTAAATTTGGCGATGCCGGGCGGTAAATCGAGCTCATCATGCGCCACCAGAATGCTCTCTGGCGGGATCTGGAAAAATTTAGCCAATGCTGACACTGACTTCCCGCTCAAGTTCATAAACGTCGTCGGGATCAACAAACGAACATCATGGCCATTGATCTGAATGCGGCCCGTGATGCCAAAATATTTTGGATCTTCGCGCAGACTACCATTGTAACGAGCAGCCAGTTCGGCCACATACCATGCACCGGCGTTATGACGGGTTTGCGCATATTCTTGGCCAGGATTTGCTAATCCGACAATCAGCTGTATGGGTTGTGTCATCTCGAATACTGTTTCGGCTGGTAGAAAGAAAACTGGCCTTTATCAGGCCAGTTGCAGCGGAATGTCTTTACTGGTACGAACAATGTTGTTCTGTGCATCCAGATAAACCAATCGCGGCTTATGCTGTGCGACTTCATCTTCAGTCATTGGCCCGTAAGCGCAGATGATGATGCGGTCGCCGACAGCAGCTTTGCGTGCAGCAGCGCCATTTAAGGAGATCATGCGGGAACCGCGCTCACCAGAAATAGCGTAAGTGGAAAAACGCTCGCCATTTTCAATGTTGTAGATATCAATCGCTTCATATTCGACGATACCGGCAGCATCCAGAAAGTCCTGATCGATTCCACAGGAGCCTTCATAATTCAGTACCGCATGGGTAACGCGGGCCTGATGCAGTTTGCCTCGCAGCATGATTCGTTGCATTGCTTTTTCCTTACATTACACGGCTTCGGTGTGGCAGAGATCACACCAGCGGCGCGACTATAAACTATCTGGTGGTTGCGCGCAAATTGACCACTAAATTATCAATCAAACGGGCCCG
>JAQUHG010000163.1:0-3534 GCA_028683735.1 Tolumonas sp. | reverse complement strand
CGTGAGATGGCCATTGTGCAGATTGCCCATGGTCGGGACAAACGCGATACGTTTGCCCTGTTGACGAAATTCCCGGATAGCGGCGCGCAGGGCGTCGATCTGTTCTGTGACTAACACGATCGGACTTCCTTAATTAAAGGTATGTTCAGCGGCAGGGAACTGGCCGTTTGCTACTTGTTCCACATAAAGCTCGATGGCTTTACGAATATCGCCAGTTTCCGCCAGAAAGTTTTTACTGAATTTAGGGATGTAACCGGTAGTAATACCGATCGCATCTTGCATCACTAATACCTGGCCGTCGGTCTGTGCACCCGCGCCAATACCGATCACCGGAATGCGCAGTGCTTTGGTGATGCGTTCGGCCAGTTGCTCAGGAATACATTCCAGCACCACCATTTGCACACCGGCAGCTTGCAGTGCCAGTGCATGATGATAAATCTCTTCAGCACGTTGTGCGTCACGGCCTTGAATACGGAAACCGCCAAATAAATGCACGGACTGCGGTGTTAGGCCCAAATGGGCACACACAGGGATACCATTGCGGTTCAGTTGTTTGACGGTGTCACACAACCAGTCGCCACCTTCAATTTTCACCATTTTGGCACCCGCGGCCATCAGTCGACCAGCATTGATACAGGCGGTTTTAATATCGCTGTAGCTCATGAATGGCAGATCCGCGATCAGTAATGCGTTTTGTACGCCACGCGCCACGTTGGCGGTGTGATAGACCATGTCATCCACGGTGACTGGCAGTGTATCGCTATGACCTTGCACGACCATACCCAGTGAGTCACCGACCAGAATGGAATGAACACCCGCATCGTCAAACAGACGCGCAAAGGTGGCATCATAAGCGGTCATCATCGCGATTTTTTCACCGCTTTGTTTCATTTTCTGAATCTGGGTCAGGCTTATTTTGCTCATAGTGACTCCTGTGAAACTAATATTATTCTGGTAAGCGGAACAGCGCTGTACGATCAATGGCAGCAGTCAGTTCGGCTAATTGACTTCCATCCGGCAGTGTCAGTTGTGGTGCTAAATCGAATAGCGGCACCAAGACAAAAGCACGTTGTTTCATGCCGTAGTGAGGGATGGTCAGACGTTCATCATCAATGATATTTTGACCATATAGCAGGATATCCAGATCCAGTGTTCGTGGCCCCCAGCGTTCGTTTTTGCGCTCCCGGCCTTGTTCCAGCTCAATACGTTGTAATTCGTCTAATAAAGCATGCGGTGCCAGCGAGGTCTGCAATCTGGCAACTGCATTGATGTAATCCGGTTGATCCTGCGGGCCCATCGGTGATGAGCTATACAGCGGCGAACAGGCGAGTAGTTCTGTCGCTGGTATGCTTTGTAATGCCGCGATAGCACGCAAGATCTGCGCTTGTGGTTGCGCCAGATTAGCGCCCAGCGCGACAAAAACTTCAGTCACAGCTACAACCTCAGTCATGGTTACGTTGGCCGGCTTGCTGCGGATAACGGCGGCGGCGACGCGGACGTTTCCGGGCGGCATGTTCTTCACTTTGCGGGCGTTCACTGCTTACAGCGGCGCTTGCCGTTGGGGCAGCAGGGCGCGGAGTATGTGTGTGTTCCGGACGAATGAATTCGTGTGTTTGCTGGTAATCTTGCCACCATGCCACGATATCGCGGAAGCGCGGTTCTACCTGTGCGCGCAACTCTAGAAAATCGAATGCGGCCCGGAATTTAGGTTGCGCAAACAGTTTTTCCGCCCGCTTGCCGGAGTAACGCGGCAGACGTTCTTGCAGTAACCAGATCTCGCGTACATCGCTGGTAAAACGACGTGGGATTGCCACGGTGTGGATCTGTTGTTCAATGGCTTCGTTCATCGCCATCTGCATGGCATCCTGGAACGGCAGATTACTTTCGTTGCTGATTTCGCGCTGACGCAGGGCCACTACGCCCCACAATAGCGTGGCGTAAAAGAACGTTGGTGTCACCGGTTGGTCGGCTGCCACGCGTTTATCAGAACCGGCGAGTGCTTTTTCCAGAAAGCGTTCATACGCAGAATTACCTTCTGGTGTCAGCAATTTTCCAGCTTGCGGGAATAATTGCTGGAACAGGCCAAACTTGCGCAACAGGTGATAGGTGCTTAACGCATGGCCAGCGAGGAACAGCTTGATGGTTTCTTCAAACAGCCGCGCAGACGGAATGTCTTGCAGCAGCGGTGCCAGTCGAGGAATTGGCTCAGCACTGCGTTCGCTGATGGTCAGACCTAATTTGGCGGCAAAGCGGATCGCACGCAGCATGCGCACCGGGTCTTCGCGATAGCGGGTTTCCGGATCACCAATCAGCTCCAATTTACCGGCGGCCAGATCGTTCAGGCCACCATGAAAATCATGCAGGGAAAAATCTTTGATGTTGTAATACAAGGCGTTAACGGTAAAGTCACGGCGTTCAGCATCTTCTTCGATGGTGCCGTACACGTTATCGCGCAACAACATGCCTTCTTCTGATTGTTCAGCAATATTTTTGCTGGTGTTCACCTGATGGTGGTGTCCGCGGAAAGTGGCAACTTCGATAATATCGCGGCCAAATACAATGTGTGCCAGACGGAAACGACGACCAATCAATCGGCAGTTATTAAATAATTTACGGATCTGCTCTGGGTGGGCATCGGTTACCACATCAAAGTCTTTGGGTATTTTTCCCAGCAAAATATCGCGTACACCGCCGCCAACCAGATAGCCTTGATAACCTGCTTTGTGCAAACGATAGAGCACCTTCAGTGCATTTTCACTGATCATGCTGCGTGAGATGCTGTGCTGGTCGCGGGTTAAAATACGGCGAGGTGAATCTGCTGCAGGGGCAACCTTGCTAACCTGTGGCGCTGTAGCGCGAGGTTGGCGTTTTGGTTTCGCTGCTGGCGGATTGGTTTGCGTCGTTTGTGGCGTGGCTGGTGTCTCTTCTTTACCAAGCACTTTGCGATACAAATTGGCGATATGGGAAAAAATAGTACACCTCGGGATTTCTGACACAAAAAAAGAGCGGGCGGTATGATAGCGCACCACAGCGTAAATGCGAACATCAGGGCGGGCAGATCACATTATTTTAAGAGAGAACGGCAAACTATGGCGCTGATCCTTCTGTTTGACACACTTTTACCATCATTAACAGGCAGACTTATCGGTGGTTCAGGTCGGGGACTGTTCAACTTGTGATGAATGAATGGAGAATACATGAAAATCTGGCATTGGATAGCACTGAGCGCGGTTATTGGCGTTGTCGGTTATCGAATCTCTTTAACTCAGCAAGCACAAACTGCCCCGTCGGTTCAGCGAGCTACTCAAGTGGTGGTGGCACCGGTTAGACGAGAGGATTTTAAAGCGGCTTGGCAAGCGGTCGGGCGGGTTGTTGCAAAATCTTCCGTCGACTTAAAGCCCCGAGTCGAAGGACAAATCGCTAAAATTTTATTTAAAGAAGGTGCCTTGGTTACGGCTGGCCAAGTCCTGATTGAATTAGATGACAGCGATTATCGCAACAAATGGCAACAAGCCAAAGCGGTGCTGGCGCATG
>JAQUHG010000162.1 GCA_028683735.1 Tolumonas sp. | reverse complement strand
GCACAAAAGATACCTGGGTTATGGAGGACAACTTATGCTGAGTCGTACAGCAAGCGAACTTTATTGGATGGCCCGTTTTCTGGAACGCGCCGAAAACACAGCGCGTATGCTGGATGTGACGCAAACCATGTCGCTGATGCCGTTGATTGATGCGGACAACAGTGAGTTGATTGCCCCTCTCACCATCACTGGCACCCATGAACCATTCATGGCGCGTTACAAAAATGTCAGCATGGATAATCTACTGGCGTTTTTTGGGCTGGATGAAGAAAACCCAAGCAGCATTTTTAGCTGCATCCGTATGGCCCGTGATAACGCACACTCCGTGCGCGGCAAAATCCCATCTGAAGTATGGGAAAGCATCAACGCAACCTGGCTGGAAATTAAAACTTTACACAAAAAAGGTATTAGTCATAACAGCGCACAAGCCTTCCTCGATTGGGTAAAAGAGCGCTCACATCTGTTCCGTGGCGCGACGTTCGGCACCATCATGCGTGGCGATGTGTTGTGGTTTATCCGTCTCGGTACGTTCATTGAACGTGCGGACAATACAGCCCGCATTCTGGATGTGAAATATCAGGTCATTCAGGAAGACGAAGACAGCGTGCGCGAGTTCTACCGCTGGAACTCGTTACTGCGCTCCGTCGGCGCGTATGAATCACATCAGACGTTGTATAAGGGTTTATCGCGCCAATCGGTCGCAGAGCTGCTGATCTTACGCAATGAAGTACCACGCTCGCTGCGCGCCAGCCTTGAAGAAGTTGAGCAATTGTTGGCGCTTATCGAAGGTAATGCCGGTCATGAACCACGTCGTCTGACAACGGTGCTCAACGCCAACTTACGGTTTGGCAAAATTGAAGAAGTTTTCGCGGAAGGTGTCCATCAATATCTGACCCGATTCTTGAATGACATCGGCGCCATTGGACAAAGCATCCACAGAGCCTATCTGGAGGCCTTATGAAATTAACCATCGATCATCATACGCAATATCATTATGCCGAGATGGTACGTCACAGCACTCAATATCTGCGTCTGACGCCACAAACCTCGCAACGCCAACGCATTGTTAGCTGGCAATTAGATCTACCAGAACAAGCCACCATTACGACAGATGGTTACGGCAACATATTGCATGTCTTGAGCCTCGACACCCCGCATGAAACCATTCAAATTCATGCGCACGGTGAAGTCGAAATTCTGGAAGATGAATTAGATGATGCAATAGAACTCATTTCGCCGCTGACATACCTGCGCAGTTCATCGTTAACCCATGCGACTGCGCCCATACGCGAATTAGCACAGCAACATCTCGACGACAGCCAGCCACTAGTTGGTTTGCAATCGCTGATGCAAGCTATTCTGGAAAAAATGCCGTACACCCCCGGCGCCACTGATGTTTCATTTTCTGCCGATGAAGCATTAGCCGCCAAAAATGGCGTCTGTCAGGATCACACGCATGTGTTTCTGGCTTGTTGCCGCAGTGCTGGCATTCCAGCGCGGTATGTCAGCGGATATCTTTACACGCCTGACTGCGCACATGTCGCTATGCATGCCTGGGCTGAAGTGTGGCTGAACGATCGTTGGAATACCTTCGATATCACCAATAATACCTGCTCACCTAACCAGCATTTGAAATTGGCGGTTGGAATGGATTATCTGGATGCCTGCCCAGTTCGTGGTGTGCGCTTTGGTGGCGGGAGTGAAGCCATGCAGGCAAAAGCGGCGGTAAATTTACTCGACGTGCAACAGCAACAATGATAGAAAGCTGTCACGCTGATGATTGAAGTATTAAGGGAAGCGAAATGACTTATTGTGTTGCCATGCGTCTTGCTGAGGGTGTGGTATTTGCGTCAGATTCACGCACTAATGCGGGTGTTGACCATATAGCCATTTTCAAAAAATTACACGTTTTTGAAAAAGATGATCGTGTATTAGTGCTGCAAAGCGCTGGAAACTTGGCAACAACACAAAGTGTGCTGACTTTATTACGTCAACGCGTCAATCAAGATTGCCCTAATCTGATGAACGTTAGCTCGTTATATGATGCTGCCGCCTTAGTCGGCAATGTCATTCGGGAAGTGATCCAGCGTGACGGTGGGCAACAACAAGGCCATATCAACTTCGGCTGTAATATCCTGTTGGGTGGCCAAATTAAAGGCGACGTGCATCGTTTATATCACATCTACCCTGAAGGTAACTTCATCGAAGCGACCGAAGACACTCCCTATTTCCAGATTGGTGAGAGTAAGTATGGCAAACCGATCATCGATCGGGTGCTGAATTTTAACACCTCACTGGAAACCGCCATGCAGTGTGCGTTGATCTCTATCGACTCAACGCTACGCAGTAACGTGTCAGTCGGTTTACCGTTGGATACGCTGATTTATCCAAAAGATTCGTTCAGTGCAGCGCAACAATATCGCATTACCGAAAAACACCCTCACTTTCTGGCTTTGCGTCAGGCATGGGGCGAAGGCCTGCAAAAAATCTTCAGCCAACTGCCACCGTTTGATCTTTAAACTGATTTTTTGTCGCTATTGCCAGATGCAATCACACTGTTTGTATCTGGCGTAGCCACTCGTGTTACCAGCAACTGATCGATTTTGTAACTATCGATATCAACCACTTCAAATTTATAACCGGAATGAATGACATAGTCGGTACGCTTCGGAATTTTACGCAGCATAAACATCATAAAGCCGGCAATCGTCTCGTAATTCTCATACTCAGGAAATTCTTCAATATTCAGTACATGCATGACGTCATCGATAGGTGCAATGCCATCGATCAACCATGAATTATCATCACGCTGTACAATTTGTTCTTCCTGATGCTGGTTTACCAAATCGCCCATCAGTGTGTTCATGATGTCATTCAGCGTCAAAATTCCCACCACCAGCGCATATTCGTTCAGAATAACGGCAAAATCTTCACGAGAGCCTTTAAAGCCTTCCAGCGCTTCCGTCAATGTCAGTGTGTCAGGAATGATCAACGGCGTTTGGATCAGTTTATCATCCGTCAGTGCGATAGGTTGTTTGTTCAAAACCCGGAGCAAAATATCTTTGGAATCGACATAACCTAACACGGTATCAATGTTGCCATCACAAACCAGAAATTTAGAATGCGGGTGTTCGGCGATGATTTGTTTGATCTGTTCTTCAGTTTCCCGGCGCTCGAAATAGATGATGCCGTCGCGGGAAGTCATAATGGAAGGTACGGTTTTGGAATCTAATTCAAACACGTTTTCAATCAGATGATGTTCCTGCTCACGTAACACCCCCGCCTGCGCACCCGCCGTCATCATGGCGTAAATATCATCCGGTGTGATCACTTCTTTATGTGTGGTTGGCAGATTAAACATACGGAATAATACGTTTGCCAGCCCATTGAAAATCCAGACCAATGGTTTAAATACGGCCACACAAAACAGCATCGGCGTAACAATGTGGGTCGCGATACGTTCTGGTGACATCATCGCTAATCGTTTCGGAATCAAATCAGCAAATAAGATAAACACTGACGTCACCACCACAAACGAAATCGCGAAGCTGATGCTATTTAACAGCGGCGGCTCAACCCAGTAAGTCAGGATCTGCGATACCGAAGGCGTTAATGCCGATTCACCAATAATACCGCCTAAGATTGCAACCGCATTCAAGCCGATTTGAACAACTGTAAAAAAATGACCCGGTTGTTCTTGTAGCGCAATAACCTTGCTGGCTTGTTCGCTACCCGCTTCGGCCAGTTGCTGCAATTTCAGTTTACGGGAGGCAGCCAAAGCGATTTCCGAGACAGAAAAAAACGCACTGGTGATAATCAATGCGGCGATAGCCAAAAAACTGTTCGTCATGATATGAGCTCGTAGTGAGAGAGTGAGATGCCGAAAATCGATGACATTGCGTTAAGTATGCCACTAAATCATTGTTCTGTTACCGAATTACGGTCAAATGATTGATTTTCACGATCAAAAAAAGATGTTTCCTAATACCCTGGTGTTTTACTGCTACTGTAAATATATAAATCCATTTTCTTGTCTGACAAGAATAACGCATGCAGTAAAAGGATTTTATGAACCCTAAAATTAAAGAGTTACTTGAGCGCATTCACCAGCTTGAAGATCAAATCGATCAAGAAGTGCAGCGGCGCCGAACCGAACTGCATGCTGACTTCGCCAATAAACGCGTTAGATTTGAACAAGAAGTAAAAGCGCAACAACGTCGTTTTAAGATGGGGCTGGTGAAATATGTCTTACACGCCAAGATACGCCATTTAATATCCGCGCCATTCATTTACTCAATGATTTTCCCGCTGCTCCTGCTGGATCTGTTCGTGACCATTTATCAACTGATCTGTTTCCCGTTATACCGAATTCCACGCGTACGTAGAAGCGATTATATGGTCTTCGATCGTACACATCTGGCTTATCTAAATCTGGTCGAAAAAATCAATTGCGCCTACTGCTCTTATGGCAATGGTTTGGCATCATATCTGAAAGAAATTACTGCTCGCACAGAACAATATTGGTGCCCAATCAAGCATGCTCGTCGCACACTACAGACACATTCCTATTACAGCGGTTTTGTGGATTATGGTGATGCCGAAGCCTATCGACGGGAATTAAAAACGCTTCGCGATGAACTGACAAAACTCGATGCAGATAAGCAAGATCCAACATAAGGCCTCGTAATGAGGCCTTGGTTATCTAATTTGAAAACTGCTGTTTCAGATAAGCAATAATATCCATGGATTCATACAGCCAATGATTTTGGCCATCATCGCCTTGAATACGCAGGCATGGTACCTGACGTTTACCACCACCGACCATCAATGCTTCCAAATGAGCACCTTCAGCGATATTACGATTTTCAAGTTTAATGTCTGCTGTCTGACAAAAATCAGTTACCCGAACACAGTAAGGGCAAGATGGGCGCATATAAAGTGCAAGACGAGCAAGATCGGATACGGCTGGTAATGACATAACGCTTCTTCCTTAACCAATAGATAACGAGTGATTGTAACACGACATTATTAGCACAAGCGCACGAGACTGCCAGACAGATCAATTTTCTCATCGATCGAAATAGATGAACTCGCTTTGCCACTTTAGCAGGAATAATCGAATACCAGAATATCCGCAATATGCGGTCTAAACCGCGGCTTCATTTTCTGATGTTCCGGATGTGGCAAGTAGTTATCTCGTGCCGCTTCATCAAGAAAATCCATCGCAATACAGTGGGTAAATTGTTTATTCTTCCCTTCTGGACTCACATTTTCACCCGCGGTTACTGCAACAATCCCATCAATTTTATCTTTGGCAGCAACAAATAACGCCAAGATCTCAGCAATATCCAGCTCGGTTGTTTCCGGTGTAAATTGCAGCAATAACAGATGTCTTATCATCATGATTCCTATTAAAAATTTATCCGAAAATTTCGTCATTTTTTTCATTATGTCGTAACGAGATTACTGGCAGCAATAGTTTAGACACTGCTATTGTTTAGATAGACAGAGATTCATATCTCGCTGATCACTAGCGCAGGAGCCATACCATGACCACAAATGCCTATCAGGAAACCGAACCATCCTTGAGTGAAGTGGAAGCATTTACCGGCCCAGTCGTGCTGGATTTTGGTAATGAATGGTGTGGCTTTTGCCAGGCCGCTTTGCCTTTTATATCAACGGCAATGGCCGAACATGCGCAAATACCACACATTAAAATTGCCGATGGCCGCGGCAAGCCACTGGGCCGTGCTTTCAAAGTTAAACTGTGGCCGACATTGATATTTCTCAGTAATGGCAAAGAGATCGCCCGCTTAGTTCGGCCAGACAATACCGACACGGTCCGAGAAGCGCTGGCACTGATCGATAATACGACGAATTAACATCTACACGGTAAATTATTAACAACAGAGAGATAATGTTAAGCTAAACGGCTGACTGGTTATTGGAGTGCTGTTTTGTTTCGTTTTCATTGCGAAGGTTTTAATGGGGAACAAGCTGATATATCAGTGCTGGCGGTGGATTGGTCTATTCAAGGAGATGTCTCATTTTCTTGTAATGATGATCAATTGGCTTGTCTGTTACTCAGCGGGTGTCGCAGCGATAGCGGCGGTTTTTTCAATCTGCTGGCTGGCACCAAGCCGATGTATGTCGAACAATGGCTCGAATATCTGCAAGAACAACAGAAGATAAAACAGGTTAGCGTAAAAATCAGCCTGCCCGATGATGAAAAATACAGCGAAGCCATGGGGCTCGATGAAGAAAATATCCAGCAACTTTTACCGCTGATATTTAAAGTGGGTGGTTTTAACCGTCTGCAATTAAATCGTTATCTGAAACAGCGCAACAACCCATCAACCCTCTCGACTCGCTACGGGCAGGCTGAATTGCAGCGCTATCGGTTACTCAACGACATCATTCGTTTACTCAACAAATTACGTCGCTGAGTCGGTGTTACAACTGACCTTACAACTGAGAAGTACAATGCGGGCAGCGCGTTGCTTCTATCGCGATATCGGAACAGCAATGCGGGCATTTTTTGGTCGTAACTGGTTTAGGCGCTTCATTGGCACGCAGACGGTTCATGCCTTTTACCAGCATAAACAGCGCAAAAGCCACGATAGTAAAGCTGATGATCGCATTCACAAATAAGCCAAAATTCAGCGTTACGGCACCAGCCGCTTTGGCATCAGCCAGATTATGATAGGGCGCGGCAGCTTTAGCCCCTTCTTTTAACACCACAAAAAAATCGGAAAAATCCACGCCGCCGAGCAATAAACCAATCGGTGGCATCAACACGTCATCGACCATGCTTTTCACAATCGCACTGAAAGCCGCACCAATAACGATACCGACCGCCATATCAACCACATTGCCACGCATGGCAAACTCTTTAAATTCCTTAAACATACCTATCTCCGTGATTTACTTTGAATCCGTTAAATTAAAACGTGACCGCCCAGATAAAACAACAAAATAAATACACCTTCCTTAACTAAATATTTTTACAAATGAATCCCGTTCGATAAGCGTAAACTATTTCCAGACCTTATTGGAGGAATACCTATGAAAGCTGGAGTGATCGGAACAAATTGGGGACGGGTTCACGTTCAGGGGCTACGAAAAGCAGGCTGTGACGTCATCGCAATGATGGCGCACGATGCTGACATAGTTGCAAGAATTGCCATGGAAGAAGGCATTCCCACTCATGGCACAGACTTATCTGTGTTTCAGGATTGCGATGTAGTTGCTATTGCAACGCCAACGGCCAGCCATCTGAATTATCTTGAGACATTACAAGACAAAATCATTTTGTGCGAAAAACCGCTTGGCTTGACACCTGATAATCAAGCCCGGTTTCTGGCACTTAATGCCAAACGTAGTTATGTCAGTTTCCCGTTTCCTTTTCTTGATTCCGCCAAACAACTGCAGCAACTGATCAACAGTGGTGACTTTGGCGAACTATTGCGTATTACTGTTGTTGCCGGTGTTAACCTGCCCTATCCGAAAACACCGGTGGAATGGTTTATGGAAGATATGATCCACCCCATTTCGCTGCTGACACATTTATTTGGCGAAATGCAGTTTCTTGACGCCCGCCAAGGATCTGGTTGTAATATTTCCGCCCAAATGCAATGCCAGCATGCACTGGTTGACCTGATGTTATGTCCGTGGC
>JAQUHG010000161.1 GCA_028683735.1 Tolumonas sp. | reverse complement strand
GCTTGCCATATGCGTGAGCCATCAAACGATACGCGGCATCCGTCGCGTTTGATTACCAGCGGTTTTGCTTGCATTTTTTATAGCCCTCATGCTAGTCCGACAATAGTGTGTCGTTATGATAGTAATACTATATATAGATCATCTGGCGGAGGATTTAACTATATATTGCGATTTTATTCTGAAAGATAGTCGCATTTTTTTTGATCTAAAACAGGGAATCTGGATATTTGAATAGCTCTTCATCAGCCAAAAAAAGTGAAATTTGTGAGGTCAAACCACTTGAAAATCCTGTAGCCCTTGGTGGATAAGGGCTGGCAAAAATCAGCATAAAAATGGCTAAAAAAATGGAGCCGCACAATGCAACTCCATTAAGAGCAATAAATCAGGTTCACATTTTAACCGAATGAAAATCAGGGTAACTGCGGGCCTGCCGCGATCAGTCGTTTACCTTGTTCATTGTCGGTGTACTGCGCGAAGTTTTTGATAAAACGTTGCGCCAGATCTTCGGCTTTCGTCTGCCATTGCGCAGGGTCGGCGTAAGTATCGCGCGGATCGAGGATCTGCGGATTTACGCCGGGTAGATCAATGGGCATGGCTAAATTAAAGATCGGCAACGTTTTCATTGGTGCTTTATCAATCGAACCATCCAAAATGGCATCGATAATCGCACGGGTATCATGGATCGAGATCCGCTTACCAGTGCCATTCCATCCCGTATTTACCAGATAACAATCAGCACCAGAGGCCTGCATCCGTTTCACTAACACTTCACTGTATTGGGTCGGGTGCAGCGTCAGGAAGGCTTTACCAAAACAGGCCGAGAAGGTGGGGGTTGGTTCGGTGATGCCCCGTTCAGTTCCGGCCAGTTTGGCGGTAAAGCCAGCCAGGAAGTGATATTGCGTCTGGTCATGAGTCAGTTTTGATACGGGTGGCAATACGCCAAACGCATCCGCAGTCAGGAAGATCACTTTCTGCGCCGGGCCGGCTTTTGACACCGGCTTAACGATATTTTCAATGTGATAGATCGGATAAGAAACACGGGTGTTTTCAGTAATTGAATTGTCATCAAAATCGACATTACCTTCCGCATCGACAGTGACGTTTTCCAACAATGCATCGCGGCGGATCGCATTATAAATATCCGGCTCAGCTTCTTTGCTCAGCTTGATGGTTTTCGCATAACAACCACCTTCAAAGTTGAACACGCCATCATCGTCCCAGCCATGCTCGTCATCACCAATCAACAAACGTTTAGGGTCCGCTGACAGGGTGGTTTTACCGGTGCCAGATAAACCAAAGAAGATCGCCACATCGCCATCTTTACCGACGTTGGCAGAACAATGCATAGATGCAATGCCACGCAATGGCAGCAGGTAATTCATGACCGAGAACAGGCCTTTTTTCATCTCGCCGCCATACCAGGTGCCGCCGATGACTTGCATATTTTCGGTTAGATTGAAGGCAACAAAGTTTTCAGAATTTAAGCCCTGTTCTTTCCAGTTAGGGTTAACAGTCTCGGCGCCATTCAACACGACAAAATCAGGTTCAAAATCAACCAATTCGGCATCAGTTGGGCGAATAAACATGTTTTTGGCAAAATGTGCCTGCCAGGCTACTTCAGTGATAATGCGCACCTTTAAGCGGCTATCCGGGTTGGCACCACAAAAACCATCAATAACAAACAGACGTTTATCGGAAAGCTCTTCTACCACCAGTTTTTTCAGTTCAGACCAGATCGCGGGGGTGATCGGTTTATTGTCATTTTTACCGCCGTTGGACCACCAGACAGTGTCGCGGGTGGTGTCATCCATCACTAAATATTTATCTTTCGGAGAGCGGCCTGTGAACACACCGGTATTGACGTTGACGGCACCGAGTTTGGTCACTACGCCGCGTTCATAGCCAACCAGTTCAGGGTTTAGTTCCTCTGCGTACAACTGATCGTATGAGGGGTTGCGAATAATCTCTTTAACGTTGTGTATACCATAGCATGCAAGGTCTAAACGGGCAGTCGTCATAAGTGTGCTCCTGAGTGTGACCAGTAGGGGGTAGTTAGTACAACTGGATTCAAGTTTAGGAGCTTCTACCGTTATTTATGCTGGTAACTTCAAATAATGCAGATGAGCTTACACTTTTTATGGATTAAATTTGTTTTGCGATCACTTCAGCAGATCGTAGCCATTTGAGGTGTAAGAATGTTGAGTTAATAAAGAGACAAAGCATCCGGCGAGATATAAAAAGAGGGCAGCGGCATTGACCCGCTACCCGCCGTCATGATTAATGCAATACTGCTTTTGGTTCTTCCGGTGGCGTCAGTTGATCGTTAAAGATCTTCGCCAGATCTTCTGCGGAAAAATGATATTCCGTCCCGCAATAATCACAATCCATTTTGATTTCGTTCTGTTCTTCCAATAAAGCGTCCACCTCGGCTTTACCAATTTGCAAAATGGCCGCTTCACAACGCGCGCGCGAACAGTTACAGACAAAACTGACTGGTTGCGGATCAAACAGACGTACTTCTTCCTGGTGATACAAACGATACAGCACTTCCTGCGCAGACAGGTTGAGCAATTCTTCGCTTTTGATGGTGTCGGTCAGGGTAGTGACATGCTCAAAATCGAGCGCATGTTGTTCGGTGTTAATATCTGGCATCACCTGCAGTAACATACCGGCAGCTTTCGGTAATTCATCATGCGGTTCAGTTTTGATCCAGATGCGGGTCGCCAATTGCTCAGATTGCGCGAAATATTTCTCCAGGCAAGCGGCTAACGTGTCTCCATCCAGTGCGACTACACCCTGATAACGTTCACCCTCTTCTGGGATCACGGTGATCATCATATGACCTTCACCGATCAACTCATGCAGACCGGCATTTTCCGCGATAACGCCGTCGTAACGGGCGACACCGCGCATTTGCTGCAAATGGTTGCCATTGATCACCGCAAACCGGACCGGGCCATTGCCCTGTAATTGTACGGTAATCGCGCCTTCAAATTTCAGCGTCGCGGTTAGCAGGCTGGTCGCCACCAACAGCTCACTCAATAAACGCTGAATGGCTTGTGGGTAATGATGGCCACACAGCATGTCGTGGGTCGTTGTGCTCAACTGCACCAACTCGCCGCGCACTTCATAATGTTCAAATAAAAAACGGTGTAACTGATCCGGTGTTTGACTCATTTCAGGCATTCTCTGTGTGTAATCTGGAATGACGCGAATGCGTCATTCACCTTGTTTGAAGCGCATAAGATCGCGCCGTTGTTTTTTATCCGGTTTACTGTCCGGATGTGGCGAATACAGGGTATTCAAGCGGCGGGCTTCCGCATTACGTTCACGTTTGACAATACTTTCTGCTGTTTCGCGATACAGCAATTGTGCTTGTACCGCCGAAAGGCGTTGGATACTTAATGCCAGCACTACAACTTCTTTTTCATCAAATCCCTGACGCAAGCGGATAGTGGCCCCCACTTCAACCTGTTTGCCCGGTTTTGTGCGCTGACCGTTATAATGCACTTTCCCGCCTTCGATCATGCTGCGGGCTAAGGCCCGGGTTTTACAAAAACGGGCCGCCCATAACCACTTATCGAGGCGAATTTCTTTGTCATCTGCAGGGTCTGACATGGCAATTTCCCATTTTTATTTGCTATTAGTTTATCAGAAGCAAATATCAAGGCGAACAACTCACATAGTTCTATCCTCAAACTGCTGAAAATTTGATATACTAGTTGGCCTGCTTGTGTTACCCGCTCAGAGTAATACACCCCGGATCTGATGAAGATGGCATGCCGCCATCGTATTTTTCTTGTTCTGAATGGAGGGAACAATGGCTTTCGCTGCCAACAAGCGCTCCGTCATGACCCTGTTCTCCGGCAATGACATGTTTAGTCACCAGGTACGTATCGTCCTGGCCGAGAAAGGCGTGACCTTTGATATCTGTATGGTGGATGTAAATGCTCTGCCAGAAGAACTGCTGGAGTTAAATCCGTATAACTCTGTTCCTACACTGGTGGATCGTGATCTGGTGCTCTACACCTCTCGCATCATCATGGAGTATCTCGACGAGCGTTTCCCGCATCCGCCGTTGATGCCGGTTTATCCGGTGGCGCGTGGTAATTGCCGCCTGATGATGCACCGCGTTGAGCTGGACTGGTACACGCTGGCAGACAAGATCCTGAACAATGCACCGGATGCAGAAGCAGCACGTAAACAATTACGTGAAAGCCTGCAGGCTATGGCACCGCTGTTCCAGGAATATCCTTATTTCATGAACGAAGAATTCAGCCAGGTAGACTGTTACATGGCACCACTGATGTGGCGTTTGCCAATCATGGGTATTGAATTCACAGGCAAAGGTGCCAAAGAACTGAAAGCTTATATGACTCGCTTGTTTGATCGTGATTCATTCCAAGCTTCACTGACTGATGTTGAACGTGAAATGCGTAACGGACCACTGTAATGGAACCGAACATGACGCCCAGTCGCCCTTATCTGCTGCGGGCTTTCTACGAATGGTTGCTGGATAATGATATGACGCCGCATCTGTTAGTGGATGCTAACGCGCGGATGGTTCAGGTGCCGCAACAATTTGCGCGCGACGGACAGATTGTTCTCAACATTGCTCCGCAAGCAGTGGTTGCTTTCACGATGGACAATGAAGCCGTGAGCTTCAACGCCCGTTTTGGTGGCGTACCGCAACAGGTTTATATTCCCATGGCCGCGGTGCTGGCGATCCATGCCCGCGAGAATGGTGTCGGTACGTTTTTCCCGCCAGAGCCTGCTTATGCCGCCTGGCTGGAAGATGAGACATCATCACCTGAAAAAGGCAAAGCCACTGACGATGAAGCGCCAAAATCGCCTCGCCCAGATGGCCGCCCAACCTTACGGGTGATCAAATAAAATAAAAAAGGGAACTTCGAGTTCCCTTTTTTATTTTCATCAAACGGACTATTTTTGAACGTATTCAAATGCTCGAATTACTTTACTGACCCCAGAAACATTACGTGCAATTTCAACAGCCAGTTCACCCTCATCTTTAGTGACCATCCCCATCAGGAATACTCGGCTATTTTCAGTGACGACTTTAATGTGGCTGCTATCAAAATGTTTTTCAGCAATCAGCATGGTACGGACCTTTGATGTGATCCAGGTATCATTGGAACGGATGTCATAGCCTATGGGATCTTCCACAGTTATTTCATTAAACACCTTACGAACGCCATCTTGCCGTTCAACCATGGCTTTGACTTCATCGCGGTATTTTTGGTGTGGTGTCTGTCCGACGAGTAACACAATGCCGTTATTACTATTAATTGAGATATGGCTGGTGCGGGAAATGTCGGTGCGTTCTGACAGATCATGGCGCGCATTTAGCTCAATTTTTTGATCATCGACCTGTGCCGTAACGGTGCGGCGGTCTTTGGCAACCACAACACCTGTTGTTGCACCACCAGCCAACAACACGCCGACACAGCCTTGTAGCATTAGTAAACCAGCTAGCGATAACGGGAGCAGCTTACGAAACATAGCGATTCCTCAATGAGTTATTGGGGGAATAGGGTTTGGTCAATCAAATCACTCAGGCAGTTTAATACCAGTAGATGGACTTCCAGAATGCGTGAAAAACGGGCAGAAGGACAGCGAATTTCAACATCACTTTGTCCCAGTAAACCTGCGAGTTCTCCGCCGTATCCCGTATTTAAAATCACCATCGTCATGTCACGGGATAACGCTGCTTCCGCGGCATGGATCAATTCCCGATTATCTTCTTCGGTGGTGATCAGCACTAAAATATCACCTTGTTGTCCGAGCGCCCGGATCTGGTGAGCATAGACATCTTCAAATTTACCGTAATGGCTGAGCGAACTCATCAGATTACCATCGCAGGTTAATGCAATCGCAGGTAAAGCAGGGCGTGCCGTTTCAAAACGACTCATTAGGTGTGACACAAACAATTGTGCCAAGGCCGCTGAAGCACCGTTACCACAGGCAAGGATCTTGTTACCGTTTAACAGACAGATGGCCAGCATTTGTGCTGCGGTCTGAATGTTTTCGGATAACACTTCAGCGGCGGCAATTTTTGTCTGAATACTTTCGGTAAAATTTTCTCTGATCCGATCCAACCCGGTTCTCCTAAAATGCGTTTTTTAGCCAGCTTTGTTGCCCGTCATCGTACGATACTATGTCAAAACGGCAAGCCTGATGTGCTTCGTTGATCTGCTGATTTAATAAAAAATACCGGGCAGTGTGGCGAATTTTCTGTTGTTTCGCCGGCGTTACGGATGCTAACGCGCCACCATAATCACGAGAGGCCCGATAGCGGACCTCTACAAATACCAGCGTCTGGTGTTCTCGCATAATTAAATCAATTTCGCCTTGACGGCAGCGATAGTTGGCACAAACGAACAACAGCCCCTGCTGTTCAAGAAAGCGACGGGTCTGCTGTTCGTAGTATTGCCCCTTACTTTGCCGGCTGAGAGACGGCGGGTTGAGCTGTGGTTGGCTCATTACTTAATTGCCCATTATTGTAGTGAGTCCAGATCAAGTCATGAAGAATAACCCCATCTGTTGTCACATGCAGGACACCGGTCAGACCATTGATGGTCATATCCGGATTCTGACGTAACTGACTTAATTGGTTTACCAATGCGCCAGCGTCATGCCCCATGGCATACAATCGCAATTGATCACCACTGGCTTGTGGCAATGCTGCAGTCGCTTTAGCCAATTCATCAGGAACTTGATTTAACATCAATGGCATATCGCCCAGTTGCATGCCGTTTAGTGCCAGCGCTACATCGGGTTTTAACCCACTGCTATTACTTTTAGAGCCTAAATAATAACTAGGTCGAACCGTCGAATTACCTAACATCAGATCGACACTGGATTTGATATTAGATGCTTCAAATGCTGATGCCAGCATATAAATAGAATCTACCCGATTGGGATCATTCGCTGGGTCATTGGCTAGCGACTGTACTTGGCCGGCTTGTAATGAACCAACTTTACCACCGAGTTTTTGGTTTAACAGAGATAATAGTTCATCACGACTACGGAACTTAGCAATGGCCGCATCGCCGAGATCTAAAGATTGCCAGTAATTGTTAAAACCGGCCGCGGTACGTTCACCCAAGGCGTTGGACGGTAACAGTAACAACGGATGCTGCATGCCATCTTCGTGGATCTTTTGTGCGATCTGTGCGGCTTCTGCTTCCGGTGACAATGAGAAATAATAGAGATTGTCCGCAGCAGGTTGTCCATCCAGTTGATTCAATGCCAATACCGGCACGGAAGCGTGGCTGGCGACTAACTGTTCTACTTTATTCTTCTGCAATGGCCCGATGATCAGTTGTGCACCTTCTTTTTCGGCTCGCGCCAATAATTCTGGCATCGACTGACTATTCTCATCGTAATAACTCAGCGTCAGTTTATTTCCTGTTGCCAGGTTAGCTTGTTCCAGACCGGATTTCAGCGCACCAGCCGGGCCAGCCAATTTGCCTGACAGTGGCAATAAAACAGCAACTTTCTGGATCTGTGTAGTGTCGGCTACACCCTGATTATTTTCGGCAATAGTTGGTTGCTTTGGTGTATCAGCTGCTGGTGTAAATAAGCCGATTGCCGGATGTTCAGGATGACGTTTTTGCCAGTCAGCATATTGTTTAGCTTGATCTTGCGAACTTTGGCTAATTTGCGCTAA
>JAQUHG010000160.1 GCA_028683735.1 Tolumonas sp. | reverse complement strand
CTGGGATAGGGTTGAAAGCCATCAGAAATCCTTATCGTAGCTAGACGAAGTGATTTGCAGTGCAATGAATCAGCAAAAGCATTTCTCTTTATTAAGGATAGCAGTTCGAATGAATAAACAAGGATAATATAGTTAACGGGCTTCTTTTGAGTTCTTTATGGGTAAGCAAAAATGAGGAAAAGTAAGAATGATCTTTAATTACAATCAATTAAAGAATGTGCACTTCTAAATCGGTCACATCTGGCTCACTTAATAAAAGTGCCGCACCATATTTATTCAGTAAGTCAGGGGAGATAACTGCAGCCTCAGGCGACAAATAATAAACTGATTGTTCATCCGTGTGTTTATAAAAATATCGAGCGCCATCAATATGAACAGGGTTGTTCATAAAGGCAGAATATAATTCATTGGCAAAATTCATACTTGCTATAAATTGTGTTTCTATACAGTTCTCAAAAATAACAATATACCATGCTGCCATATGAACATTTTCCGGGAAGTAGTTATTGGACTTGCAATAATATGGATGAATATTAGACATGTCGGCACTATTAAGACAGCAAAAAATCGTTCTATTTTGTTCGTGTTTGTTACCAAATGTTATACTGATTTTTGCTTATAGTTTTATGTTATATTTTTTAAGGTATTCACTCGCCAGTATTTGTGCTTCAAACAGATCGTCTGGTGTTAACTGAGCTGCGACAGAATCGCGCGATTTTGTCGCTTCTTGATTGTGCATTGCGGCAACAGAGAGCCAGGCATAGGCTTGTTTATAATCTTTTGCAACACCTAACCCCTCAAAATACATTCCACCTAAAAATGCCTGCGCGTTGGAATTGCCTTGTACTGCGGCTTTTTGATACCAATATGCAGCTTGGCTGTAATTTTGTGAAAATCCCTGACCCTCATGGTACATAGTTCCTAGACGGAACTGTGCGTTATCATCTCCCTGCTCTGCGGCGAGTTGATACCAGTGCGCTGCTTGCATGTAATCCTGATTTACCCATTGCCCTTCAAAATACATCGCACCGACGAGCACCATAGGGTGAAGAGTGACTTGTCTTGCTGCTTTTTGAAACCAGAGTGTGGCTTGCGTATTATTTTGGGGAACACCTTTACCTTCAAAATACAGTGATCCAACAAGAGCCTGAGCATTTACATCACCATCTTGGGCTGTTTTTTGAAACCAAAATGCAGCTTGGGAATAATTTTGGGTGGTGCCTTCGCCCCGGAAATACATAGAACCAACTAATGTCTGCGCAAAACTATTCCCCATTTCTGCCGCTATTTTGCAGTAAGGAAAAGCTTCCTTATGCTTACCTTTGGTGTCGAATGAAATACATTTTTGCGTTGATGAAATGTTATTTTTTCTCATTTCTGCGGACGAATTCATATTGTCTGAATCACTGGAGGCACATCCGTAAAGTGATAGAGCAATAACAGATGTCATAAACAGAGGGGTATGCTTTTTTATAAGATACATAGGCCAATCCTTATTTCTTATTGAGCAGGGGAAATGGTTGTAATTATTTTGAATCCATATCCATCAATTAGAGCCGCAAATAATCAAAGCAGTGAAACATCTGTAAAAAAGCATAATAAAGATTATAGACCCTATCAACGTACTTGTGTGTTCGTTCTGACTACTCGCTGTGCGGTGCCGGTTTCCCTCGATAGGGTTTGCCTGTAATAATGACGAACTGACTTCGTTATTTTGAATCCTACTTTCAAGAGTTTTTTTCCATGTCTGAGCGATGCACCGGATTTACAGTTGTTCTGGAACAACCTGATTTTTTTGTTGTGAACAAAGAGGCAGGTATTGATATGCACGATGATGCCGGTGTGCCTGGCTTAGTGTCTCGTGTATCGGCCTTTTGGGGGCAAAATGTTTATCCGGTGCATCGTTTGGATAAAGTGACGTCTGGATTGGTGTTATTGGCGAAAAATAAAGACGCGACTTCGGTGCTTAGTCAGGCGTTTGCGGATCGATGTGTAAAGAAAACCTATTTAGCTATCAGCGACCGATCGCCGAAAAAGAAACAGGGGTGGGTAAAGGGAGATATGGCTAAAGGAAGAAATGGTAGTTGGAAATTATTGCATTCGTCTGACAACCCGGCGATTACCTATTTTCAGAGTGTTTCTTTGGCTATTCCTCATCATCGTTTATATATCGTTTCTCCGCACACAGGAAAAACTCACCAAATTCGAGTCGCATTAAAGAGCATTAGTGCGCCGATTTTGGGTGATGAGCGTTATGGCGGTACGGTAGCAGATCGAACCTATTTACATGCATGGCGACTGCAATTTAGTTATGCCGGAGCAGAATATAGCGTAGAAATAGCGCCCGTGTGGGGTGAAAAAATAGACGATAAGCTGGATTTGCAAAATTTTATCCCTTAAAAACACTTTTTTTGCTATCTTATCTTCTTGAAGTGAGCGCTTTTGAAGTCTTTCCAGTTTTTTATGCTGACAAACTGGTTTGTGGTGATTTTTACTTCTGGGTATTGAAGCAAACTATCGAAACAACGGCCGCATTTGTCGTGAAAATCTTGATTTTCGACTGCCTGCACCAAAATGGTGTTCATGGATGGTGCTGCAAGGGAATGTTGTTCATTAAACCGCCAGAACAGAGGGGTTTTCTGCTTTGCAATGTGGCCTGATAGTTGCTTTTATTGATTACAGGTGCTGACTAGCAGGGTCTGCACTAATCAAATAATGCTATTCACTCAACCTCGCAGGGAAGAAAGTATGTCAAAACTAAAATATTTAACCGGTGTTGCATCAGCTGTAGCTTTATTGATCGTAGGAAATGCACAGGCTGCTTCAGGTGACACTCTGGCCAATGTTAAGAAAAAAGGCTATGTACAGTGTGGCGTGAATGATGGTTTGCCTGGTTTTTCCAGCCCTAACGCAAAAGGTGTTTGGGAAGGTATGGACGTTGATGTTTGCCGTGCCGTAGCTGCTGCTGTTTTTGCTGATGCAAGCAAAGTGAAATATATCCCGCTGGGTGGTAAAGAGCGCTTTACTGCACTGCAGTCTGGCGAAGTAGATATTCTGTCTCGTAACACAACCTGGACTATGACTCGTGACGCGACTCTGGGTCTGAAATCAACTGCGACCACCTATTACGATGGCCAGGGTTTCATGGTTAACAAATCTCTGGGTGTGAAAAGCGCTAAAGAATTAGATGGTGCAACCATTTGTACAGAAGGTGGTACTACCACTGAAATGAACATGGCTGATTATTTCCATGCTAATAACATGAAATACACACCAGTTGTATTCGACAACTCTGATCAAACTGTAAAAGGTTTTGAGTCTGGTCGTTGTGACGTACTGACCTCTGACAAATCACAGCTGTTCGCTGTACGTGTAAAATTGGCTAAACCTGATTCTGTTGATGTATTACCAGAAATCATTTCTAAAGAGCCTTTAGGCCCAATGGTTCGTCAAGGCGATGAGGCATGGGAACTGCTGGTTAAATGGTCTGTTTTCGCCATGATCAATGCGGAAGAATTGGGTGTTAACAGCAAAAACGTTGATGCCATGAAAACTTCTGGCAGCCCAGACGTTAAACGTCTGCTGGGTTTAGACGCTCCGGATGGAACCACCCTGGGTGCGGTTAAAGACTGGGGCTATCAGATCGTGAAACAAGTAGGTAACTACGCAGAAGTTTTCGATCGTAACGTAGGTAAAGATTCACCACTGAAAATTGTTCGCACAGAAAACAATCTGTGGAGCAAAGGTGGTTTCCTGTACGCGCCACCAGTACGTTAATAGCATCAGGAATGGGCGGTTTTTCACCGCCCAGT
Source organism: Tolumonas sp. (assembly GCA_028683735.1). Taxonomy (GTDB): domain Bacteria; phylum Pseudomonadota; class Gammaproteobacteria; order Enterobacterales; family Aeromonadaceae; genus Tolumonas. The sequence continues at coordinate 3,893 of JAQUHG010000160.1, read as the reverse complement.
TAAGTTCAGCGTTTTACTGGAGTTAAAATTTAGCATGCCAGCTGAAAACTCAAAAAATCAAAATAATGTAGTAGCTACGCGCTGGATTTATGATCCTAAAGTTCGTGGGATTATTTTCCAGACATTAGCTGTTGCATGTGTTGCATGGATGTTGTTCTATTTTATTAGCAACGCTTTGCACAATATGGAAAGCCGCGGTATTGCGACGGGTTTTGCATTCCTTCATAACCGAGCCAGTTTTGGGATCGTTCAGACGTTAATCTCTTATTCTGAAGACGATACTTACGGGCGAGCCTTTATCATCGGGTTGCTGAATACACTGTTAGTGTCAGTGATCGGGATTATTCTGGCCACCTTGCTTGGTTTTATCGTCGGTATTGCGCGGTTATCTAAGAACTGGTTATTAAGTCGTGCTGCGGCCGTTTATATCGAGACCTTCCGCAATATTCCTTTGTTGTTACAGATTTTTTTCTGGTATTTCTGCGTACTGCGCAACTTACCTGCCCCTCGACAAAGTATGTCGTTAGGTGATGCATTTTTCCTGAATGTCCGCGGCTTATCTATTCCGGCCCCGGTTTTGGAACCTGGTTTCTCATTCGTCTTCGGTGCTTTTATCGTTGCGATTATCGCTGTCGTTGTGCTCCGTAAATGGGCGAAGAAACGTCAATATCTGACAGGCCAAATATTCCCGGTATTTTATAGTGCACTAGGTTTGTTAATCGGTTTGCCATTATTAGCATTCCTGTTCAGCGGTATGCCTTTGCATTGGGACATGCCTGCATTAAAAGGCTTCAATTTCCGTGGTGGTTTTACCATTATTCCGGAATTGTTTTCGCTGGCAGTTGCGCTGACCATTTTCACTGCTGCGTCAATTGCTGAAATTGTTCGCTCCGGGATCATGTCGGTATCCAAAGGGCAAGTCGAAGCGGCAAGCGCCCTTGGTTTGCGCAGTGGGTTGACTTTACGGTTTGTGATCATCCCGCAGGCTATGCGTGTGATTATTCCGCCACTCACCAGCCAGTTCCTTAACTTGGTGAAAAACTCCTCTCTGGCGACTGCAGTAGGGTATCCGGATCTGGTTTCAGTCTTCATGGGAAGTACATTGAACCAAACTGGTCAGGCAGTGGAAATCATTGCAATGACAATGGCCGTATATCTGACGATCAGTCTGGTTACCTCTGCTTTGATGAATGTGTACAACGCGAAGAACGCGTTAGTGGAGCGTTAATATGGTTGTATATCGCGAACAGCCCAGTTTGCCATCACCAGCTGGACAAAGTAGTTTTGCTGCATGGTTACGTAAAAATCTGTTTTCCTCGTGGTTAAACAGTATTGTTTCGCTAACGTTACTTTATATTCTGATCCCGCAACTCTGGCATTTGATCCATTGGGCATTTATTTCTGCTGATTGGTTTGGAGCGAGCCGTGATCAATGCGTATCCGGCGGTGCATGCTGGGTGTTTATCACCAACCGTCTGAACTTGTTCATTTACGGTTTTTATCCGGAAAGTGAACACTGGCGTGTGAATTGGGTTTATGCGCTGACTGCCTTGCAGGTCGCTGCGCTGTTGTACCCTAAGACACCACATAAAACGATTTTGACGGGCATTTTCTTTATTGTTTATCCGTTTGTGGTGTTTTACCTGCTTTACGGCGGTGCGTTTGGCCTTGAAGTAGTAGAAACTCATAAATGGGGTGGCTTAATGCTAACCTTGTTGCTGGGTATTGTAGGTACATTAGCTGCGTTACCTATTGGGATCGTGTTGGCATTAGGACGTCGTTCAGAGATGCCAATGATCCGCGCGCTGTCGATTGTATTTATCGAGTTCTGGCGTGCCGTACCACTGATTACCGTGTTGTTTATGGCGTCAGTGATGTTACCCCTGTTCCTTTCTGGTGAAGTGAACATGGATAAACTGCTGCGCGCCATGATTGGTATCATCCTGTTTGAATCAGCTTATGTGGCTGAGGTTATCCGCGGTGGTTTGCAAGCCATTCCGAAAGGGCAGTATGAGGCAGCTAAAGCATTAGGTTTGAGTTATTGGAAATCAATGGGTTTGATCATTATGCCGCAGGCACTTAAGATCACCATCCCATCACTGGTAAACACCTTCATTGAGCTGTTTAAAGATACCAGTCTGGTTACTATTATCGGGTTATTTGATTTGCTGGCAGTTGCGAAAGCCGGGTTGTCTGATCCTGCGTGGTTAGGCTATTCCACTGAAGCATATGCTTTTATTGCGTTAGTATTTTGGGTTTTCTGTTTTGGTATGTCTCGTTACTCTATGTATCTAGAGAATTTGTTACATACAGGTCATAAGCGCTGAGGACATATTGATGAATATCGGTAAAAATGAAATCGTTGTTGAACTGAATGATGTCAACAAGTGGTATGGCGAATTCCATGTTCTCAAGAACGTTTGCCTGCGTGTGCAAAAAGGTGAAAAAATTGTTGTTTGCGGACCATCAGGCTCCGGTAAATCAACCATGATCCGTTGCATTAACCGTCTGGAAGAACACCAGCAAGGCGACATCATTGTTAAAGGCACGCCGTTAACCAATGATCTGAAAAACATTGAACATGTGCGTCGTGAAGTGGGTATGGTGTTCCAGCACTTTAACCTGTTCCCGCATCTGACGGTGTTAGAAAACTGCTGTCTGGCACCAATGTGGGTGCGTAAAATTCCACGTAAAGAAGCTGAAGCTGCTGCCATGAAATATCTGGAGCGTGTGCGCATTCCTGATCAGGCGCTGAAATACCCAGGTCAGCTTTCTGGTGGTCAACAGCAACGTGTGGCGATTGCCCGAAGCTTGTGTATGAACCCGGAAATTATGCTGTTCGACGAACCAACCTCGGCACTCGATCCAGAAATGGTGAGTGAAGTGTTGGATGTAATGATTGAACTGGCAAAAGATGGTATGACCATGTTGTGTGTAACCCACGAAATGGGTTTTGCCCGTAAAGTGGCTGACCGCGTTATCTTCATGGATAAAGGTCAGATCGTTGAAGAGAATACACCTGAAGAGTTCTTTAACAATCCGCAATCTGACCGTGGTCGTTTGTTCCTGAGTCAGATCCTGCAGCATTAATCAGCGTAGATTAAATGAAAAGCCGCTCAATCGAGCGGCTTTATTTTTACTGCTACATTTTTATTACTACAGAATTAACTTACCCGATAAACCCGGACTTCATAAGGTTGTAATAACAAGCGATTTACGGCGGTGTGTGGTAACACTGCGTAGTTATTTAGCCACAGATGATCATGATAGAGCTTAAATTCCTCGTGATGATATAGCGCTTCGTGCTCACTCATATTGCAGATGATAACCACTTTTTGTGAATTCAATGTCCGTGTATATGCATAGATTTGCGGATCATCGGCCATTAATAACTCATAGTTACCGTATACCAGCGCGGATTCTGCTTTACGCAGACGGATCATCTGGCGATAGAAATTAAGTACTGAATCAGGCTGTGCTTCCTGTTGCTGCACGTTGATCGTGATGTAGTTAGGGTTTACTTTCAGCCATGGTTTTGCTGTGCTGAAACCGGCATTGACGGTGGCATTCCACTGCATCGGGGTACGTGCGTTATCGCGAGAGGTCAGCGATAACCAGCCCAAAATGGCTTCATCGGTCATACCTTCTTTTTTCATGCTGTGATAACGGTTTTTTGACCAGACATCATCAAAATCTTCAATGGATGAGAATTTGGTATTCGTCATCCCGATTTCTTGCCCCTGATAAATAAAGGGGGTGCCTTGCATCAGAAAATACATGGCCGCTATCGCTGTTGCACTTTCACGCCAGTAGCGATCGGTATTACCCCATTTAGAGATAACGCGTGGAATGTCGTGGTTCTCGACATACAGCGCATTCCAGCCTTTCCCGTG
>JAQUHG010000159.1 GCA_028683735.1 Tolumonas sp. | reverse complement strand
AAGAGCTCGGTATCAAAACGGTAGCTGTGCATTCCACCGCAGACCGCGATCTGAAACACGTTAAACTGGCAGACGAAACCATCTGTATCGGTAAGCCGTCGGCTAAAGATTCTTATCTGAACGTGCCGTCTATTATTGCTGCAGCAGAAGTGACCGGTGCAGTAGCTATTCACCCTGGTTATGGCTTCTTGTCTGAAAATGCAGACTTTGCTGAGCAGGTAGAAAAATCTGGCTTTATTTTTATCGGCCCAAGAGCGGAAACTATTCGTCTGATGGGCGATAAAGTTTCAGCTATTGAAGCGATGAAAAAAGCCGGCGTACCTTGTGTGCCCGGTTCAGGCGGCCCAATTGGCGACGATGCCAAACAAAACGCCGCTATTGCTAAGCGCATCGGTTATCCGGTCATCATCAAAGCTGCCGGTGGCGGTGGTGGTCGTGGTATGCGTGTTGTTCGCCATGAAGAAGAACTGCAAAACTCAGTTGCCCTGACGAAATCAGAAGCTGGCCAGTTCTTTGGCAACGACATGGTTTACATGGAGAAATATCTGGAAAATCCTCGTCATATCGAGATCCAGGTATTAGCCGATGGTCAGGGTAATGCGATCTATCTGGGTGAACGTGATTGCTCTATGCAACGTCGTCACCAAAAAGTAGTTGAAGAAGCGCCAGCACCGGGCATTACAGAAGAAATGCGTCGTTACATCGGCGAACGTTGTGTTCGTGCATGTATCGAAATTAACTACCGTGGCGCCGGTACTTTTGAATTCCTGTACGAAAACGGCGAGTTCTATTTCATCGAAATGAACACCCGTATTCAGGTAGAACATCCGGTAACAGAAATGATCACCGGTGTCGATCTGATCAAAGAACAGCTGAAAATTGCTGCGGGACAACCGCTGTCAATCAAACAGGATGAAATTCGTATCCGCGGTCATGCGATCGAATGCCGTATCAACGCAGAAGATCCACAGACGTTCTTGCCGGCACCCGGTAAGATCCAATGGTTCCATGCACCGGGCGGTTTAGGTGTTCGCTGGGATTCGCATATTTATTCTGGCTATACCGTACCACCGCATTATGATTCGATGATCGGCAAGTTAATTTGTTACGGTGAAAATCGTGATGTTGCCATCGCGCGTATGCGTCATGCACTGGATGAAATTGTTGTAGAAGGGATCAAGACCAATATTCCACTACACAAAGAAATCCTGCGGGATGAAAACTTCCACAACGGTGGCACCAATATTCACTATCTACACAAGAAGTTAGGTCTCTAAGCCCCCCCTTCTTATTTAAGGCCGCGCTCATTCGCGGCCTTTTTTATGCGAACAACCTCACAATTTATCCTGCTATTCTTTACGTTTTGCGCTAAAATGATACAACGCTCACAGTTTTATAAAGTGTTATGCTATCTACCAGTTTTGATGACAACCAACAGCGTCTGCTAATTTTACCGATTTTGCTGCTCACCTTTGCCCATATGCCACAGGTGATGATTGCTAATATCGATTATACCGGACACATCTGGTTGACCATCTTTAAGGGGCTACAACAATCCGCACCTCTTTTACTGGCGATGGCTATCGCTATCAGTCGTAGCAATTATCAATATGAGATGCAGCCGCTCAACGCTTGTCTGAGTTATGTCTTAATGGCAAAGTTGCTGCACTCGCTTGGTCCTGAACATTTTCCTACGGATATTATTGCCGCATTGCTTAGTGGTTATGCCGTGGTTTGGGCTACCCCCTTTACCCAAAAAATTCGCGTCCCCTCTTGGTTAAGAGCCTTTCAGGGTGATGCGATCGTGCTGTTATGCAACGGCTTTTTCTGTCTGTTGCTGTCACTCCCTGTTGCCGGTTTACTGCATCTTTTTAACCAATTCATATTGCAACATCAAACCATTGAATTGTTACTCTGGCTGGAACCGTTGTTGTTGTTGTCTGGCGGTACAGTTGCTGAGTTACAGCTCACCACCTTGCCTTGGCACTCTTTTTTGGCGTCGCCGTATATATGGTTGGTGATTCTTTGTATTTCATGGATTTTCCAGCGCGCACTAATCAATATTGCTGGCACCAAGATCCAGAAGCGTGTTTTGAATGGCATATTAAGTTTGCTGATGATTGCATCGGGTCAGGCACAACCGATGATGTTATTGCTACTGTTGTGGGCCCCTCGTCATTGTATCTATACGTTATTTGTTTTGGGCTTTGTGAATCACGGCTGTCATTGGCTACAACAAGAACAAATTGCTTACACCAGTATTCCAACCGTCTGGTTTGCGATCCCCATGTCGTTATTCGGTATTTTGCTGTACGAATTACGGGGTTATATCAGTCGACATCCAATTCATTTTTTTAATGCGGCAATCGATGAGCAAAGCTCTCAACCACTGGCGAGTGGACCTGAATTATTGCTCGATGTGGATTACCTGACGATCAGTTACATCAAAGCCATGGGTGGATTGGGAAATCTAGTAGCCTTACGCGCTGATCTCACCCGTTTGATCGTTGATGTCGAAACCGTAGCTGATTTAAACCGGGATCGGTTACATCAATTAGGAGTGATGTCGATAAAAACGCTATCGACGCAACGGGCTGAGTTATTTACCGGCCCCATTGCTCTCACGCTAGAAAGTCGCATTCATAATCTGGCTAAACGCCAATCGTTGGATCTGACACCACGAGAGATTCATCCGTTGATGCCGTTTCGTATGGACTAGCCTTTGATCACATGAACAGGATCAGGTCAATGGAAAAGATGATTCAATCCGTTGACTGGCGAGTGTTACAATAGCCCTCTTTTTTATAACCCGATGTATTGCCATGCCCTGGATCCAAATCAAAATCAATGCAACCGCCAAAAGCGCCAATAAAGTCAGCAATATGCTGATGGGACTGGGTGCTCAGGCCGTCACCTACATGGACGCCCAAGATACGCCGGTTTATGAACCGCTACCGGGGGAAACGAAATTATGGGGCGATACCCGCTGCATTGGTCTGTTTGATGCGGAAGTCGACCCGGCACCAATCATCGCGTTTTTCCAGAAACACATCAGTGAAGATGTACCGTATCAGGTTGAATTACTGGAAGACAAAGATTGGGTGCGTGAATGGATGGAACATTTCCAACCGATGCAGTTTGGTGAACGCCTGTGGATCTGCCCTAGCTGGCGTGATGTGCCCGATCCGACTGCCGTCAATGTATTGCTCGACCCCGGTTTAGCCTTTGGTACAGGGACACACCCGACCACCGCGCTTTGTCTGCAATGGCTGGACAGCCTCGATCTGAGCGGCAAAACCTTAGTCGATTTTGGCTGCGGCTCCGGCATTCTGGCGATAGCCGCCCTTAAGCTGGGTGCAGCACGGGTGATTGGTATTGATATTGATCCGCAGGCGATTGAAGCGAGCCGCGATAATGCACAGCGCAATGGCGTCAGTGACCAGCTGGAATTGTATCTGCCAGAAGATCAACCCGCAGGGCTGCAAGCCGATATCGTGGTGGCTAATATTCTGGCTGGCCCGTTACGTGAGCTGTCTGGCTTGATCAGCGGACTGGTTAAATCACAAGGTCGTATGGCCATTTCCGGCATATTAGAAAGTCAGGCGCCTGAGCTGCTTGAGGTTTATGGCCAGTGGTTTGCGATGAACCCAGCCACCACTCGTGAAGAGTGGTGCCGTCTGGATGGAATAAAAAAAGCCTGAAACGTTGTGAAAAGTTCGGTATTTGTCTGATCTAGTTAGCGAAACGATTTGGCAAGGATTTTCGTCAGAAAATACAAGCATTTTTTTCACCTTACGCTCAATTTCTAACCTTTTCAGCGTGGTGAAAAAGCCGTAAGATACGCGCCCTCAAGCTTAGGGTGTCACGTCATGCAAATTGGACCTTATTCGTTATCAGCCCCGGTTGTTGTTGCACCGATGGCTGGTGTTTCAGACCAACCGTTCCGGCAGTTGTGTTTGCGAATGGGAGCTGGCATGGCGGTCTCTGAGATGATGTCGGCTAACCCGGAGACCTGGGGTACCGATAAATCGCTTAAGCGAATGTATTTGGCTGATGAGCCGGGCATACGCGCTGTGCAGATTGTGGGATCAGAACCGGATTGGATGGCCGATGCCGCCCGCCGCTCAGTTTCTGAAGGTGCACAGATAATTGATATCAATATGGGTTGCCCAGCTAAAAAGATTAATCGTCGTTTAGCCGGTTCAGCCCTGTTGCAAGACCCTGCGCTGGTGCGTGAGATCTTGCAAACGGTAGTCGCTGCCGTCGATGTGCCTGTTACCCTGAAGATCCGAACCGGATGGGATACTGAACATCGTAATGGCGTGGAAATTGCCGAAATAGCCGAATCCTGTGGTGTTCAGGCATTGACTGTACACGGGCGTACCCGTGCGTGTTTATTCAATGGTCAAGCCGAATATGACACGATCCGCGCTATCAAACGGCATGTTTCTATTCCTGTAGTGGCGAACGGTGATATCGATACTCCGCAAAAAGCACTGGCTGTACTGGAGTACACCGGTGCTGATGCCATCATGATTGGACGGGCTGCGCAAGGACAACCTTGGTTGTTTAATCGCATCCGCCATTTTTTGACGCACGGCTGTGATCTGCCATCGCCAGAATGGGATGAAATCAGAACCATCGTGCTGGAACATGTTGCAGCTTTGCATCAGTTCTACGGCGAAGCCAAAGGAGTGCGTTTTGCCAGAAAACATGTTGCCTGGTATTTGGAGAAATACGAGTCAGCAAAGCATTTCCGCAGAGGTTTCAACGCACTAACAACAGCTGAAGAGCAGTTGAATGCATTGAAACTGTATTTTAGTAACGCAATTGCATAATGAAGAGCAGAAAAAATTATGTTGGATCAAACCGTGACTTCTGAAGCTCTGGTGACTACTGTCACTCACGCACAAACTCATCAACCAGTGCAACGCCCACTGCGTGACTCCGTTCAGCAGGCTTTACGCAACTATCTGGCGCAATTGAATGGTCAGGACGTCACTGAACTGTACGACATGGTTCTGAGTGAAGTTGAAGCGCCTATGCTCGACATTATCATGCAGTACACCCGTGGTAACCAGACCCGTGCTGCAACCATGATGGGCATCAACCGCGGTACCCTGCGTAAGAAACTGAAAAAATACGGCATGAACTAATAGCTCTTCGCTAATTATTGAATTAAAAGGCATTAACTTTAACGAGTTAGTGCCTTTTTTCATTTCTGCGATACAGCAAGTAAAATGCTCTGTAAAATCTATCAGTACAACCCAATTAATAGATGGGAATTCTTGTGTTTAAAAACAGTATTACCTTGGCATTGTGTCTGATTAGTACATCAGCATTCGCAACAAACTGTCCTCAGCATTATTTTAATGGTCAGGAACCCAAACTGACGATCCCCCTGCAACAAGATCAAGAACTTTGCTACACCGCATTTGCGACCGGTTATTCGTATTCCTCAAAAACAGCTTTTTATTCAGCTGAACATCTGACCAAAAAGAATGTAGCTGCCGCAAAAACGTTAGAACGTATTGATTCATTTCATGAAGATGCAAATCTACCTGAAGCAACCAGAGCTGAACTAACTGACTATAAGGGAAGCGGATTTGATCGTGGGCATCTGGCTCCGAATGCCGATATGCCAAACAAAAATGCCCAACATGAGTCATTTTCATTAGCCAATATGGTTCCGCAGCTGCATGCCAATAATGCCGGTATCTGGAGCGACATAGAGACAACGACGCGAGTCATGGCCACCAAATACGGTGATGTGTATGTCGTCACTGGCGGGCTATATAACGCCGCCACACAGAAACTGAAAAACCGGATCCCGGTTCCTAATGCCATGTTCAAAGCGATTTACACACCGAAAACCGGCGAAGCGGGTGTGTATGTATCTGATAATAATGCGGATGGGCATTACAAAGTCATTTCCGTCGATCAATTGAAAAAAATAAGCGGTATCGACGTATTTCCCAGCTTACCGGCAAAAGCCAAGGCCATTCCAGCCGAACTTCCTGAGGCTCAACGGATAAAAGGCAAAAAAGCAGTATTAGACAAAAAACTGCATAAGTTAAAAAGTTTGCTTGTTAGTCATCTCGGTTAATTGACTGTTCAAGGGGCTTCGGCCCCTTACTTTTTCTGTACCCAAACGATCTGTTTAACGAGTCGCCTATGTATCAATATAAAGGTTAGTGATAACGAAACCTTGGTTAATGTCCGTCATTTTTCCGGCAATATTGGCTGGCACAGCGAATGCAGGTATCCAATTGAAATAATTCCCGGTTGTTCTTCCGGTTATGGGCGATAATAGTAATAAGAACAGCATGGAATGGTGCATCGATAACACGATTAGGGAAGGTGTGATATGAAACCACTAACTCATACTAGCCATCATTTACCCCGCCATAATGAACAGCAGATCCGACGTATTTTGCGCGTTATTGAAAAAATACTTAAACAAGATGTGGGTCGCAGTTAGCTGTCCGGCAATATCAGCTTTTTGATTTTTAGCTTGCCACCGGGGCATGAACACATCAGGTGCTCATGCTTCAGGTGCAATAGATTTTGGGCGGTCACTCTGACTCAAAAGCACTGAGCTAGATCGACAAGTTGGTGACTATTTTGTTCATTGAACCCTTCGCCATTAGATGCAAGTTATGACGGCCTGATTTTAATTAATTCTCGATTGCCAACAAACGCGGTTACGACCATTTTGTTTCGCTTCATATAGTAATTGGTCAGCCGTCTCCATCGCTTGTTCCAAAGAATACTGCCCTTCTGGGATCAGCGTGATCCCACCAATACTGACGGTAATTTTGCCAACCGGTAATTCAATTTGCTCCATGGCCTGGCGAACATGTTCAGCCATCACTGCACTGCTTTGCGCATCCGCGCCACTAAACACTAACACAAACTCTTCACCACCCAGACGAGCCGCGAAATCACCGGTACGTCGCAACATGTCACGAATAGAACCAGCAACCGCCTGCAAAACATCATCACCCCGAGCATGACCGAAGGTGTCGTTAAAACGCTTGAAATGATCGACATCGAGAATGGCTAATGAAAGTGGCTGCGCTGCGCGTTGATGGCGAGCCCACTCATTTTCAATGACTTGCTCAAATTTACGCCGATTGGGAATACCAGTGAGGCCATCTAAATGCGCTAGTTGATCTAATAAACGACGTTGATGGATCAACCTTAATACATTGCGGATCCGCGCTTGCACAATAGTGGGATAAAACGGCTTGGTAATGTAATCAATCGCCCCCATCAAAAACCCGGTCTCTTCATCTTCGACATCATGACGGGAGCTGATGATCACAATATCAATATCTCGTGTGGCCGGGTGGCTACGCAATTGACGCATCACTTCATCACCACGAACATCTGGCATAACCATATCCAATAAAATCAAGTCTACCGGTTGTTTAAAGACTAACTCCAGAGCAGTTGTACTATCGGCAACGACTAACACTTCACAATCATGTTGTAATAACGAACTCAGCATTTGTCGATGGATCAGCTCATCATCAATAACCAATATCCGGGGTAAGTTTTGCTTATCTTGCTGTTGTTCCAGAGCTTCAACATCGCCGCCAGCATTTTTACCCGCTTCAGCAATAACAGGAATTGATTTGATAATGTCGAACACCGCCATCAGCAAAATATGAATATTAGCGACCAGTTTTTTGGTCATGATGGCTCGGGAGGCTCTGGCTTCATGGCGACGGAGTAATAACTCTAATTCGCT
>JAQUHG010000158.1 GCA_028683735.1 Tolumonas sp. | reverse complement strand
GTGAGACCCAGGCTTTAGCTGCAACTAAAGCTTTCTATGTGATAGTTCGATTAAGTACTGGCTCCTCAGTTGAGAGACCGATAACAAACAAGAACGTCACATAGGACTCCAAGCGTAAACCTCGAATAGTCGACTGGGTCTCGAACCCGCATTTCGCAAACAAGAGTTAGCCTATAATGAATACAGATACACATCAAAACATAAATGTTGGTGTTGATACCGGCAAGTCACAACTGGATATTTTTATTCGCCCCCTCGAGATATTTTTTAGCGTATCCAATGACGAGAAAGGGATCAAAGAAGCCATTAAAACGATTAAAACGCATCATCCTCAGCGGATCGTTATTGAAGCAACAGGGCGCTTGGAAATGCCGTTTATATTGGCTTGCGCAGAAGCCAAATTACCGTTTGTGATCGCTAATCCTCGGCACATCAAACGCTTCGCCGGGGCCATAGGGCGGCGAGCGAAGACGGATAAACTCGATGCGCAGCTGATTGCTCATTACAGTGAAGCCATCAAACCAAAGCTCGCGGAGCTAAAGCCAGAAAATATGCGATTAATGAGTGAGTTAGTTGCTCGGAGGCGACAACTTCTGACCATGCAAACCATGGAGAAGAATCGCCTCCAATCACTCCCCAAGCATATTGCGGTCACGATTAAGCCAGTCCTGACAGTGTTTAAAAATCAACTAGAAAAGACAGAACAAAAGATCCGAAAACTGATCGAAGACAACCCAGAGTATCAAAGCAAAAATCGGATACTCCAGAGCGTTCCGGGCATTGGGCATATTGCGGCCGCGTCGATTATTAGTAACGTACCAGAGCTGGGCTATATCAACCATAAACAGGCAGCGGCGCTCATTGGAGTAGCTCCGATAAATAGAGAAAGCGGGTGCTATAAAGGCAAAAGAGTGACCCAAGGTGGGCGAGCCCAAGTTCGTACAGTTTTATACATGGCGATGATGTCAGCCATGCAGTGTAACCCGATATTTAAAGCGACGTATGCCCGGTTATTGGCAGCAGGGAAGCCGAAAAAAGTGGCGATAATTGCCTGTGTCCGGAAGATGGTCGTGATCTTAAATTCGATGTTACGCGATGGCGTCATGTGGGACGAAAATAGAACTAAAAATTAGCTGTTGACGCCATAGTCGTTTGTTAGGTGTGTTTCAGCTCGGAAATCCAAAATTTATGGTTCATATCTAAAAAAACTATATAGAATGTATTTTCAATAATATAGCCTGCAATACGCCCTTTCTGACCACCGACATGTTTTATGACAGCCCATGCCACATTTTCATCTACATGTTGTGGATGTATATATTGAGTCTTGTCTTTGGGTGGAAAGGCACCATAAATAGTAATTTGCTCTTGGCGTATTGCTTCATCTTTCGTTAACTGACATAAATCTTTGAGACGAACAATAAGTGAGTTCAATAAATTTTGTTGATGCCATAATTCAAGAGTTTGTGGGGCATCAACGGGTTGAGTTTGATCAAGAAATTTAAAACTAAAAGTCAATAATTCCCTAATGCTAGTTATTTTTCGCTCGTCACGTATATTTTCTTTGCGTTGGCGGCCTCCTTTTCTACTTCTATCTTTAGTCATTCAGAATAGCTCCAATTTCGTCTAAAGAGTTGAATAGAGGTATCGCGCCATATTTGCCTGCAAGATAATCTTTATTATAGCTGTCTGATTTTCTTGTGTAATATTCTTTGTATTCAAGCAACCCATATAATTGACTCTCATTAGCGCTGTTTTTTTCAATAAACCAAATTTGATCTCTTCTAAATAGTTCTCTTGTAAGCAAATTTGTATCATGACAAGTCATGATGATCTGGCTACCAGATTCAGAAAACTTGTGGTATAAGCTAATTATAAATTTACATAATAATGTATGAAATTTGTTATCAAATTCATCAATAATAAGTATTTCTTTGTTGTTGATGATATCAAAGATTGGTCCAAGTAGATAAATTAGCTTTCTTGTGCCTTCTGACTCTAATGAGAAAGGTAACGAGTAAGATTCTTTAGATATTGGATTGTTTTTAATAACTTCTAATCTTTTCTCTTTAAGGATGCTTTTGTTTTTCTCATAGAAATCATGAAGTTTATTTGCTGCAACTTGCAGTTCATCGCTTAAATCTGAAATCTTTTGTGTCAATGGAAATTCAACATCGGTTTCCTTAACCATGACATCTTGTATTTGCAATGAACTGAGGATGTTTAATGCCCATTGCTTAAATTTGCTATTGCTTTCAAATAACTTAATTGTAAATTCTTTGAAGCCATTATCATTTAATCCAGATATTATATTTAGTTTCAGAAACCAATTTACAATATTTGTAGATTTTTCACCATTAAATTGAGAAAGGACGGTAATAAATGGTACATTAGTCCTGGTTTTCTCAATTTCATAACTATCATCTTTTTTACGGACAAAATCTTTCGCTTCAGAAAAAGATCGTTGATTGAACTTAACATGCTGTTTATTTCTGTGAAATAGCATTGTTTCTCGAGCGCTTTTTGTCCAATATAGCCATTCTTCTTCAATTTCAGAGTTTAGAATAGATAATCCATATCTATATAGCGTATTATTGGCTATAAAACTAATTTCGAATTCTGTTGGCTGATCGAAGATATCCTCTTTTAATAAAAATGGTATTGCTGTTTTTAGTTTATTTTCACCAACAGAATCTAGAGAGTTAAGAATGATATCTTTTAATGTTTTTAATGATCGAACTAAATTTGATTTTCCAGAAGCGTTAGCACCAAAAACAGCAGCACTTTTTAATACATTTGTAATTCCGAATTTATTAATAGAGCATGTGTTTTCATCATTGTAATCTTCTGTCGTTGATGATGATGCTACCATACTGAGTTCTTGTCTTGTGTTGAAAGACATAAAGTTTTGTATTGAAAAATCGATAAGCATAATGGAACTCTTATTATTGCATTATGTCTACAGTTAATCATGGTTTGCGTGGAAAAACCACGAAATATTAGGTTAACTGTAAGATTTTTGTGGCTCAAGGTCGGAGTTGTGGTTCATATGGATCGCAAACGCCTAACTTCGATTTAAGTGGCAGCACGTAGTGCTGTCCAACTTTAAATTTTTGTTAGGTATGAACAAAGAAAAAGCAGCTTATTATCAACCAACATGTTGGCTAACTGGTGCCACGGGCTTTCAGTTTTCGCTGTGCCTGCCTCAAACAACCGCTCGGATGACTCGCCGACAGTGTTGGATCAACGAAATTTGCGGAAATATCGACAGACTTATTCAGCGAACGGGGACTGACCGCCAAAAAAACTGCGCCCGATGATGAGCCGCTTTAGGCGTACACACTGACGGCGTTGATGGTTGCCGAAACGTAACTAGTGCAGGTTTTCAGTTTACCACCACACGTGAATTCATGTGTTGCGCGAGGCAACCCACGCTCAGGAAGTGAGCCGCAAACACCACAGGACTATCCGACTAGCCGCTTTAAGGCTTGAATTCACCGCCGACAATGACGCCGCTTTTATTACCTAACTTCGTTTTATGCGGCTGCACGTAGTGCAGTCCGACATGAAAATTTTGTTAGACGATTTTTAGTAGGATACTGGAATTGAGACATCCATACCCACTATTATCTTGGGTAACCCAACTTCAGGTGCTGGCCAAGACACTTGACAATTATCATATAAATCAACTATTTCACTTTCATAAAATAGTTTGCCGTCTTTATCGTATGCTCTAACAAACCCCGGTGTATCCATTCTTAGTTCGCCCAGATAAAAACTGGCAACTTTCAGTGTCTCGATCCTGTATTGGTTATCAGGGCTTATATCTAAAAAAAGGTGTTTACCATATTTTTTCGCCAGATATGGAGAAAAAAAGAGAAATGAGAGACAAATAACTATTACGATCAGGATGTACAAGACATACCGACGATTCATAAGGGAATTTCCCATCCTGATTCATTTCGCCATTGCACATCAGAGTAAACGATAAAATCACCACCTTTCTTTGTGTCGTTCTTATGTGCTTCTTGCCAGCGCCTGAAATCTCGATTGAAAACAGGAACATATCCTTGCAATGCGAAAAATAATGGAGATGAAAGGTAAGCAATAGTATCTAACTTGCCTAAACATTTATTCATCTGTTTACTCCAGATGCCGAGCGGTTCATTATCGCCTTCAAAGTCATAACTATCCCGAAGGTATAAGCCTGTTTTCTCAACTCGAAAGAAATCACGTCCGTTACGGTTAAAAGCAGTACCTACAACGGCTATTTTTAGTGTTCCATTACCGATGGCGCCGTATAAGCCATCAACCCGATTAAGTTTATTACCTACATCAACTCTGTTTACCTGAGTTAATGTATCGCACTCTCTGGCTGAATACGCGGCAGATCCCAAAGCAGTTGGGGTTCTTTTTCCTATGGCCCATCCAACGTTTTTTAATAAAGTCCTGAGTCTGTCTATGCCTTTAGCTGATACCCATGAATTATGAATATCAATTGCTGCGGCATGCCACATGGGTTGAGATAATAGCCAATTTATTTTGACGATATCGTCATTATATCGATTGGACGGTAAAGATAGAGAACTAACTTTGCCGGATCTAACATCTGGGGTCATCACATAGGATTCTTTCATGTCAAACCAGTGACGCATCAGTTTTGCAGCCGTATGCCAATTCATTGCATCCATAATGTCAGGGATCTCATCTAAATGAAGAGGATCAACAATAACCTGAACAGGACTCATATCACTGCGTGGTGTTGTGGTTGCTGTTGCCAAGGTCATTTCTTAATTCCAATTTCTGATTGAAAAGCGTGAGCTAATGTAATGTTTTGCATTGTGTGACTATGGCAAAGAGTCGTTTTTCCTTGTTCGCATGTTTCACCCGAAATTTCTCCGTCAGGTGTTTGGAGCAGATAAGTGAATCCTTTCACCGGTTTACCTGATTGATCGATAAGTTGAAAATGTTGATTAAATGCTTTTTCAACGAGAGGTTCGGATATTACTGATTTTGATGGTGGAGTATAGGTATCGCCAATCAGGACATTACCAGAACCACTGATGATCACGCCTCCGTGTGAAGTTGCTGATCCCATCAATGCGGCAGGCTTACCATTGATAAAAACGGTGGAGCTACCAGCAATAATCGTAGCTCCACAACTGGTAGTATCACCGAGACAGGCAGCAGGCACGCCGTTAATAAATACATTCCCAGAACCGGAAGCAATATTATTTACAGAATGTCCTTTCTGAGGGCAAGCATGAGCATCACCCACTCTGGCAGCTAAAGGCATATGTTCTCCGAACATTTTTGAAAAAAGAGTTCAGAAATTTATGCTGATTGGTTCATCATTCAAGCTGTTAGTTCTATCTGTTTGAATGAGCACAGGACTGTAATTGCAGGAATCGTCTAACTTCGTTTTATGCGGTGGCACGTAGTGCCATCCGACATTAAAATTTTATTAGGTGATGCTGCTAGTTGTTTTTAACAAAATTAGGGCATTTAATTTCAGCATCTTTGCTGCATAGAAATGTAAATCTAAAATTACGCGAGTATTTACTAATTTTTGCTTGAGACACATCATTTCTAAATGATTGTTGGATTGAATATAGAGCGTTTCTTCCTTGTATTGTCTTGATGATTAATATTGCTGGATTTGTTTTTGGGTTGTTATCTGGGCACTTAAGCATAAGTACTGAAACAGGATAGCCATTTTCTTTTACAGACGTATGATATTCAGTCGATATATTTGGACAATTTGTTTTCCAAGACTCTTTTAATTTTATATTGTATTCATCAGGAGATATATTTTTTTTGTCGAAATAAACCTGGGTAAGTAATCGTTCAGTCCAATTTTCTTCTGATTGGTGCTCTGGCAGCATTGTGGTTTCTTTAAGTTTTGATGGGATATAGTTTTTTGTTGTTGTGACATAGCCAAAAGGTGTGCTTTGGATAAGGTTTTCGCTACTGTCACTATTGTTGGCTATATTTTTATCTGTTGTTGCACAACCACTTAATAAAATAGCAATAAATATTGTTTTTAATAATGCTGTATTTCTCATGTAGACCTCATTTTTTAATGGAAATGATCTTTATACTTACTCTATGCGCTGTGGGAACCTAACTTCGTTTTATGCGGTGGCACGTAGTGCCATCCGACATTAAAATTTTGTTAGGTATGAACAAAGAAAAAGTGATTTAAAATCAACAATAAAGTTGGCTAACTGGTGCCACGGGCTTTCAGTTTTCGCTGTGCTTGCCACAAACCACCGCTCGGATGACTCGCTGACAGTGTTGAATCAACGAAATCTGCGGACATATCGACAGACTTATTCAGCGCACGGGGACTGACCGCCAAAAAACTGCGCCCCGATGATGAGCCGCTTTAGGCGTACACACTGACGGCGCCGATGGTTGCCGAAACGTAACCAGTGCAGGCTTTCAGTTTGCCACCACACGTGAATTCATGTGTTGCGCGAGGCAACCCACGCTCAGGAAGTGAGCCGCAAACACCATTGGGCTATCCGACTAGCCGCTCTAGGGCTCAAATTCGCCGCAAAAACGGAATCAGTTTTTATTACCTAACTTCGTTTTATGCGGCTGCACGTAGTGCAGTCCGACATTAAAATTTTGTTAAGTTCGCTTTTTGACCTTATCGATCATTACATAAGTTTTAATAATCGTTCACTTCGCCACACTCTGATGACTTGCACTTCATCTGTTTTCAGCAGATAAACAATACGGTAGGGCGGATGAATAAGTTCTCGGAGCGATGGAATACCATATTCAGGGACAATGCGTCCCATCTGAGGATGTTCAGATAGATTTTCAATATGGTTAAAAACATCATCAACATGTTTCTCCCCGATATGTTCAACACCTTCAAGTTTATAATGTTCTTTGATATCGATAAGATCTTCGTAAGCAGAATTGGTGATCGTAATTTTCATTAGCGCAAACCCAGTTTCTTCTTGGCATCATCAAGAGACATTGTTCTGCCTTCTTGAGCATCCGTAAGACCCTGAGCAATTGCTTTGAGAAAAGCGCATTCTTCTTCACGAGTTTCGTATTCAGCTAAGGACTGGACGACAGCAACACCACGCCCCCGACTGGTAAGAAGAATAGGGCGTTGAGTTTCAACGGTTTGATTAACAATTTTGCCTGGGTTCACTTTGAGATCGGACAATGGAACCACATCTTCAGAGAATTTGACTTGCATATAGTATCTCGATTGTGAGCTATAGACCTGATTATAGCACCTGTTAACAGGTCTTCAATGTTTCATCGAGGCTTGCTATGACAAATAAGAACTTAACTTCGTTTTATGCGGTGGCGAAGCCATCCGACATTAAAAATTTGTTAGGTATGAACAAAGAAAAAGTGATTTAAAATCAACAATAAAGTTGGTTAACTGGCGCCACAGATTTCAATGTTTCAACTGCGCCAGCCTCAAACAACCGCGCCTCGATGATGAGCCGCTTTAGGCGTACACACTGACGGCGCTGATGGTTGCCGACACGTAACCAGTGCAGGTTTTCAGTTTACCGACACTCATGAATTCATGTGTTGCGCGAGGCAACCTACGCTCAGGTAGTGAGCCGCAAACACCACAGGACTATCCGACTAGCCGCATTAAGGCTTGAATTCATCGCCAACAATGACGCCGCTTTTATTACCTAACTTCGATTTAAGTGGCAGCACGTAGTGCTGTCCAACTTTAAATTTTTGTTAGGTATGAACAAAGAAAAAGTGATTTAAAATCAACAATAAAGTTGGCTAACTGGTGCCA
>JAQUHG010000009.1 GCA_028683735.1 Tolumonas sp. | reverse complement strand
GTGATCAAACCACAGCTGTTTACCGTGCCGGGGGTGGCGAAAGTTAACCTGTATGGTGGTACGCAGTTTGCGATGCGTATTTGGTTAGATCCGCTGAAAATGGGCGCTTATAACCTGTCATCGTCACAGGTGATGTCGGTTCTGCAATCTAACAACTATCAGTCAGCACCCGGTCAGGCGACCGGTTATTTTGTGTTGTATAACGCGGAAGCCGATACTCAGGTAAATAGCACACAACAGCTGGAAGATCTGGTGGTTGCCAGCCATGATGGCGCAGTGATCCGCGTGCGCGACATCGCTAAAGTCACGCTGGAGAAAAACCACGACCAATATCGAGCACTGGCCAATGGTAAAGAAGCAGTGATCGTGGCTGTTGACTCATCCCCTTCAGCTAACCCGTTAGATATTGCGGCGAACGTGCGTAAATTGCTGCCTGATTTCCAGCAAAACTTGCCTAACACCATGAGCATGAAATTGCTGTATGACTCAACACAAGCGATCAATGAGTCAATCAAGGAAGTGCTGAAAACCATCGTGGAAGCCGCAGCCATAGTCTTGGTGGTCATTGCGTTGTTCCTCGGCTCAATGCGTGCGGTGGTGATCCCGATTATCACTATTCCACTGTCATTGGTCGGCGTGGTGATGTTGATGCAGATGTTTGGTTTCTCCATCAACTTGATTACGCTGCTGGCGATGGTGCTGGCGATCGGTCTGGTGGTCGATGACGCGATCGTGGTGGTAGAAAACGTCGATCGACACATCAAAGCCGGTGAAAGCCCGTTCCGTGCCGCGATCATTGGAACGCGCGAAATTGCCAGCCCGGTTATTACCATGACCATCACGCTGGCGGCGGTATATACTCCTATCGCATTGATGGGTGGTGTAACCGGTTCGATCTTTAAAGAGTTCGCACTGACCCTGGCGGGTGCGGTGTTTATCTCCGGGGTTATCGCACTGACACTGTCACCGATGATGTGTGCGGTAATGCTAAAGCCGCACGTCAACCCGAATCGGTTTGAGCGTGGTGTCGAAAACACATTGAACTCCGTGACAGCGGTTTACAGCCGCATTCTGGATAAGGTGATGACCCGTCGTCCGGTCATTATCGTGTTCGGTATTATTGTGTTATCGGTAATGCCACTACTGTTTAAACTGATCCCCGCTGAACTGGCGCCGTCAGAAGACCGCGGTGCATATCTGATGATGGCGAAAGCGCCGAACACCGCCAACCTCGACTATATTGAAAATAATATGGCCGCCGTGGGTGATACGCTGATGAAAGATCCGGCCATGTCGACCAACTTGGCGCTGGCGGGTATTCCCAACAGTAACCAAGGCCTTGGCATCGCGATCTTAAAACCGTGGAGTGAGCGTGAAAAAGCACCAGTGGTGGTCGCTCGCACCAACGCGGCATTACAAAATATGCCGGGCGTGGCGATCAGTTCGTTCCAGTTCCCCGAACTGCCGGGTGCAGGCGGTGGTTTGCCATTACAGCTGGTGATCACCACACCGAACGAATTCCGCAGCTTGTTTGAAGTAGCAAGTGATGCACTGGCAAAAATCAAAACCAATCATCAGTTCGTTTATACCGATCTGGATCTCGCTTTTGATTCCGCCACCATGCACATTAAGATCAACCGGGATAAAGCCGGGGCGTATGGTGTAACCATGCAAGACATTGGCGCTACGCTGAGTGCCATGATGGGTGACGGTAACGTCAACCGCGTGTCACTGAATGGTCGTAGTTATGAGGTGATCCCACAGGTTGAACGTCAGTTCCGTCTCAATCCTGAATCACTTAAACACTATTACGTGCAGGCAGCCAACGGGCAATCCGTTCCACTCAGCAATCTGGTGTCGATCGAGCTGAAAAGTGAGATCCGCTCATTACCCCATTACAACCAGTTGAACTCTGCCACGATTGGTATCGTACCAATCATGCCGATGGGTGATGCCGTTAAATGGTTGGAAGAAAATGTCGTATCTGCATTACCGCAAGGTTATCAGCACGATTATATGGGTGAAGCGCGTCAATATGTGCAGGAAGGTAATGCGCTGATGTACACCTTCATGCTGGCACTGTGTGTGATTTTCTTAGTGTTGGCCGCACAGTTTGAAAGCTGGCGTGACCCGCTGGTGATCATGATGTCGGTGCCACTGGCGATTAGTGGTGCCTTAGTCGCGCTGGCGTGGGGTTTATCGACCATGAACATCTACACCGAAGTGGGGATCATCACGCTGGTCGGGCTGATTAGTAAACACGGGATTTTGATCTGCGAAGTCGCTCGTGAACAGCAATTACTGAAAGGCCTGAGCAAAATGGATGCGGTGAAAATCGCAGCGCGCGTGCGGTTACGTCCGATCCTGATGACGACAGCCGCGATGGTGACCGGTTTATTACCACTGTTAGGTGCAATAGGTGCGGGTGCCTTGAGCCGTTTCAGTATCGGTATCGTCATCGTGGCCGGTCTGACCATCGGTACATTCTTCACGCTGTTTGTACTGCCGGTGATTTATACCTTTGTTGGTAAAAACCACAAACCATTACAGGAATTTGATGAATCGGTGACGCCTTTAGCGTTGCATGACGATGAGTAATTAATCAACATCTTCCGTAAAAGCCCTCTTCCCCGAGGGCTTTTTTATCTGGCCGAATATCAGACTGTTATGCTGATGTCTGGTCAAATATCCATCTACAAATCCAATAAAATGATCTTAGATAGCATTTTTACTATGCCTTCTGCTCAATTTTTATATAATTCACCATCTATAACGCATAAGAATGCATTGTATCCGCAAGATATACGTCGGATACCGATATAATTTAATCTCCAAAAAGGAAGCCAATATGGAAAATGTCATTAATACACTGAGTGATCTGTTATGGGGTCAGCTCGTCTATGCGCTTCTGGCTGTTGGGATCTTTTTTACTATTCGCACCAACTTCATTCAGTTCCGCCATTTTGGTCACATGTTTAGCGTACTGAAACACAGCACTGTCAGTGATGCCGCCGGGATCTCCTCTTTTCAGGCATTATGTACCGGGCTGGCAGCCCGTGTCGGTACCGGTAATCTGGCCGGTGTAGCCGTGGCAATTTATCTCGGCGGTCCGGGTGCTATTTTCTGGATGTGGCTGATTGCCATGATCGGTATGGCATCAGCATTTGTAGAAAGCACTCTGGCACAGCTTTACAAAGTAAAAGATGATAATGGCAACTACCGTGGTGGTCCGGCTTATTACATGGAAAAGGGCCTTGGTCAGCGTTGGATGGGCGTGCTGTTCTCTATTTTTCTAATCATCTCGTTTGGTCTGGCTTTTAACTCAGTACAGGCCAACTCTATCAGCGGTGCAATGCAATCTGCTTTCGGCGTTCCGAACTGGATCACCGGTGTGGTATTAGCCGCTCTGAGTGGTATTGTCATTTTCGGCGGCTTACGCAGTATCGCGCGGTTTTCTGAGTTGGTAGTGCCTTTTATGGCGACTGCTTATCTGCTTCTGGCTGTTGTGATTGTCGGCATGAATCTGGAGAAATTACCGGAAGTGTTCATGACAATCATCCATTCTGCATTTGGTTTTGAGCAGGCTGGTGCTGGTGCGCTGGGTTATACCATTGCTCAGGGCATGATGAATGGTATCAAACGTGGTTTGTTCTCTAACGAAGCTGGTATGGGCTCTGCGCCAAATACCGCAGCAACAGCCAGCCCTTATCCGCCGCATCCGGCATCGCAAGGTTATGTGCAGATGATGGGCGTATTTATCGATACAATTGTGATCTGTACTTGTACAGCAGCCATCATATTGCTTTCTAATCAATATGTACCAGGTAATGAACTGACCGGGATCAAACTTACTCAAGCAGCCCTATCTGAACATATCGGTAATGCAGGCAACATCTTCATTGCTTTTGCGGTGTTCTTCTTTGCCTTTACCTCGATAGTGGCCAACTACGCCTACGCGGAAAACAACTTAGTTTTCTTGGAACATAACCACCCTGCCCGTCTGGCAATTTTCCGTCTGTGTGTTTTGGGAATGGTCATGTTTGGTGCTGTCGCTGAATTACCGCTGGTCTGGACACTGGCGGACATCTCAATGGCATTCATGATTGTAACTAACCTGATTGCCATCATTTTAATGTCTGGTACGGCTTCCAAACTGGCGAAGGATTACAACGCACAACGTAAAGCAGGTAAGTTACCCACTTTTGATGTCAATGATTACCCGGAAATGAAAGCGAAAATCGAACCGGGGATCTGGGACAACAACAAATAATTCACTTTCACCGAATATTAAGGCCGCTTGCGCGGCCTTTCTTTTGGGGTTACATCGGATATTTCAACGTCACCTGATAACGATACGTTCCCGCCCCCAGTTGATGATCGGTATGCACACTCGGGCTCCACGAGTCATCACCACCAACACCCATATGGAAACCATCCAGATGCAGGAATAGCCCCCGTTCAGCTTGCAATTGGTGTTGATAACGTGTGTTGGCTAAATTCGCTGTGCTGTATGCGCTAACACGGAAATGGAATAAGCCACTGACCTGTAAACCACCCAGTCGCAGCTCACGAGTGTCACAACGCAGACCATTTTCACACGGGAAAATATACGGTGTATGCAACTCGGCTAAAGGCAATTGCCAGTCACCAATGTGCGCGGAAGTCTGTCGATCCGGGTAGTTTTCATGTGGTCCACGACCAAACCACTGCACCTGTTCGCTCTGCTCGTCGAGATGCAACAGCACACCGATCCGCGCCAAGGAGGGTAACCCTTCCACGACATCCGTCGTCAAATCGAGCTTCAACCCACCTTGTGCGGTGAAGTGATAGGTCCAATGCGAGCGCAACAACAACTTATCCTGATGGAAATGGCCTCGCTCCACCTGAATGATCACACCGTCCAGCCCTTGATAAGCCTGAACAGTGAAACAACGGCTCTGCAGCTGGTTTAATCCGGCCGCTTGCCAGCGGGCAATATAGGCATTCGGATCATCCTGATCGGCTTCGCTGGCACCGATATCATTATCAATCGGCGCACGCACAAATTGCTCTTTGAGCGGCGATAACAGCAGTGAACGCTCGCCAGTTAGCCATTCGTTCAGCAAGCCCGATTTTTTCTCCAGACTCCAGCGCTGCTTACCCCATACGATCTGCCAGCAACTGCCGTTATCCAGTAAAGAGGGTTTAATGCCAGCACCATTCAATTCCACTTTCGGCATAGCGAACGCCACCGGCAGCGGCCACTGTTCTTTCGCCACCGCAAACCCAGCTTCAGCCCATGGCGTATCGTTCAGCACATGCACCGACACATCCAACCACGCTTCGGCGCCGGCCTGCAGATGCGGTAGTTGCTCACTTAAAGTCAGCGTAATGCGCCCTTCCGGCCCGACCGACAGCTCTTGTTCGCCAAACGCTTTCAGCTCACCTTGCTGCATGATCTGCCAGCGCAGCTGCTCATTGTCAGAATGACGGAACAGATATTCGCTGCTCACTTCAATAACCAACGGAGTGGTCGATAACAGCTTAAACTGGAAGAATTGCTGGGCTTTCTGCACTTCATAAAGTGATGGATGTGGTGTGCGATCAGGGAAAAACACCCCATTTAAGCAGAACTGGCGATCATTCGGTGTATCACCAAAATCACCGCCATACGCCCAGTACGTTTGCCCTTCCGGGCTGACGCGACGAATACCTTGATCGACAAAGTCCCAGATAAAACCGCCCTGCAGACGCGGATACTGCCGGAACGCCTGCCAGTAACGGGCAAAACCGCCGAGGCTGTTATTCATCGCATGCGCATATTCGCACAAGATCAACGGACGATCTTCGCCCGGCATGCCGATCCACTTCTTGATCGACCATTTCGGTACTGCCGGGAACGGCTGATCTTCATCGACCCGCGCATACATCGGGCAGACGATATCGGTTGCCGCACTGTTCGCGCCACCGCCTTCGTATTGCACCGGGCGGCTTGGGTCGCGTGCTTTGATCCAGCTGTACATGCTGTCGTGCACGGCACCGTGCCCGGATTCATTGCCCAGCGACCAGATGATGATCGAGGCATGGTTGTAATCACGTTCCACCATCCGGGTAACGCGTTCGTGGAATGCACCGGCCCAGAACGGATCATCCGACAACCGGCGCATCGGGATCATACCGTGGGTTTCAATATTCGCTTCATCCACCACATACAAACCAAAACGATCACACAACTGATACCAGTACGGATGGTTCGGGTAATGCGATGCACGCACGGCGTTGAAGTTATACCGTTTCATCAGCAGCACATCTTGCAGCATGTCTTCCGGGCGCACCGCCTGCCCGCGATCCTGGTGGAACTCATGGCGATTGGTCCCACGGATCAACACCGCCTTACCATTCACCAGCAGCAGGCCGTTTTTAATTTCCACACTGCGAAAACCGATGTCATAGGCTTCGGCTTCCACCAGCGCTCCGTCGTTGGTTTCCAGCGCCACCACCAAACGATAAAGGTTTGGCACTTCCGCCGACCACTGGCGTGGCTCTTTGACCGGCAAACTCAATAACAGACGATCGTGATAAACACCGCGCTCATCAATCGCGGTGGTACCAATCGCTCGGCGTTCGCACAAAATGGCCTCATCGCCATCATACAACCAGAGCGCCACACGATGGGCGGGAATATCACCGGCCACGTCAACACTCAGATGCAGTTGTGCATCGCGGTAACAGGCATCCAATTCCGGGCGTGCCTGCACGTTCACTAAACGGGTTTCGGGTTTATGCAACAAGGTCACATCGCGGAAAATACCGCTCATGCGCCACATATCCTGATCTTCCAGATAACAGCCATCTGACCAGCGCAGCACTAACACCGCCAGTCGGTTACTGCCGGCCTGCAGATACGACGTTAAATCAAATTCCGCCGGCAAACGGCTGTCTTGTGAATAACCGACCCACTGCCCGTTACACCACAAATAAAACGCTGAGTTCACACCATCAAAAATAATGCGCGTCTGACCTTGGTCGCGCCAATCATCAGCCACTTCAAAGGTGGTGGAATAACAACCGGTCGGGTTCTCTTTCGCCACAAACGGTGGGTTACAGGGGAATGGATATTTCAAATTGGTATAAATTGGAATGTCATAACCCTGCATCTGCCAATTGGATGGCACCGGCAGCGCTTGGCTATCCGGCAGATCCGCGTTTACCCAGGCATCGGGCACCAATTCCGGGGCGGCGAAATAACTGAATTGCCAGTCACCGTTGAGGCTTAGTTTGGAAGAAGAGGCAGCGTCCTGACGTGCAGATCCCAGATCGCGCCAGCTGCTTTGCGGTGTATGTGCCGCTAATCGATGAATGGACGTAACGGTCGGATTTTCCCAATCACGACGCGACAGATACTGAGCAAGTTGCATAAACACTCCTCTTGATGGTCATTTTTGCTCATCGCATCCGCGAAACAGGAACGCGACAGTGCACAATAAAACCATCATAAAGAGCGCGGGGAAAACTAACCGCCTGATTTGTTCGATGACGTGATCACCATCATAAAATATATGTAATCGATTACACGGAAATACTAAAAAAGGGGAATCAGCATTCCCCCCAGTGTTAACTCATCAATGGATCGACAGATCGAGCTCCGGTAATTGCGCATCAATCAGTTTATGCCATAAAGCAACTACAGCTGCTCTTTCCGCCTGTAATTCCTGACCGTCGATGATGCGGGTGCTGCCGGACAGCGTACAGCGATGCGCGCGGTCACGGATCGCCAGATAGGCTTTTTTCAGTGTAATCGATTCCTCGTCAGTCAGCAGACCGGCCGCGACACAAGATTCAAAGATCCGCACATTATCCGACCAGCGCGTTAACAATGCCGGTTGTTGTTGGGCATAAGCCAGCACCAGAAACTGGGCAATAAACTCGATTTCGTTCATGCCACCAGCACCTTGTTTTAAATCAAACTGCTCGGCTGTGCCACGTAACAGGTGCTTGCGCATCTTGTCGCGCATATCGGCGACCGACTTCGCCAGTGTGTGGATCTCGCGTGGCTGACTCAACACTGCCGCCCGTACACGCTCAAAGTCGGCCAGTAAGGTCGCATCGCCATATACCGCGCGCGAACGCACCAACGCCTGATGTTCCCAGACCCACGCTTCGTGCAATAAATAGTGTTCATAAGCCGCCACCGACGACACCAGCATGCCGGAATCACCGGACGGCCGCAGGCGCATATCCACTTCATACAGCATGCCGGAAGGTGTGCGGGCGCTGAACAGGTGAATGATTTTTTGCGCCAAGCGTACATAAAACTGCCGCACATTCACCGGTTTATCACCCACCGTGTAACCGTCATGATCCCCGCCATGCAGGAACACCAGATCCAGATCGGAGCCATAACCCAGCTCAATGCCGCCCAGCTTGCCATACGCAATCACAGCAAAGTTTTTCTCACCCGTTTTGGCGGTCAGCGGCGGCACACCATGTTTCGCGGTTAGCTGAGCCCATGCCTGATTAACCACTTCCGTCAGCAAGGCTTCGGCCAGCCAGGTCAGATGATCACTCACCTTCATCAACGGCAAAGCACCGGCGATATCCGCCGCCACAATTTTCAACAACTGGATCTGTTTGAACTGCCGCAGTGCTTCCATCTGCTGCTCAACATCCTCTTCCGGCACGCGCAGCAGATATTGGCGTAACTCATCACGATATTGATCAAGCGGTGTTGGGTTATACAGTTGGGCCGGATCGAGCAATTCATCCAGCAGCACCGGATAACGCGCCAGCTGTTCCGCCACCAGCGGGGTCGCCGCACACAGCTTCAGCAGTTGTTTCAGGGCACCGGGGTTTTCCGCCAGCAACTGCAGATAAGCAGAACGCGTGGCGATTTGCAGTAACACTTTACGAATGCGGCTTAACAGTTCAGTCGGCGCCGCATCTTGCACCAGCTGACTCAATAATCGCGGCATCAGTTTGCCTAATGCCTCCCGTCCTTGCGGACCAATCGGTCGGTGCAGACATTCGTCGCGTAACTGCGTTAATTCAGTGGCTAATTTCTCCGCTTCCACCACATTTTGTTGTTGCAGCAGCGGTACGAGATCATCGGCAGGCAGATGGCTGTGCCACATATCTTGCCAGATGCTCGGCACATCTGACTCTTGTTCTTCTTGCTCACCAATCACTTGCCGGAACAGCTGACTGATCGATGCCAATACCTGCTCCAGCGCTTGTGCAAAAGCATCCCAAGTTGCATAACCCATCGCCACTGTCAGCCGCAACCGATCACGATCATTATCGGGTAAGGTCTGGGTTTGCTGATCGGCAATTTCCTGCAGAATATTTTCGACTCGGCGTAAATAACGATAACCCGAAAAGAGTGTCGAATATTCTTCCTCGGTCAGCACATGGTGTTGTTGTAAAGCTTTTAGCGCTGCAGGCATATGCCGCACCTGCAATTCAGGTTCGCGCCCACCGCGGATCAGCTGATGCGCCTGCACAATAAACTCGACGTCGCGGATGCCGCCCGCCCCCAGCTTAATGTTGTCGGTTAAGCCTTTGCGGCGCACTTCCGCAACAATCATGGCCTTCATTTTGCGCAGCGCATCGATAGCGCCAAAATCGACATAGCGACGATAAATAAACGGTTTCAGCATCTGCATCAGATAACGGCCATCGTCATTGTCCGGCCCCATCAGACGCGCCTTCACCATGGCATAACGCTCCCAGTTACGGCCATGCTGCTGGTAATACTCTTCCAGTGCGGCAAAACTGGCGACCAAGGGGCCGGAATCACCAAACGGGCGCAGGCGCATATCGACCCGATATACTTGGCCATCAGCCGTTTGCTGATGCAACGCATTGATCAACTGCTGACCTAAGCGGGTAAAAAACGATTGGTTATCCAATTCACGCCGTCCACCTTGCGTGGCACCGCGTTCCGGATAAGCAAAGATCAGATCAATATCAGAGGAAAAATTCAGCTCACCGCCGCCCAGTTTACCCATACCGAAAATCAGCATGCGCTGCGGCTCACCGCTGTCACGCCCAATCGGGGTGCCAACTTCACGACACATCTTGGCATACAGCCAGTCATAAGCCGCGACGATCAGGCTTTCCGCCAACAGCGATAGATGGGTAAAACTCTCTTCCGCTTCCGCGAAACCCAGCAACTCGCGCCAGGCAATCAATACCATATGTTGACGCCGAAATTGCCGCAAAACCCGCTTCAGGCTCTCTTCACTCTCCGCCGCTTGCAACGCAGTCTGTAATTGCTGCGGATAATCCGCACTCCGTTGTGCTTGTAAATAGCACTCACCGGTCAGCATCTCGGCCAGCATCGTTGGGGAGCTGATCACGGCTTCGGCAACAAAATCAGAGAGTGCCAGCAGGCGTAATAACATCGGTTGATGGGCTAAAAACAGGTTTTGCTGTTCTGCGTTCGCCCGCTCCAGCAGGCGTTGCCACTGCTTATTCGCTAAATCAGACAGTAATACCGGTAAAGGAATGGCATGCGATGAGATCATATGAAGGCAATCCGTTGACAAGAATTACCTAAAGCATAACAGCATCTGGATAGCATCGGCAGGATCGGAACGCTGAACTGTGATTATCAAGGAAATCCATAAAGCTGGATGGTGTTCAGGTGACTGATAAATGACCTGAACACCATGAAACTAATTTGCGGCAGATTCATCGCAGGCCGCGCAAATGCCCTGCAATTCCAAAAACTGCGGGATCATTTTGAACTGGTGCGTCGCTGCTTGCTGTTCCAGCGCCTCCACCAATGACTCGGGGATCGGTACTTCCTGTACCAAACCACAGCGGTGACAAATCAGTAGTTGGGTGACATGCGCACAATGCTGATGATGGCACACCATGTATTTCTGAATCGACTGGATATAGTGCACCATGCCTGCTTCGACCAGAAACGCCAGCGCACGATAGACAGTCGGTGGTTGCCAATGTACCTCTTGGCCTCGCAATAATTGCAGCACGTCATAGGCACTCACGGCACGATCAGCCTGCAACAGCGCATCCAGCACCAGCTTACGGTTGGTGGTCAAGCCAGCCTGATTGTGCTCACAACGGGGTGATGCATGTTGCATGTGTCGCTATCTCCTGAATATCCAGATACTTCCTAAGGATACCGAATCACTGCCCTTTCAGCAGCAAAAAACATGATTGAGAATCCTTTTCATCAAGAGTGTTATGTTATAACATCCTCCGCACTTTGTAACCTGCAGGTGCTGTTTTATGCCGCATTCACACTCTTCTTCGACACCACGACCTGCCGCCAGTCTGTTCTGGTCTGCCGGGCAACGTTTGTTGCTGGCTTTACTGATGCTGTTACCGATCTGGGCATTACTGTTATGGAGCATGAACTAAGATGCTGCATTGCGAAAATCTGACACTGGGTTATGACCGTCATCCGGCCATTCACCATCTGAATGTGCATATCCCGGCTGGTGAACTGCTGGCGATTGTCGGCCCCAACGGGGCCGGTAAATCGACGTTACTGAAAGGCATTATGGGGCAACTGAAACCGCTGCAGGGTCAGTTACACCTGCGGGATATTGCGCGCGAACAAATCGCTTATTTACCACAACAATCACGTATCGATCGTCAATTTCCGATCAGCGTGACCGAGCTGGTTGGCATGGGTTTATGGCACCAGCTTGGCAGTTTTGGCCGTCTGACCAAAGCACATCGGCATCAGATTGAACATGCCCTGGAAGCGGTAGGCATTCAGGGTTTTGCTAATCGACCGATTGCCTCGCTTTCCGGTGGTCAGTTGCAACGCACACTGTTTGCCCGTCTGTATCTGCAAGATGCACAGCTGATCCTGCTGGATGAGCCGTTTAATGCCATCGACAGCCGCACTTGCCAGGATCTGCTGCAGTTATTACACCACTGGCATGAGCAGGGCCGCACTATTCTGGCGGTGCTGCATGATAACGAGCAGGTGCGTCATCATTTCCCACAAAGTCTATTACTGGCTCGCCAGTTGGTGGCTTACGGCAACACAGCTGACGTGATCACCCCAGAAAATTGGCAACAGGCACGTCATCAAATTGAATCGTTCGATGAACATGCACCGATTTGTCATATCGCAGAAAAGGATGTTGCCTGATGTTCGCATTACTCTGGCAGTGGCTGATCGCGCCATTTGCTGAATTTGATTTTATGCTGCGCGCACTGGCCGGTTGTATTGCGCTCTCACTCAGCGCGCCACTGGTTGGTGTATTTTTAATGTTACGCCGCATGAGCCTGACCGGTGATGCGATGGCGCATGCCATTTTACCCGGTGCCGCCTTGGGTTATCTGGTGGCCGGTTTATCTGTGGAAGCCATGACTATCGGCGGTTTACTTGCTGGCGGGCTGGTGGTGATCCTCTCCGGTTTTGTCGCACGACTCACCGAAAGTGGTGAAGACAGCAGTCTGGCTGCGTTTTATCTCATCTCAATGGCGCTGGGGGTCATGATCATCTCGGTGCACGGCAGTAGTGTCGATCTGTTGCATGTGTTGTTTGGTTCCGCACTGGCACTCAACGATGCCGCGTTATGGCTGCTAGGCAGTGTCACCTCACTGACCTTAGTGCTGTTAGCGTTACTCTATCGCCCATTGGTGATGGAATGCCTTGACCCCGATTTTCTCGGCAGCGTCAGCCGCATGGGGCCGGTTGCGCACATTGCCTTCCTGTTATTAGCGGTGTTGAACCTGATCGCCGGTTTCCACGCCATTGGTACCCTGATGGCGGTGGGGATCATGATCCTGCCCGCGATCACCGCCCGTTACTGGACGAATCGCCTCAGCCATCTGTTATTCATTTCCGTCATACTGGCGATGTTTAGCAGCTTCGTCGGTTTACTCACCTCTTACCACTTCGGTTGGCCAACCAGCCCCGCGATCATTCTGACGCTGGGTGTTGGTTATTTCCTGTCGATTATTTTAGGCCGTCAAAGCGGTCTGATCTGGCGTTATGTGCGCCGTTCTCATCTGCAAGCGTAAGGAGTTTTCATGAATTATTTTCGTCTGCTCACCACCACACTCATCACTAGCACGCTTTGTACACAGTCTGTCTTCGCCGCCGACAAAATTAATGTCGTCGCCAGTTTTTCTATTCTGGGTGACTTGGTGCAACAAGTGGGTGGTGAGCATGTCAGTGTCTCTACTCTCGTTGGCCCGAACGGCGATGCGCATGTCTATCAACCGACCCCGCAAGACACGATCCGCCTGACGAAATCACAGCTGTTTGTGGTTAACGGTCTCGGTTTTGAAGGTTGGATGGAAC
This sequence comes from Tolumonas sp., assembly GCA_028683735.1. Taxonomy (GTDB): domain Bacteria; phylum Pseudomonadota; class Gammaproteobacteria; order Enterobacterales; family Aeromonadaceae; genus Tolumonas. The sequence continues at coordinate 18,770 of JAQUHG010000009.1, read as the reverse complement.
GACTGGTCTCTGCCAGTCATTACAAAGGGAAAGTGATCACTGCAAGTCAGAGCATCAAACCACAAACATTTACTGACGCTGATGATGCAGCTCACCCTCATGTCACCCAAGATCCGCATGCATGGCACAGTATTCCTAACGCCGTGCAATATGTGCATAACATTGCCGATGGTTTAAGCCAGATCGACCCCGCGCACAAAGCGGAATATCAGGCGAATGCCGGTAACTATATTCAACAAATAGAGCAACTGGATAAATCATTGCTCGCTGAATTTGCTGCTATTCCGGCAGACAAACGCAAGATGATCACCAGCCATGATGCGTTTGGTTATCTGTCGGCCCGTTACCAGATCACCACCATTGCCCCACAAGGCATGAGTACCGAGTCAGAAGCCTCGGCCAGTGATGTGGCTAAAATCATCAAACAGATCCGCAAAGAAAAGATCAAAGCACTGTTCGTCGAAAACATCTCTGATCCTCGTTTGATGCAACAAATCAGCAAGGAAACCGGCGTTAATCCCGGTAAAGAATTGTTCTCGGATGCCCTTTCCGACAAGAGTGGCCCAGCCTCTACCTATCTGGATATGATGCATTACAATACAACTCAAATTCTTTCTGCGTTGAAACAGTAATGAGCAAACGGTTTTTTCTTTTTGTTTTACTGAGCATCGCCACACCGCTGGCGATGGCTCATCCTCATGCCTGGATGGATCTGCAAACCCGCTTTCTGATTGATAAACAGCAACAGTTAACCGGGCTGGATCTGATTTGGCATTTCGATGATATGTATTCCGCCAATATCATTGAAGATATGAAACAAAAGAAAGAACCTCTGGCAAAGCAGTATCAGGATTTTGCCAGAGACAGCATCGAATTTATGGCTTCCGAAAACTGGCTAACCCATTTGAAGGTCAACGGAAAACCGGTCACGTTCACCAAGCCAACGGCCTATCGAACTGAAAAAGAGGAATATCACCTCAATTTACATTTTGTATTGCCGTTGAAAGAGCCACTGCCCGTAAAAGGTAATACGTTTACCTTATCTATTTATGATTCCACCTACTATGTCGAAATGTTGCATCATAAAGCCAGTGCAGTCTCTGTTTCTGATGATGCCTCTGGATTATGTAGCGCCAAATTAGAAATACCCAAACCCCCGGAAGATATCAGTGCTTATGCCGCCTCGCTGGATGTGACGCAACAAAGTGATAAAGGCTTAGGTACGCTGTTTGCAGAAAAGGTGGTGCTGACATGTCATCCCTGAATAATGAATACCAACATCGCATCAACTTTATTTTACTACTGACAGGTTTCCTGACGCTGTGTGGCATTTTGCTTGCTGGAGTTCTGCACTGGCAGTGGCTGAGCTGGCAGATGTTGCAATGGCAAGGGCAACTACACAAAGAGATGGCCGTCTTATTACGCGCCGCTTTAACACCCAATCCTGAAACTAAAATGATCTTATTGGGGCTGTGTTTTCTTTACGGTGTCTTTCATGCCGTTGGCCCCGGGCACGGCAAAGCGGTACTCAGCACCTATCTGGCCACGCACAACAGTCAGCTAAAACGCGCAATGTGGATCTCATTGGGTGCCGCGCTGATGCAAGCCTTGGTGGCCATCCTGCTGATGACAATTGTCGCCGCCATTTTTGGCTGGACACAAATCCGAGCCCAGCAATTTGGTATGCAGTTAGATCATGTCAGCTTTTGGCTAGTCGCAGTACTCGGGGGTTATCTCAGTCTACGTGCCGCTTATCGGCTTTATCTGTTTTGGCAAAATAGATCCACCGTCCATGACATTAAGATCCAACGCATACAACCTCTGAACAACAAAATCACGGTTGGCATTCGCAATCCGGACCCGTCATCTCATTCACATGTGCACACGGATACTTGTGGCTGCGGCCATGCGCATACACCGGATATCGCTCAGCTTAATAAAGCACAAGACTGGCGCGGTCAGCTGGCGATCATGTTCACCATGGGCATCCGCCCCTGCACCGGCGCACTACTGATTTTGGTGTTAGCCAAATCCATTGGCATCTTCATGCTGGGCATTGCCGCGGTGTTATTGATGGCACTGGGTACGGCAGGCACCGTCTGCCTGCTGGCCTGGTTTAGCCATAGCATGCGCCATCTGGCTATTCACCTGCTCAGTCACCGCTCATCCGGTTTGTGGTTACCTTACGGGCTGGAAATTCTTTCATTATTGGGCGGAATTTTACTGATCGTGATGGGTTATGGCATGGCGCAAATCGTCACAACACAAGTCTCCCCTTTCTTTATGCCACATTGATCCTGAGATCCTTTCTAATAAATCGAACGATTTAGTGGCAATAATCCGCTTATTTTTCGCTTAATTTAGCGCCATACTCCACTTGTAAATAAAATGTAACAACAGGTGGAAGTATGTCGCAGATCAGCCGTAAAACAGAACATATCGTACAAGGTCAGCCAACCCGCGATGGTGCTGGTGTTAATCTGATCCGTGTACTGACCCAACAATGGCAACGTCGTCTTGATCCCTTCCTGATGCTGGATGAATTTCGTTCTGACGATCCGAATGACTATATTGCCGGTTTTCCGGAACATCCGCACCGCGGTTTTGAAACCGTCACCTATATGCTGGCAGGCCAAATGCGCCATAAAGACAATGCCGGCCATGAAGGCGTGGTTGGCCCCGGTGATGTGCAATGGATGACGGCCGGCAAAGGTATTCTGCATTCTGAAACACCAGAGCAGGTTGCCGGTTTGATGCATGGTTTCCAGTTGTGGATCAATTTGCCCGCCAAAAACAAACTGGCCAAACCGACCTACCAGGAAGTGCCTAGCGCGCAGATCCCGGTGTTAACCAGCACCGAAGGGCATCAGGTGAAAGTGATTGCCGGTGACTGGCTGGCAACTACGGGGCCACTGTATCGACCCGATACTGAACCGCTGTATCTCGATTTGCAGTTACAAAACGACACACCGCTGTTTGTGTCGATCCCCGCTGGACACAATGCGTTTGTGTATGTGGTACAAGGCCAACCGCTCGTCGCGGGCCAGCGCATTGCGCCAAGACGGATGGCAATCTTAAGCAATGACACACAAGCGAATGGCGTGTTGTTGCAAGGGCAAGCCGGTGATCAGTTGCTGGTGTTATCCGGCCAACCATTGAAGGAACCAATCGTGCAATGGGGACCGTTTGTCATGAACACCCGCAACCAGATCGAACAAGCGATCAGTGATTATCAATCGGGTCAGCTTTGAGCTATTTGAGATCAAAAAAGGCGGCTCGCTGTTATCTACAGGTGACCGCCTTCTGATTTTCAAGAGTGGGAAACGCCTTATTCCGCGAAGTAAGTGCCCCAACCGTCATAATCGACGTGGTATTTTTTGCACAACGGCAACAGTGTAGAAATCTCTGCCGTGATGCGCTCAACGTTCAAGCTACCTTCCTTGGTTGCATCGAAACAGAACACGATTGCGCCATCATCCAGCTCAACTTCTTCCGCATCTTCGACTTCAAAACCGGCCTTGTACAGATCCACCGCCAGCTTTTCCAGACAGTCGAAATCCACTGCCGCAAAATGGTGTTCGATCGGATATTCCACATCCGGATCACTACCATCTTCCAGCAACTCCGCAATAATTTCTGCGGTCTCTTCCTGCCATTCCTGTAATTCCTGATTCATTTCTGCTCCTTGACCTGAACCGTTATGTCGCGAGACTTCCTGCTTCGCTGATCCTGATTTTTCTTGTGCCATATTTACAGACTAGCCAATTTATCGGATGGCAAAGCCAATTCCGCATTTTTATTAATACCAACACCCTGTGCCAGAATATCACGTGCAATCTGGTGCGCTTCATCCAGTGAATGCATCTGGTAAGTGCCACATTGATATTCATTCAATTCAGGGATCTTCGCCTGATCAACGACCTTCAGCACATCTTCCATAGCGGCCTGCCATGCAGCCGCGACACGCGCTTCGTCCGGTGTGCCAATTAAACTCATGTAAAAACCGGTACGGCAACCCATCGGGGAAATATCAATAATTTCAACACCATTACCGTTCAAATGATCGCGCATAAAACCAGCAAACAAGTGCTCTAAAGTATGAATGCCACGCTCAGGTAAAATCTGCTGATTCGGAACACAAAAGCGCAAATCAAATACGGTGATCGGATCACCATGCGGGGTTTGCATCTGCTTCGCCACACGCACAGCAGGTGCTTGCATGCGAGTATGATCAACGGTAAAACTATCTAATAACGGCATGCTGCCTCCTCTAAAATTTGGTGCTCACAGCGAACTGCGACATTGCTTAAACTGAGTGGCATACCGTTTCGCACGGGCTTCCACAACACGCGAGGTTTTCAGTAACCAACGCTTGTCATTTTGTGTGCCACGACGAAATCCGCCCCAACCTTCATGATAATTAAGATATTGGTTGTACGCATCGGAGGGTGCAATTTTATTCACCCGGCTGGTTTTATACGAATACCATCCCATAAAATCGATCGCATCGGCAAAGTCATCACGATCCGCCCAGCTATTTCCCGTCTGATCTTTATAATCTTCCCAGACTTCATCTTTTACTTGTGCATAACCATATGCAGAACTGCGCCGGCCCAACGGAATAAATAAGAAGTAATCCATTGGCGGTTTCGCATCATGTTTGAAGCTGGACTCTTGATACATCATCGCCATTGACACGGTCAACGGTACCTTCCAGCGGGCTTGCATGTCCTTCGCTGCATCGTACCAATCGCTGTTCTGCCGGAAAATATCACAGATATTCTCCGGGTTATCGGGGCGATTTGTAGTCGTTGAGCTGCACGCCGACAACAAAAACAGCATTAGCAGGAAAAGCGATCTTAACAACATGCCAACTACTCACAAAAACAAATCATATCGTCATAAAAAACAAAACCACATCGTCGTCCGTTAACATAAACAGCAACGATGTGGTCATACCGGAATAGATTAAATTGCTTCTTCGTTCTCTTCACCAGTACGAATACGAATAACACGCTCAACCGTAGTCACGAAAATCTTACCGTCACCGATTTTACCGGTTTTAGCACTACGATTAATGGCTTCAATGCAGCTTTCAACATCAGCGTCGTTAACCACTAATTCCAATTTTACCTTCGGCAGAAAATCCACCACATATTCCGCACCACGATACAGTTCAGTATGGCCTTTTTGACGACCAAATCCTTTTACTTCTGAAACTGTCATGCCACTAATACCGATTTCACCCAGCGCTTCACGCACATCATCCAGTTTAAACGGTTTAATGATCGCTTCGACTTTTTTCATCTTTACTGCTCTCCGGCCTGATTACATCCTGTTATCAACATGATACCTGTCGCCAATAATTTCTACTACCTGAAGCCTTCAGGGTTTGAGCTACGGCACAAACTGATAACAATAAACACTGTTTATAGCACAAGAACGGGTATTTTTTGGATAAAAAAAACCGCCCGGCTTTCGCCAGACGGTTTCTTCGCAACACAAATACTGTATAAGCGTAAAAATTAACGCTTGGAGTATTGTGGACGCTTACGCGCTTTGTGCAGACCAACTTTCTTACGTTCAACGCGACGAGCGTCACGAGTAACAAAGCCAGCTTTACGCAGAGCAGGACGCAGTGATTCGTCATATTGCATCAGTGCACGGGTAATACCGTGACGGATAGCGCCAGCCTGACCAGTGATACCACCACCAGCTACAGTGATATACAGATCCAGTTTACCGGTCATTTCAACCAGTTCCAGAGCCTGCATAACCACCATACGAGCGGTAGGACGACTAAAATAGTCCTGCAGTGAACGCTTGTTGATAACGATATCGCCGCTACCTACTTTAGCAAACACACGAGCGGTAGAGCTTTTGCGACGGCCAGTGCCGTAGTATTGATTGTCAGCCATTTGCCAGCTCCCGATTAGATGTCCAGTACTTGAGGTTGTTGAGCAGCGTGATTGTGCTCGGTACCTGCGTAAACTTTCAGTTTACGAAGCATGGCACGACCCAGCGGGCCCTTTGGCAACATACCTTTGACCGCGATCTCAAGAATCATTTCTGGCTTGCGAACGATCAATTTGTCAAAAGTAATAGACTTCAAACCACCTGGAAAACCAGAGTATGAGTAGTAAGTTTTAGCCGCAGCTTTATTACCAGTCACAGTGATTTTCTCAGCATTGATAACAACGATGTAATCGCCAGTATCAACATGCGGAGTGTATTCTGCTTTATGCTTACCACGTAAACGGGAAGCGATTTCAGTAGCCAGACGACCTAAAGTTTTGCCTTCTGCGTCAACAACGTACCAGTCACGCTTTACGGTTTCTGGCTTGGCAACGAAAGTTTTCATCGAGTAAACCCAAATTACCTAAATAAAAAAACAATCACGTCTATCTTGAGACGTAATCTGTGAATGCTTTCGCTTGTACCCCTTCGAATACAAGACCTGCAGGAGTTGCTAGTCCACACGTAGCGGCGTGGGCACCGTCTACGGAGGTGGCCTGTAACGTGGGCCGCAAGATTATAGGAGAAGCTGATGAGAAAAGCATCTTGATTTTGAGTTTATTCTTAGGAAAAAATGAATCACTGTCGATTCGATTTCTGCTTTCGGTTACAAAGTCACACTCCTTAGCATCGGTATAACAAAAGCGATACACTTACTTTTCCGCTGCGGCTATAGTGGGGCCGTATCCTGTCTATGTATTAAGGTGTTGTTATGATGACCGAATTCACCATGATTTTGTTTGTACTTATTGGCCTGATTGTTGGTTTTGTCGCCGGACGCGCCACATCCAGAGCTGGGGATGCCGCCAAATTACATAAAGAGCTGACTAAAACTCGCAAAGAATTTGAACAATACAAACGTGATGTTCAGGATCATTTTGTTGGCTTCTCCAGCCTGATGGAACAGCTGGACACCCAATATCAGCGCATGTCTCAACATATGGCTGAACACAGTGAAAAACTGACTAGCAGTAGCGTCTATAATTTTCAGCCAGACGTGCCTGCGGAAGAAAAAGAACCGATTGCAACAGCTAAAGACGGTGTGCAACAACCGTTGGATTATTCCGGTGAACCGTCTGGTTTATTAAATGATCACAAAGCTTAATGAACTCTTTTCTGTGATTGTTGTCATATAACAATGAGTTGGTAATTACCTGGTCTTGTTTGTAAGGAGTTGTGGCGCATGAGCAATACCCGACACATGTTGAGTGCGGTAGCATTAAGTTTGAGTATGGCTTTATCTGCATTACCTGCCCAGGCCGCCTTGCCGTTAAGTATTAACGGTCAGGAAATGCCGAGTTTAGCCCCTGTTGTTGAACAGGTGACACCGGCAGTGGTCACGATTTTGGTGTCAGGCAAAAAAGTAACCCGTCAGGAAATCCCGGAGCAGTTCCGTTTCTTCTTCGGGCCTGATGCCCCTGATGCTCAGGTGCAGGAACAACCGTTCCAGGCATTAGGATCGGGCGTTATTATTGATGCAGCCAAGGGATATATCATCACTAACCATCATGTTGTTGATGGTGCCGATGAAATCAAAGTTACCCTCAAGGATGGTCGGGAAGTCAAAGCGAAAAAGATTGGTGAGGATCAACAATCAGACATCGCGTTACTGCAAATTAAAGCTGACGGCTTAACAGAAATTAAACTGGCCAACTCCGAACAGTTGCGGGTTGGTGATTTTGCCATTGCAATTGGTAATCCGTTTGGTCTCGGACAAACTGTAACCTCGGGCATTATCAGTGCCTTAGGCCGCAGCGGACTGAATATCGAAAATATTGAGAACTTTATCCAGACCGATGCGGCTATCAATTCAGGTAACTCTGGTGGTGCATTGGTCAACCTGAAAGGCGAGTTGATTGGTATTAATACCGCGATCCTCGGCCCGAACGGCGGCAATATCGGGATTGGTTTTGCCATTCCATCGAATATGGTGCGCGACCTGTCAGAACAGATCCTGAAATATGGTGAAGTCCGCCGAGGTGTGCTGGGTATCATGGGCGGCGAACTCACGCCGGATCTGGCCAAAGCCTTCGGTACGGACAAACAGCAAGGTGCTTTTGTTAATCAGGTTATGCCACATTCTGCCGCGGATAATGCAGGGATCAAGCCCGGCGACATTATCGTGAAGCTGAACGGTAAAGCTGTTCGCTCATTTGGTGAGCTGCGCGCCAATATCGCCACCATGGGGGCAGGTAAAACCGTAACATTGGGCATGATCCGGGATGGTAAAGAACAGGAAGTGAATGTCACGCTAAAACAAGCGGATTTGACAGAAACGAAGGCCAGCGTTCTCCATCCGGCTCTTGAGGGGGCAACACTGGGTAATACTGAACCTGGCGCTGATGTGACGGGTGTTGTGATCACCAAGCTGGAACCACATTCTGCTGCGGCACAGGCAGGCTTGCAAAAAGGTGATGTGATTATTGGTGTCAACCGTACTCGTATCGCCACCCTACAAGAACTGCAGGCAGCGATGAAAAATCATAGCGATATTCTGGCCTTGAATATCCGTCGTGGTAACGCAACGCTGTATCTGGTTCTGCGATAACCAATCTGGCCTGCGAGCCGCGTCTCTGCAGGCCATCTTCCTGAAAGATATGCTATTCTCTTCATTCAGATGAATGAGGAGGAGCCTATGTTAATTTCAGCCTTACGTTATATCGGCAAAGCCGTGCTGTTAGGGCTGTTGCTTGCAGGTTTACTGGCTTTAGCCCCTCGCCTGCATCTCCTGAATTTGGGTACCTCCGATCCACACAATGCTCCCGCACTGAGTTATGCTTATGCCGCCAGCCAGGCAGGCCCAGCCGTAGTTAATATTTACACCCGCAGTTTCCAGCATTCCACCCTCAATGATACGAAAGAATTATTACCGCAAAGTTTGGGGTCAGGAGTGATCATGAGTCGCCGGGGTTATGTGCTGACAAATTTCCACGTTATCTCTGATGCGGATCAGATTATTGTCGCACTACAAGATGGCCGGATCCTGTCTGCCGAACTGGTCGGTGCGGATGTGCCAACTGATTTGGCCGTACTGTCTATCACCGCCGATAACTTACCGGAAATTCCGCAAGATCCACAATTGTCCCCGTTGGTGGGTGATGTCGTGCTTGCCATTGGTAACCCCTATAATGTTGGCCAAACGATTACACAAGGCATCATCAGTGCCACTGGGCGAGTTGGCTTAAGCACCATGGGACCAGACAGTAATGGTCGTCAGGATCTACTGCAAACAGATGCGGCAATTAACTCAGGTAATTCGGGTGGTGCATTAGTGAATACCCGAGGCGAATTAGTCGGCATTAATGCCGGCGCTTATCATCTGGGAACATCGCAGGAAGGTTATGGCATCAGCTTTGCCATTCCCTATAAGCTGGCAAAACGGATCATGGATGAGCTCATTACACATGGTCGGGTAAAGCGCGGTTATGTTGGGATCTCAAGTGTACAAATCGACTCAGTCACCGCAAAGCTGCAGAATGATCAAGTATCGCAAGGCTTAGTGATTGAAAACATGGACAACAATGGGCCAGCAGTCAAGGGTGGTTTACAACGGGGTGATTTGTTATTACAAATTAATGATAAGCCTATTAACAATGTTCGTGATGCCATGGACATCATTGCCGAAATGCCACCAGGTACAAAGGCGAAATTCACTATTTTGCGTGATGGTAAACAGCAAGTGCATACCATTACGGTGGAAGAAGATACTCGGTTTAGTAAAGCCAACACACATTAATAAACAAAGGCACCCGAGGGTGCCTTTGTTTATTATCAAAACTAAATAAGCATTATTTGGCCTTGATACGCTCAATCCGACCACCCAAAGCGCGCAGTTTTTCTTCAATACGTTCGTAACCACGGTCGATATGGTAAATACGATCGACGATCGTGGTGCCTTCGGCAATAAAGCCCGCTAACACCAGACTTGCAGAAGCACGTAAATCAGTTGCCATTACCTGCGCACCGGATAAACGCTCAACGCCATGACAAATAACAGTATTACTTTCGATTTCGGCATGCGCACCCATACGGATCAATTCTGGAATATGCATGAAACGGTTTTCAAAGATCGTTTCAGTGATCACACCTGTTCCTTCAGCCACCAAATTCAGTAGACTGAATTGCGCCTGCATATCGGTAGGAAAGCCTGGGTGCGGCGCGGTACGGAAATTCACCGCTTTCGGACGACGACCGTGCATATCGAGACTGATCCAATCCTCGCCGATTTCAATATCAGCACCAGCTTCAGTGAGTTTGGCTAATACTGCTTCCAGTGTATCCGGGCGGGTATTGCGGCAGACGACTTTACCACCAGAGACGGCGGCTGCGATCAGGAAGGTACCGGTTTCGATACGGTCTGGCAGCACACGATACACGCCGCCACCCAGTCGCTTAACGCCTTCAATAATGATCTTATCACTGCCAGCACCAGTGATTTTCGCACCTAGCGTATTCAGGAAATTCGCCGTATCGACGATTTCTGGTTCACGCGCGGCGTTTTCAATAATAGTCTTGCCTTCCGCCAGTGTGGCCGCACACATAATAGTGACGGTGGCACCGACACTCACTTTGTCCATAACAATGTGAGCGCCTTTCAGGCGACCATTGACAGAGGCTTTAACGTAACCTTCTTCCAATGTGATCTGAGCGCCTAACTGCTCAAGGCCGTGGATATGCAGATCCACAGGACGAGCACCAATGGCACAACCGCCCGGCAGTGACACTTGCCCTTGACCAAAACGCGCGACCAATGGGCCAAGCGCCCAAATCGAAGCCCGCATGGTTTTAACTAAGTCATAAGGAGCACAGAAAATATTAACTGGGCCTGCATCGACATGCACTGAACCATTACGCTCAACGCGGGCGCCTAACTGGCTCAGCAGTTTCATGGTAGTGTCGATATCACGCAGCTTAGGAACATTCTGGATCTCTACCGGCTCTTCCGCCAGTAAAGCAGCAAACAGGATGGGCAGCGCCGCATTTTTGGCGCCAGAGATAATGACTTCCCCGGTGAGCCGGGTTGGCCCCTGCACACGAAATTTATCCATAGTGACGATTTCTCAATATTCGGGTTTCTGAAGTGATATATCGCTTCTTAAAAACCGTTCAGTTTCCGATCGCGTTGCCACTCTTCTGGTGTGAACGCCTTGATACTCAGAGCATGGATAGCGTTACTGGCAATCTGCTCGGTTAACGGAGCATAAATTGTCTGCTGTTTTTTGACCCGGCTCATACCGGCAAACAGTGCGGAAACGGCAATGACCTGAAAGTGACCATTGTCACCCTGTACATATAACTCGTCCAGCGCGAGAGCGGCCCGAAGAATACTCTCTATCTCGGTTGGATGCATAATAATTTCTCGTTTATTGCAGTGAAACCAGATCGAACAGTGCACTGACGCCATACAGTGAAATCAATTGCACTAATTCAGGTGAAGCACCCTGTATTGACAGGCGCTGATTATCCCGCTGACATGCTTGCGCCCATTTAACGAGAAACGCCACACCAGCGGAATCAATCTTATTAACAGAGCTAACATCAATGCTATTCTGCTGAAACAACGCGACACGCTCAGGCCACCAGATAGAGACCTGAGATGCATCTAGATTTTCTGTCAATTTCATGACTGCTTGCCAGGTAATGTGGCTGGTTGACGATTATGTTGTTCCAGCATACTGCTGACACTATCGATGCCTTTTTGGCGAATAGAACCACCTAATTCAGATTGTTTCGACGATAACAAACTCACGCCTTCGGCAATCATATCAAACACTTTCCATTCACCGGTTTTGCTATTTTTACGCAGTTGGAACACGACATTGATTTCCGGTTTTTCTGGATCCAGTACTGTCACTTTCACTGAAACTTCTTTTTTCTCATCCAGCGGTTGGCTGGATTCGACTTTTATCTGCTGCTTGTCATATTTACCCAGCGCGTCGGCATAGGTCGCCACGATATAATCGGTAAAGGCTTTAACAAAGCGCTCCCGTTGCGGTGGTGTAGTATTCTTTAACTCTTGGCCAATCACTTTGTAGGCGGCAAATTTGTTGTCCACATACGGCAACAACTCTTCACGAACAATGGTACGCAGGTGATTAGGATCTTGCTGCACTTGAGGCGCATCATGCTCAAGACGGGTAAATGTCTTCCCGGCGGCATCTTTCACCAGCGAATACGGATCTTGTGCATTAATGGCAAATGACTGCGCTGACAAAAACATCAACAGAACAGCAGCACTACGGCTTACCCACTTAAACATTGAGTGACTCCTTAAACTCTTATTTATTCGTATTTTCTGCAGCTGAAGTCTGATTACCAGACTTACCACTCGATTGCCCGTAAACAAATTTACCAATCAAGTCTTCCAGAACTAATGCTGATTTGGTATCCGTGATCGAATCACCATTCTTCAGTATCGTGGTACCCATTTCTTCATCGGAAAAACCGGGCGTCAGTGCAATGTATTGTTCACCTAACAAGCCCGATGTTCTGATTGCCGCGGTACTGGTATCAGATAACTGGTTATATTTACTATCGATCTGCATCTCTACTTTTGGCGTAAAGTTTTTGGCGTCGATAGTAACATTCGCAATGCGCCCCACTACGACACCGCCAATTTTGACTGGAGCCCGAACTTTCAAACTACCAATGTTATCAAAACTGGCATACACGGCATATGTATCACCCTGACTGCCAAAGCTCAATCCAGCTACTTTCAGCGCCAACATCACACCGGCAAAAATGCCGGCCAACATGAAACATCCCACCAGAAACTCAACTTTACTGAACTTCATTGTACTCACCTGAACATGACGGCTGTCATTACAAAATCCAATCCTAATACCAGCAACGAGGCATGAACTACGGTGCGCGTAGTCGCCTGACTGATCCCCGCTGCCGTAGGCAGACTATCGTAACCATTAAACAATGCGACCCAGGTAACGGCCAGTGCGAACACAATGGCTTTATAGATCCCCTGGACAATATCTTTATCCCAATCCACCGATGCTTGCATGGATGACCAGAAGCCACCTTCATCCGCGCCCAGCCAGTCAACTCCCACCAGCTTGCCACCAATGATGCCAATAAAACAGAACATCAGCGATAACAGCGGCAGGCTGATAGCACCGGCCCAAAAACGGGGTGACACAATCCGTCGTAACGGATCAATCGCCATCATTTCCAAACTGCTTAATTGTTCGGTCGCTTTCATTAACCCAATTTCTGCCGTTAATGCAGAGCCTGCACGCCCCGCAAATAATAGCGCGGTAACAACCGGCCCCAACTCACGCAATAAAGAGAGCGCTACCAGCGGGCCTAACGAGGCTTCAGCGCCAAAATCCACCAGCACCCGATAACCTTGCAAGCCAAGCACCATGCCGATAAATAAGCCCGATACCAAAATGATCAATACGGACTCGACACCCACAACATAAAGTTGCTGTATTAATAACGGAAAATGTTTTCTTGGTTCCGGACGGCCAATCAATGCCTGATACAGCATGATGCCGGCACGTCCGATAGCCGTTAGGCTCTTAATGCCGCGTCGTCCGAGACGACAGATAAAATCCACCAACATTTACAATTCCTGTAACAATTCAATGGCTGGATAGTGGAATGGTACCGGGCCATCCGGTAACCCCTGGACAAACTGCACCACTTCCGGATTACCTTCCCGGCGCAACTCTTCCGGTGATCCCTGCGCAACAATCTGATGATTTGCAATCAAATAGACATAATCGGCAATACTCATCACTTCGGCGACATCATGAGACACGATCACCGAGGTAATACCCAGCGACTGGTTTAACTCACGGATCAGTTTAACCAGCACCGCCATGGTGATCGGATCTTGCCCAGCGAACGGCTCATCATACATGATCAATTCCGGATCTAACGCAATCGCGCGCGCCAGTGCTGCTCGTCGTGCCATACCACCGGACAGTTGTGATGGCATCATCTCTGCCGCACCACGTAACCCCACGGATTCAAGCTTCATCAACACCAGCGTGCGAATGATCTCTTCCGGTAAACGCGTATGTTCACGTAACGGATACGCTACGTTGTCAAACACACTAATACCACTGAACAATGCGCCACTTTGAAATAACATGCTCATCCGTTTACGAATGTCATACAGTTCGCGCCGTTTCAGCTTGGGAATATCGACCCCATCAAACAGGATCTGTCCTTGATCGGGTTTGATCTGGCCGCCAATCAGCCGCAGCAAGGTCGTTTTACCGATCCCGCTCGGCCCCATCAGGGCGGTAATTTTACCTTTCGGAATATCCAGGCTGATATTGTCGTAAAGCAACCGGTCTCCGTGGCTAAAATTCAAGCCTCGGATCTGGATCAATGAATCACTCACGCAACCTCCGCTGATAAACTTCTGTCAGCCATTGTATATGTTGAAAATTATCGTCGCCAATTAAACAGGTTCCATCGAACCTGTTTTCAGGCAAAAAAAGTGCCGTTATCGCTTCTGGGCCGAGGTTTTCATATAATGGGTTCTTGTGCAATACGCTCAGAGGACCGTCAATGCCAACTAACTTCGATTTTCGCCAGTCTGCCCAACGTGTTTTACGCCTTGAATTACAGGCGATTGAAGGACTGTATCAAACGCTGGATGAACAATTCACGCAAGCTTGCCAGCTGTTATTTTCCTGTCAGGGCAAAGTTGTTGTCATCGGAATGGGCAAATCAGGCCATATCGGTCGGAAGATGGCCGCCAGTTTTGCCAGTACCGGCACTCCCTCGTTTTTCGTTCATCCGGGTGAAGCCAGCCACGGCGATTTAGGGATGATCAGTAGCAATGATATTGTCATTGCCATCTCGAACTCCGGCGAAAGCAATGAAATATTAGCCGTATTGCCAGTGATTAAACGCTGGGGCATTCCGCTGATCTGTATGACCAGCCGTCCGGAATCAACCATGGCAAAAGAAGCGGATATCCATCTGTGCCTGCACGTAGAACAAGAAGCCTGCCCACTAGGTCTGGCCCCTACTTCCAGCACCACCGCCACATTGGTGCTCGGTGATGCATTAGCCGTGTCACTGCTGGAAGCGCGCGGTTTTACCCCGGATGATTTCGCCATGTCTCACCCTGGTGGTGCACTAGGCCGCAAGTTATTGCTGCGTAACGCCGATATTATGCATCAGGGTGAACTATTACCCATCGTATCAGATAAAGCGACGGTCAGCGAAGCCTTGTTAGAAATGAGCCGCAAAGGTCTGGGTATGACGGCGATTCTGGATACGCAAGGTACATTGGCAGGTATTTTCACCGATGGTGATTTACGTCGTATACTGGATCAACAACTGGATATCCACACCACACCGATCACCAAAGTTATGACGGCCAATTGCATCACGGTGCCAGCTGAAATGTTGGTCGCGCAATCGGTTAAACTGATGCAAGAGCGAAAAATTAACGCCTTGATCGTGTTAGACAAACAGCGTCATCCTGTCGGTGCGTTTAACATGCATGATGTACTGAAAGCTGGAGTAGTATGAGCGATTACACTGACACGCCTTACGGACCGGTTGCAAACCAGATCCTGACACTGGCCGCCAAGATTCAATTGCTGGTGTGTGATGTCGACGGCGTCTTGTCCGATGGCCGGATCTATATGGGCAATGAGGGTGAAGAACTAAAAACATTCCACACCCATGATGGCTTTGGTATCAAAGCCTTACTGAATGCCGGAATTGATGTCGCCGTGATCACAGGTCGGAATTCACAAATCGTTCAGCGCCGGATGCAAGCGCTCGGTGTGCAGCATATTTATCAAGGGCAAGGCAATAAGTTACCTGCATTTGAAGACCTGCTGGATAAACTGGATCTGATGGCATCACAAGCCGCCTACATCGGCGATGATGTCATTGACCTGCCGGTAATGCACAGTGCCGCATTAGGTATTGCGGTCGCCAATGCACATCCCTCGGTTTTACAACAAGCCAATTTAGTCACCCGTACCCGAGGTGGCGAAGGCGCAGTACGTGAAGTGTGTGATTTAATACTACAAGCGCGCGGGCAACTCGAAAGCGCACAAGGAACTTCAGTATGATCAATCGGCAAACACTGCTGATTATACTGCTGTTTGCGGTGTCACTACTGGCATGGCGGTGGTCGTCACAAGAAGATAACAGTAATAGTCAGGTGAAAAAGAAAGATGTTTCACTGCCTAGTTTTACTGCCACCCATTTGCACAGCTGGCGTTACACGGCCGATGGCAAATTGATGGATATCCTGACCGCAGAACAAGCATTGTATTATGAATACAATAAAATCACCGATGCTCTGCACCCGGTATTACAAACCTTTGAACTTAACGGACAAACTGCCTGGAATATTTCCGCCAAGACCGGGAAATTGTTTGGCAATGACCGTATTATCTTGCGCGATAATGTAGTGATTAAAAATCACAACCCGGCGTTAAATGTCGATCAAATGCAAACTTCATATCTGGATATGGATATGAACACGCGCCAGATAACCAGCGATAAACCCGTAACTATTGATAGTCCGGATTATCATGTGCAAGGTGTCGGCTTACATGCTGATCTCAATACCAAACGCTACCAAATTTTGGAACAAGGCCATGCCACTTACTTTAAGCCACGCTAGTTTCGGCTTGTTATTACTGCTTTCTGTCAGCGGTCTGCAAGCCAAAGAGTCCGATTACCAGCAACCGGTGACCATTGACTCCGGCAGTCAACAAGCTGAAATGAATGAAAACAAAGCCACATTTTTGCAAGATGTCGTGATCACACAAGGCTCGATCATTATCCATGCCGACAAGGTGGTGGTATTACGTCATACCAAAGGTGATGATGAGATGATAGCCTCTGGCCGGCCAGCGACTTTTTTCCAAATTCTGGATAATGGCAAACCGGTGAATGCCAGTGCCAGTGAACTACGTTACCAATTAAAAGATCGCCTAGTCACACTGACCGGGAAAGCCGAACTGAAGCAAAATGACAACCAGGTGAACGGTGATGTGATCCGCTATGACATTCAGAAACAGCAAATGATCGCCCAAAGCAGTGGCAAAGGTTCCCGTGTGAAGACTATTTTCCTTCCACAGGAAATCGATGAATTTAATAAAGCAGGCAAACCTTAATTCTATGGCACTTTTGCAAGCAAGCGGCCTGAAAAAAAGCTACAAAGGCCGACAAGTAGTACAAAACGTCAGCCTGCAGGTAGCAACGGGGCAAGTGGTCGGTCTGCTCGGCCCGAATGGCGCGGGAAAAACGACCTCATTCTATATGATAGTCGGGCTGGTACCGCAGGATGGCGGCACCGTCACCATCGATCAGCTGGATATCACCGCCATGCCGATGCATCAGCGGGCACGTCACGGTATCGGTTATTTACCACAGGAAGCGTCGATCTTTCGTCGCCTGACCGTGGAAGAGAACCTGCTGGGTGTATTACAACTGCGTAGCGAACTCAGCCGTGCTGAACAGCAGGAAAAGGTAGAAGCGCTGCTGGAAGAATTCCACATCGGGCATATCCGTAAAAACACCGGGATGAGTCTGTCTGGTGGTGAACGCCGCCGCGTTGAAATTGCCCGGGCGCTGGCCGTGGAACCTCGCTTTATTCTGCTGGATGAACCATTTGCCGGTGTTGACCCGATTTCGGTCATTGACATCAAACGGATCATTGAACATTTACGTGATCGCGGACTTGGCGTATTAATTACTGATCATAATGTGCGTGAAACCTTGGATGTCTGCGAAAAAGCATATATTGTCAGCCACGGCAATCTGATCGCCGAAGGGACACCTGCAGAAGTATTGCAAAACGAACACGTTAGACAAGTTTATCTGGGTGAAGGATTTACCCTGTAAAAAGTGTGTCAATGGCAGTAATCAGCCATAATTAAATCGCGGTCTGTCAGAGGGTGTATTGTTTGGTAGCCTAATGGCTTACCCCTGACACCGACATGGAAATTAGAGATAAGGACACATCCACGTAGATGAAGCCGACCTTACAGTTGCGTCTTGGCCAACAACTTGCCATGACCCCACAATTGCAACAAGCAATTCGTCTGCTGCAACTGTCCACTTTGGAATTACAGCAGGAGATCCAGCAAGCTATTGATGCAAATCCTTTGTTAGAACAAGAGGATGATGCGGATATCGCGACGCCGGAAATTCCTGATGATGACGATTTTACCCCACCGGACAGCAGTGAAGAGATGGCACAGGCACAAGAAAATATGCCTGAAGAACTGCCTATGGATACCACTTGGGATGAAGTGTATTCCGCCTCTGGTTCTTCATCCTCAGGCAGTGGTCTGATGAACAGTGATGACGAACCCGTGTATCAGGGAGAAACCACCGAAACATTACAAGACTATCTGCTGTGGCAAATGCGGTTAACTCCGTTCAGTGATCAGGATGAAGCTATTGCCTTAACGATCATCGATAGTATCGATGAGTCCGGTTATCTGATCACCTCGCTCGATGAAATCCTGCTGGCGGTTAACAATGCCGACGAATCAGTCGAGATGGATGAAGTCGAGGCCGTCTTAAAACGAATTCAACATTTTGACCCAATTGGTGTCGCAGCCCGCTCGGTACAAGAGTGCCTGCTGATCCAATTAAATCAATTCAGTGCCGATACCCCCTGGTTAAATGAAGCCCGATTGGCTATAAAAGATCATATGGATCTGCTGGGTGCGCGTGATTACCGTAATCTGGCACGTAAGCTACAGTTGAAAGAAAATGAACTGAAAGATGTATTGGAT